>NZ_KB913017.1:2952264-3320680 GCF_000383975.1 Natronorubrum tibetense GA33 | reverse complement strand
GGCACAAAATCTCTTCGTTCGAAACGAACTGACCGAGGATAAGCCTGTAACGTTCATTGAGCCAGAACCAAAATCTCTTGAACTCATTGAATTCCTCGGGATACGTCAGTCTCCGGGAGTACAGGTTACCATCAGTACACTGAGCCAGCAGATCGATACGTATCGGCGCGACCTTGATGAGTTCCACGCTGACGAGATCGAGCGGACTATCAGACAACAACTCTGGGCTATCTCCGAAAAACTACCCGAGTTGGACGCAGGGTCAGTGAACGAAGACGTGGTCGACCAACTGAAGGACCTCCCGTTCGTATTCGTGCGGAACGCTGAAACGCCGTTCCGTAAGTCATCACAGGTGACGTGGTCAGGTCAGTCACTCGGTGATTATCTCGTCCCGGTTTCGGACATCTATCCCGACGCGTGGCCGCTCTTGAAAGAACTCGACACGAAGAAGGAACCCGAATTAGACGACTATATTTCCTTTTTAGGTCGGGAACTATCCGACTCGGAAGAAGAACAACTGGAGGGAACCGATCGCAAAGAAGCATGGTGGCAAGTGCTTCAAGAAGTGGTGTACCTCCCTCGAGATCAGGTCGGTGGTCCAGCAGATCCACTTGAGAAAGCAACGACGATGCTCGAAAAGCAGGGCTCCGTCCCGACAGCAGCAAACACTCTCAGTGCTTACGGCGACGTTGAGTATCACAGTGATAATTCGACGCTAGTCTCCACTCTTCCAACTCCAATCCAGGAACGGATACTTCATCTAGAGCGTAACCAGCGATACACGGATCCCGTTTATGAGGAACGACTCGAGACGTTGACCGGAACCAACCCACTGGAGCCAGCGTTGCGGACGGAACTTACGACCCCAGTTCCGGACGATATGCCCGCCGAGCGGCTCACCGAGAACTATTCGCAGGTACTGGACGTTGCGTACAGCTACGTCCAGAGTACCGAAAGTTCTGGAGTAGAGCGCCTTCAAAAAATGGGTGGGTTCTCGGTCTACAGGACTGACGAGATCTCGTGCACGTACTTCCTCAATGGAGAGTACGTAGTTACGACCAACGATCGACAGTGCTTCATCGATGTGGAAGAGAAAACGATCGTACTCAGAGATGACGATAAGGCAGGATTCGCTCTCATCGACGCTCTCACGAGAGAACTCGAGCTGGAATCCACGGACCGTTCTCGATTGAGTTCCTTGATGAAGGGAGCGGTTGGCAAATCCGACGAGTTGATCCGCGCGTTTCTCGAAGACAGCGAATACAAGTATCACGTTCTACCGGCCATCGAAGTGGAATCACAGCAGGAGACATCGACAGAAGAAACGAAACCGAGTGTCGAAACGGAGGAAGTAGACGAAGCGAAAGCAGAGGATGAGGAATCTCGATCGGATACATCAACGACAGAAGAGCCCACGATCGAGGAGGATCCTGTACAACCAGAGTCGACATCTACGACACCATCTCCATACGTAGACGATCAGATTCCATCGCTCGAATCGGAAGCTGGGGAGAATACATCGGTTACTGAGGAATCAGACGAAATCACCCACGAGGAACAGACAGAGCCGAGCGTCGAGAAACGAACCGACGAGTCGGAGAGATCGAATCAAACTGCCGGATCAAATGACATTAATCGCACGCCTATAGATCGGGAAAAGGCAAGCTCGTCGACGACAAATCGGGAGAAAACACAAACGAGAACTGGAAACCAGAATCGGTCGCGAACGAGAACGACGAAACCGGATCGAAAACGTGGCGATAAATCGGAGTCTACGACAAGCCACCACCGAAAATCAAATTACAAGAACAACAGTGGTGGCAGTGGTGGATTCGGTCACAGCGACGCCGACAGACAAGAGATTGGCGACTGCGGTGAGCAGTTCGTGTTTGACGAACTTCGAAGAGTCGTGGAGAACTATCTTCAGGCGAACGGACGATTCGAGGAATCGATTGAAGACGAAGAGAATCGAAGAGCCACCATCCGTGGTGAGTGCGATGGTGAAGAGCGACTCGTCGAGGTATTCGACGTCAGTACTGAAAATCGAGGGTACGACATCTTACTCGAGGGAGCGAAAATAGCAGGTCCTGCGACGGATCTCACCATCGCTGGTCTCGGACAGAAGCACCAGTCGCTCGTCGAGGTCAAGGCTAGCAAGGGTGACGAGGTATCCACGTTCACGCTGACGAGTAACGAACACGCAACGGCAGTAAATCGACCCGACAGTTACAGAGTCGTGCGCGTACATCACGCGTTGTCGGACAATCCGCACGTCTATCGTGTGTTCGATAGAGTTCCGACACTCACTAAGCGTATCGACGATATCGAGTATCGGCCCGACGGCGTGCGTATTCATTACAGAAATTAACCGTCTGTGAATAGTGTATGTGTGATCAGTTAGGCGAGACAATTGGATCTAATTCGACGAGACACAGCTAGTACGATACCAAGGAAATCAAGGGGTATATGAGGGACTTGCCGAAGAGACAAACGATAATTCGCACCTGAAAATGTTCGGCGTCGACACCTCGGTGTTCGAATTTACCGAGGAATAGCTAGGAGGCGATCATCTCGTCACGTATCAACCTATGTAATCTGCTGCTGCGGATATCCAGACCACTCCCGCCTCTTTACGATCACTTCGTTTCTATTGATTAGTTCTTCGGGCGTCGTCTCTGACCGATCGTATGCTGGATGAACCACTCTCAGTGTTCTCGTACTGTCGTGAACCTCGAGAGTATCAGTATGGACTTTTGCAACGTAAATCCCGCTGTATTCGCCAATAACAACTCGAGACTCGTCACCGAGCCATCCTATGGCGGGAATCTCCAATATGTTTCCGGGTTCAATTGCCTTGATCTCGAATGCCTGATTCTCGTGCGAAAGGCCGGCGATTCGACCACTATATCCGTAGGTCTCTTGGAGGACGTCACGAAGTTCGTAATCGGATAGTTCACGCGCTCCTGGTACGCCCAATTCAAGGCCAGCGTAGGATCTGTGATTTCTACCTTTAACCTCGTACCCGTGCAACCGTAGCGCATGAGCAATGTGGTCTTGGATCTGGAATGGGTTCTGTTGAAAAGGTATCCAAACCATCGCCCCTCTGACAGAAAATCCTTTCTCACTCTTTAACATCCCAGCCACAATTCGTGCAATCCCTTTTGTCATGAGTCGTCTATTTGACTTTGAAGACGTTGTTTTCGTCCTTCGAACCCACCTTTCGTCCCGTCTGTTAACCCACGCTCGAGAGCCATCTCACAAATTTCGACGGCATCTCGGTACTTTCCCTGTCTTTCATAAATTATGGCTAACCGCTTGAACGAGGGAATTGACGGAAGGTGATCGATGTTGGAGTCCTGGTCCAACACGCTCAGGAATTCGTCGATGTGATCGATGTCCTCTTTACAGTATTTGATACAGTTCTCGATCGCATCGGCTCGCTCATCCCGCTGGTCGTAGTACATTCTGATGAGCGTATTGTACACGAAATGGCGATCGTTCGGATTATCATCTTCTGCCTCCAGCGCCCTGAGAAGAACTTTCTCAGCAAATTCGTAGTCTTCGTTTCTAGCCGCTCTCGAGCCGACACTCTTCAGATACGACTGCTGCGTTTGCGAGGTCGACGAGATAGATTGGTTCAATAACGCACCCACATCGCTCTCGCCAAATACCGTACTGTACTTCCCCAGCTTTCGCTGCTCTTCTTCAGACAACGATTCGTACCACTCATTTAGCTCCAGATACTCCAACAAATTCGGGTCGTTTCGCTTCCAAGGGTTTAGAAAATCGACAATTCTCCTCAGCATATACTGCGGAGAAACGACCCTGAATATAATAAAACCGGGGCAGCTACACCCTTATCCGTGATCACTTCTTGAAATATCGGCTCGTTTCGAATAGCACAATCGAATATCTCGATAGAGAAGAAGTATAACGTGTTCCGGAACGTATTGTAAGTTGCTCTCTTGACAATTATAGCTGAGTTTATCGGCTATCAGTACGCTATTCGATCACGCCATTCAGATTACTTGGTCGTATATCAAAGGGATTCCCGCACTATATTGTCGAACGCAATCAACACCTGCTCGGGCACAAACTGTTCGAAGGTTACCCACCCATCCGGAAATCCAATTGTCACCCGCGGGTGCAGGGGTTCGCCGTGTTCCATCGATCGGACGTCAGTCGGGACGGCGACGAGTCCCGTCGCCGTGTCGAGTTCCGTGTCACCACGCCGGAGTAGGTCCTCAACGATCGCATCGGTACGAACGTCAGCTACATTCTCAGTCTCCGATTCTTTTGACCGAACCTCGACCTCCCGTGAGCTGTCTCGAGGGTTCGTATTCCTCAGTCGGAGCGTCGAATACCCATCTACGCAGGCATCCTCGAGCCGTCCCCGGAACCCGGTATCGAGGAAAGAAATACGGGTTGCATCATCCAGTTCCAGATAACTCAGCACCGCCTGTACAGTCGCGTCTGCGGTGCCGTCGTCGGATGCCCGAACGGCGAGAAGCTGTGTTCTCGGTTTGAACGTCGCGACGGTCGTCGGCCGGTTTTCTTTCGAGATCGTCAGTTGTGTCTGGGATCCGGTGTCGGGGACATTGCAGACGACGTAGATGCGGTCGTGATCCCTGACGGCGGTCTGGACTTCGGGCCCGTACGCGCCCGGGGAGCCCACATCCCCGACTCGGCCGGTTGCACCGTCGGGTGAGACCTGGCGCAGTCCATCGACTCGGTAGTAGTAGACTGTCCGGGCGCCCGCAAAGCGGAGCTGTGACGCTGCTCGCCGGAGTTCGATCTGAGAGAGTTCATCGAGCGTGTCGGCGAAGCTCCGATCGTCGACGTCGATGGAGATATCGGCCGCTTGGAGGACGCGACGACGTGCGGCCTGCGAGGGGAGATTGCGAATGAGTTCTTGTGGTGACGCGTCGTTTTGCGTTGGGTCAATTGGGAGGTCCATGGATCGTTAATAAGTGCAGAACTGTAGCTTGCCGCCAATACATCACTGATTCGGTTGTAGTTACTCAATTCACATTCTTCAGTTACTCTGCTTCCATGCCGCTGACGTATCGACCGATCAACTGTCTCTTGATCAGCTGCTCCCGTTTCTCGACGAACTCGGTGTAGTTTTCGGGCGTCATTTCTACATCTTCGGGATACACGTTGTCGTTGCGATATCGTCGCTGCTCACTCTCAGAAATGTCTTCGAACCAGTCGAGCGGCCATTGAGTATCCTTCTCACTGTTGTTCACTCGGTGGTGCAACAACTGCAGGTTCCCGAGTCTATGGATGTTGACATCCTCACCAACTGCATCACTCACCTCGTCTTCTCTGCTGGCAGGGAAGATGTGATCGACCTCGTAGTCACTGATGTTTCGGTCGCCGTAGATTCCATCGAGGAGCCCCAGTACTGCAGCAACGTTTCGACTGGTGAACGTCACTGATCCCGTGGCGTTCGGATTGTAACTCGCATGGTCAACTACTCGTTCGATGTCTTCTCTGGCAGGACTGACACCAAGTTGGTCGAATAGCTCACGTGCTGGGAATGACGAGAATTCCCCTTTGTTTTCTGAGACGACCGACATGATCGTCCGGGCTTTCGTTCGCCGCAGGAGTCCATGGCTCTCGTTCAACAACAGCAGCGTTGCGAAGAACTTGAAGATATCATTTCGAATCTCAGGATCAGTATGGTCTATCGATGGATTCTCGTAGAAGAACTTCGCCAGCAGTGCGATATGGCTCTTCGACCCCATTGTGTACTCAGAGAAGCCGATCGCGAGGAGGCTCTCAAGTGATATCCCCATCGCTCGAGGGAACCACTCGAAGGGAGCGTACGAATACTCCTCTGGACCACCCATCCACTTCGCTCGGAGCGTTTCCATATCCTTCTCGGAAAGGTTATTGACCGAGGTCTTTCCGGCGAGATCGTCGTCGAGGAGCATGTACGAGTATCGCATGAACAAGTCCCGATCGATTTCCGTCTCGTACCCAGGGAAGTCGCTCTTGAAGTCCTCAATCCAGTCTTCTACCTTCCCTCGAGGATTGAATGGCCGGTCTTCCATGTACGGCCACGTGCTCATCAGCTTCGACAGCATGAGCTGGTAGGGACGAGGCTCCTCTCCTTGGATATTGATCCGCTGGAAAATCTCCTTGATGTGGTGATTGTCCTTCTTGATCGTCTCCACTGGGAGTTCGCTCTTCATTACGTTATGATAAAGCTCGTCCATGACCAGCGACGCCGAATCGTATAGCGCTTCGCGGGTCTCCTCATCGGCTTCGATAGTCGTTGATCGAACTCGGTCCTTCGCAAGTGTTCGTAGGTCAGATTGCTCTCGCAGAAGTCCGTCGTCAGCGATGGCGTCGGGAAGGGGGAACCAGTACCGGTGAGTTCCGCCTCGGTGTTCGTATCCGAATTCGTCTTCATCGGCGAACTGATCGGATCGACGGAAGCTGAACTCGTAGTCGCCGGCGAGGCCGTCGCGATCGTGCTGTGGGTGACCGAAGAGGTTCACGCAGAGTTTCTTCTCGTCCCAGTACCGGGACTCGTCTCTGGTGCGTCCGCTTCCGCCTGTGTATGTGGCGATACTCCCGTACAGGGCAATATAGAGCGAGTTCAGGCGTTGTTGCCCGTCGATGATCAGTGAGTCCGCATCAGCATCATCGACGCCTTTGTTGTTCCGTCTGAAACCCTGATTCTTGATTGACCGGGGAACGCGTCCATCGTCAGCAATGTATTCCGGGATGAACTCGTATGCGTAGTAGTCGTCTCGAGCACGGCGGATGTCCCACTTAAGAAGAACACCAATCGGATAGCCGCGGATGAGCGAATCAAACAGTGTTTCGATCTGGTTCGGTGACCAGACGAACTCACGCTGGAGTCCCGGGAGATAGACATCAGTGTTGATGTCTGCGAGGAGATCCTCGATCGTTTCGGACATATAGACAGCGTTCGAGTCAACCGTTGTGAAGGTTTCTGTCTCCCGGCTGACCTTCTAAATGCCACGTGAGGATTTACATTCGTTCTAAGAACTTGGCCTCTGCAGAGGTCCGCCCCCTTCCATAAGACAAAATTTTGACTCGGATCATATCTAACGGACGGATATCACTGGGTACATCGTCGACGAAAACTTGGAATCCTTCGATTTTTCCACGCGCTTGTTGCTTGCCAGTGTGGTGATCCAGGACTTCTTCGACCCCCAGTTCGTGGACCTCTCCGAGCTCGACGGGAGGACTACGCCGCGTTGCTCTCTTGTGAGCCTCCCAGGATTCCTTCTGTTCTGAGGAGTTATATTCCGAAGATCTGGAGTGGGTTGCCGTTTCGTCGGTGAAAGACTGCGTATCCGACTCAGAAGCGTTAGCCTCGTCTGACTCCTGATCGTCCTGTGGGGTCTCTTCTTCGTCGTCAGCTTTGCTTCGGAGCTTGGAGATGAGTTTTGCTGCTCCTATGATCGCGGTAAGTCCGACGGTCACTACGATTCGATAGTTCATATTATCTAATCAGAATTTGTTGATATACAACCTTTATGATGCTCTGTCCTTTTATAGCCATCTGTACTAAGAACCACCACAGAGACCGCGCAGTTGCGTATTTTTATATGGGTCCTCTGGAAAGGTGTGGTAAGGCTGACTCATGTCTGAACAGGAACAATCTAAGCGGTCGGAGGGTCGTTCTGAACTCCCTATCGAAAGCGGCTTCCCGATCGAGCGAGTGAACGAGATTGCCGAAAAGGAGGGTCGGGCGAAGCAGTGGTACCGCCCCATCTACACAATGCACAAGTGGTGGGCACGCAGGCCGGGGTGTCTTTTCCGCGCGATTACGCTCTATTCACTTCTCGACGACGAGACGACGATCGACGACGTTGACGTGTACGAACCGGGCGAAAATCAGACGCTCGGCAGCAATGGATTGAGCAATGACGATCTCGTCGACGCTATTCGCGAGGTTTCGATGGACGATCCGGAATCACTGTGGGACTTCTATCCGAAGGACGTCCGAATCAAAGACAAGAAGATTCTCGATCCGTTTATGGGTGGTGGGACTTCACTTGTAGAGGCTTCTCGCTTCGGCGTCGACTCTGTCGGGGTCGATCTGAACCCTGTGGCATGGTTCGTTACGAAGAAGCAACTCGAGGCCGGCCAGACTGACGTCGAGGAACTTGAGGAGGCGTTCGAGCAAGTCAAAGAAGACGTCGCTGACGAAATCACCCAATACTATAGGACTCCGTGTCCGAACTGCGACGGTGAGCACGACGCGGACGTGATGTACAATTTCTGGGTGAAGGAACTGGATTGTGTCTCCTGTGGTCATACCGTTCCACTATTCAAAGACTACCGCGTCGCTGCTGGTCGGTTCGAAAACGACGACAAGCACAACGTCCTCTGTCCTGGCTGTGGGGCAGTGACGCTCGTCGACGACTGGCAAGAAGAAAGCGAGTGCGACAAGTGTGACCATGAGTTCGTTCCCAAGGAAGGAAACGTATCTCGAGGAGGCTATTATAATTGTCCCGAATGTGGACAGAAAGAGTCGATCACTGACGGCATTGCCGAACAGGGTGGGTACGACCTGCGCCTCTATGCGGTCGAATACTACTGTAAAGAGTGTGACCAGCAGGAGTTAGAGAAGAGCTCGTACAAAGGCTATAAAAAGGCAGAAGCCGCCGACAAGCAACTGTTCGAAGAGGCGAAACGTGAGTGGGAAACGCGAACGGATCTCCATGAATATGTGCCTGATGAAGAGATTGCTAAAGGTGCTATCACGGCGGCGTCATCAGTGAGCGGGAACGACGTATTTCAGCATAACCTCAAAGATTGGACAGATATGTTTAATTCGAGGCAGTTGTTGTCACTTTCGAAACTTCTCAACCGTATCGATGATGAGAAAAGTCGTGATATAAGAGAGTATCTATTGCTAACATTTACAGAAAGTTTGAATTACAATACGTTGATGACGTCCTATAACCCTGGGAAGAATCTTATTGCCAATATATTTAACACAAATTCTTTCGATGCGCCACAACGACCTATTGAAAACAATTTGTGGGGTACCAAGCATGGGTCCGGTTCGTTTGCCGCTATGTGGGATATGACCATTCGCGGAGTTGAGTACGCTAATTCCCCGACTGAACGTCATATCGACAATGGCGAAAACAATGAAACACCTGCGTTCGCACAACCGATTGGTTTAAATTCTGAGGTTTATCAGGATGACATGCGGAACATAACCGCAGAGGACGAATACGACGCGGTGATCACCGACCCTCCATACTACGATAATATTATCTACTCAGAAGTTGCTGACTACTTCTACGTCTGGCAAAAAATCCTTCTTAAGGACGAATATCCTGGCTTTGATGAAGACAAAACCCCACGTGCGGAATCCATCGTGACGAACCCCTATCTCGACAAGACCGCGGAGGACTTCGAACACGAGATGGGCGAAGCACTTGCCGTTATCCGACAAGCCCTGAAAGACGACGGCATCCTCGCGTTCACCTATCACCACAGCGACGAGGAATCCTGGGGCGAGTTACTTGAGTCGCTCTGTGAGAACGACTTCGAGATCACGGCGACGTATCCGATCAATTCTGATCTGAACAAGTTCATCGGTGGTGAAGCTGTTTCCTTCGACATCGTCATCGTCGCTCGTCCTGTCGAGGACCATCGACCGATCTCATGGAACTCTCTCCGCCGACGTATCGTCAGAACGGCTGCCGAAACTCGAGAAACGCTCGAGGAGAGTCGTGATCTCGCAGCTGGGGACATTGGTGTCATCGAGATGGGGAAGTGTTTCCAGGAGTACTCCAAACATCATGGCGAGGTTCATCGTGGGAGCGATATTATGACCGCCAAGGAGGTCGTCCAGAAAATCTACGGGATTATTCAGGACAACACCCGTGGCGAACAGGCCGTCTACCTCGATCTCCTCGAGGCGTACAACCCGTCCTACGACGACCTAAACAAGCATCTCAAACACTCCGATGCCGCCGAAGAGACGATGAAAGAGATGCACCTCTTCCGAACCGAGGGCAATGATTTCGTCCTGTGTGACTGGGCCGACGAAAAGCGCCAGGCCTACGTCCAGAGCAAGGTCCAGGAGGACAACGGTGATCTGACCGCTCTCGATAAGGCACACTTCCTCCGGTATCGCTTCGAACAAGACAAATCGACGAGTGAATATCTCGAGCAGTGGGATACCGACGAACTTCAGGACGTCTGTGAGGGTCTCGCCGAGGCTACGGGTGACGACACATACCTGAAGATGCTCGGTGTCGATACGTCGCTGCTCGAGTTTGCTGAGGACTAGGACTGGTTTTCGATGATCTCATAGTTGATCGTACTTGCATAAATTTTGTTATCAGAATCACTTTCCCTCACTCGACAAAAGTAGCAATTCGGATTCACGAATATATTAATCAGCAAATAACAAGCTAGTCATGTACGTCGCAACGTTTGATCTTATCACACCCCCTTGTTTCCACTGGAACTTTTCGTGTGACTGGTTGTTAGGCAGGCATTCAAACGTAGTGATTCAGTGCTCGATTTGCGATGACATCGTTATTCCAGCTCACCGACCCGCTCTGCGAGTTCCTTGATCTTCTTGCAGATGTCTTTTCGACTGTACTTCGTCTCGAGATAGACCCCATCAGTGACCTCGACATCCTCTGCCATCGATCCTCCCTTCTGATGAAGCGGCTCCGTATTGATCAGGTACCGCTTCCAGCCGCTTTTGATCGGGAGATCGCCTTCCGTGAGGTATCCGTTGACGAGCAGGAAGTTGACGAACGCGACCAGGTTATCCTTGGCGTTTTTATTCCCACTGAGTGTGATCTCTCCGTCCTCGTACGTGATTCCCGTCTGTTCGTACACCTGCTCCCAGAAGTCGTCCGACGTCGACGCTTCGGTCTGGGCATCGGCTCGCTCCAGGCGTTCTACTTCGAATTCCAGGGCTTCTAGCGCGGTCTCGTCTTCGTCACTCACTTTCGGCCAGACACTCGTGACCTCCATCGTGAGGTTCTCGATCGGGAAATCGTCCCACTCGAGCTCGTCGATAGTGACGTACTTCGTATCGTTCGAAAGCGGTGCTTTGCGCTCTTCCTTGACGGTAATCCCCTCGCTCGTGAACACGATCGATCGTTTCTCTTTCCCCATACCCTCACTCACACACTACTAAGTAATAGTTTTTACTATCCAATTTAGTTTCTACCCAGTAGAGATTCTATAGGAAATGATTCTCAACACAAAAACGATGGCGTACTGACGCTCAGCTCAGAGCTTACTGAGTGCGGCAGCCTGCTCAAAGGTCAGATTCAACTCTATGATATCGACAGTGATGACGACACACTGGAATCCGACGCCCTTGGAGAAGGTCCACTTCCTCCGCTAGCGGTTCGAAGAGGGTAAAGATCGGAGCGAGTACCGATCCGAGGGGAAGACGATGATCTGCGTGAACTCTGCGAGAGATTGGCCGAAGCCAGCGGCGACGAGACCTACCTCAAACTGCTCGACGTTAACGTCGATATCAGCGAGTTCTAAGACGACTGACCTCTCTGATAGCGTAGTCTGTCCGGGCCCTTCCGCGTCTACAGCATCCTCCTGTTTCACAGCTTTCGGTCGTCTCGCGAAAAAACCACGTGACGCGAACGGATCCAAGATGCGTACCTTCATTATCGTCCCTGCTAACGAATCGAAATAACATGAGTATGGAACGATCGGTGGACACGAGCATTGACGACGTGCTCACGCTCAGCAAGGAACTCACCGAGGGAGACGGATTAATAAAAGGGCAGATCCGGCTGTACGACGTCGAGGACAACGAAGACTCGCTGGAGGCGGACCCCGAACGATTCTTCCAGCGGACATTGCTGACTGGGGGGCTAGAAGACTCCCTGAAACGGCTCCGCGACACATTTTCTGGCGAGGACAACACTCGCATCCACGAAATGTACGGCCCATACGGGACGGGGAAGTCCCATCAGATGGTGGCGATGTACCACTGTTTCGACTCTCCGGAAGTCGTCGAGGAGTGGGCCAACGGCCGAATCGACGATTTCAACGGGACACTCCCGCGAGATGGCCTCCCCGTCGTCGTCTCGCTCCAGAAGGAGCAGTACGACTACCTCTGGGAACCGCTGTTCGATGCACTCGACTACGAGATCAGCGAAGAGGATTACGACGAAGAGGGTGGGTACCCGACCATCGACGTAATCGAGGACGCGGTTGGCGATCGGACAGTCGCCTTCTTTATGGACGAACTCGAGGATTGGTTTGGAACGCTCGATGGCCGCCGTCTAAGCGCCAACAAGGGGTTCCTCCAAGCACTATTAGAGACCACCTCACGGACGAACCTCTTCGCCATCGTCTCCGTGCTACGAGAGGGATCGGATGTCCACGACATTCTCTCGCGGCAAACCCGCGTCGAGGTGAACATGTCCAATCAGGTGGACATCAGGGACGTGCTGCGTCACCGCCTCGTCGAACCGGGGTCGGTGGATATGGCTGCCGTCGAATCGCTCGTCGACGAGTACATTCAAGCGTACGACGGGACAGACTACGTTGACCTACCGGACGGGCTTCGGGGAGATATGGAGGATACCTATCCGTTCCACCCGGAGCTGATCGACTCGCTGAAGACGCGTTACTTCGCGGAGACAGAATCCGGTGCGACCCGAGGGATGCTGTACCTGTTCGCGAAGATCCTCGTAGACAGCTACCAGGAGACGGACCTCGTCACTCACGGGACGGTCGACGCGGTCGACTACAACGACGAACTCACCCGTATCAACGTCGAACACGCGCGGCCAGACCGGTGTTACGACGACATCGTGGACCGACTGGCCGATACGGACATCCCATTCGGACGCCCGATCCTCAGTACCGTTCTCATCTACTCGCTCACGCCAGGGCTCGCCGAGGGGGCGACGACATCGGACATCATTCTCGGGACCTACCACGCCGGCGACCGAGTAAACGATATTATTGTCGATCTGGAGCGCCTCCAAGGGGAGGTGTACCACCTCTGGCGTAACGATGACCAATTCGTTATTCGAGAAGACGAGAACCCGCGATCGCTGGTGAAGAACGCGGCCAGAGATGTGGACGATTCCGACGCAATGGAGCTTCTCGGGGAGACGGTCAACTCTATCTTTGGCGCAGGATCGTACCCTGTTGGATTCAATGCCGAAGGCGAACTCGAGAGTGTTCCCGATAGCCAGAATATCAAGGTCGTCGTGAAGAACGGTCCGTGGAGTGGGTCGGACGTGGCTGAAATCATTAAAAACCAGCCGGCCGGCAGACAGTGGCGAAACACCCTAGTATTCGTTCAACCCAAAAACGACAAACGCATTTCCACAACCGACCAGCAGGAGAAGTTCCTCGGCAAAGCGAAGGAAGTAATCGGTGCGGAGATCAGAAAAGACGATCCGAATCTGAGCGACGAGATTATCCAGGGTATCGAGGAGCTCCACGAGGAGTACACCGAAGACCTCGAAGAACGCTTGAGCAGTGCGTACGGCGAGGTCATCGACGGTGACGACCTGCTGAATGAGTTCGACTACGCCGCGGAAATGACGCTCGGGAACTTCGTCTCCGCGGAGGACGAACTGAGTGCGAGCAACATTGCCGCGGCCACCGAGGCGGACCCGTTTGATCTTCAACGGCATGTCTGGGACCTGGTTCAAAACCGACTAGATCGTCGCGGTGAAGCGACGATAGACGATATCTACGAACAGTTCCTGATGGATCCGACGTACCCGATTCCCGGGAGCAAACAAGCGGTCGTCAACGCGGTGGAGGATGGACTTGAAGACAAACCTGTCCTTGCACATGACAATACCGGGTTCACCGACGAGTTGCAGAACCTGAGTCCTGATACAGTCCTGGTGTTACAAGACGATGTTGAGCGATGGACTGTCGACGATATCGAGAACGAGCTGCGGCGGAAATTCAGTGGTGGCACTGCAGAAGTTGAGGTGGGAGCGTTCGAACTCGAGGTTCTGAAACGAACGGACGTCTGGATTGAGGGCAGTGATCCGCAAGACAATATTATGATGGCTGTGGGACGGCTGGCAGCTCAGGACCAGTACGTACTGGTTAGTGGGAGCGAAATCATCACCAAGGCTCGCTCGGATGCAACACTTCGAGATGTTTCCGATACTAATCGAATCGGTGTAACTGAGGTTCGTTCTCGTATCGAAGCTGCGATTGATGCAGCAGGCGAGGCGAAAACTGGTCAAGTCCTGACTGCGATCCGAAACGACTCCGAAGTGTTCTTATCCGATGACGAGACGGAGTCAGCGTTCCGAGGAGCGGTGAGTGGCCTGATTTCGGATGGCCATCGGGTCAACACCGGCGGCGACTACGTCAATTCGCTGGGCAATCGGGACCCCCTTTCAGTTACTCTCGTTCCGATGGTCGACGACAACACTGGCGAGCGGATACTCGAATACATCGGCGATCTCGACGACGAAGCCACATTTAGTATCGGTGACGTTCAGACGAACTGTGCCCCTGAGGCAACTGAAGATGAAGTAAGACACTTCTTGTTGGCACATCTCGGTGGAGACGACCCGGAATACGAACTCGGGACGATGGGATCGACCGATCCTTCGGACTGGTTCCCCGGTGCAGGCTTCCGTGTTCCGAAGGACGATACTTGGAAGTTCGAATATCAGGGTGACAGTGCATCCGATCTCCGATCGGATTGGCAACAGTCCCACGAGGCAGGTACGATTAGCTACGGGGTGATTTCGATCACCTGTCAAGGAGAGGGTGCGGCACCTCTTGGCTTCGGCGACGCGGCGACATTTGAGAAGACCCACGCAGAACTGCAACTGCAAGTCGGCCAGTCCCACGATACGGTCGCCGACATCCTGGAACAGATCCCGGAAAGTGCGACGACCATCGATATCACTCTCGAGTTCGAATGAGACGAAGGTTCAAATACCATCTCGAAAATACGATTCGATATGCCTGACCCAGCCGAAGAGCCCGACCGGCGACCGATAGAGAGGGGGTTCCCCATTTCAGAGGTAAGTGCCTTGGCCGAGCGAGAGGGCAGAGCGAAACTCCACTACCGTCCCCTGACGACGATGCACAAATGGTGGGCTCGCCAACTGGGAAGCGTTTTCAGAGCGATCTCTCTCTACACGCTGCTTGACGATCCCGCTCGCGTCAGTGTACGTGATCATCCGGGAAGCGGAGACGATGCATCTCTGTCGCAGTTTACGAACGGGAACGAAGATGACGAACCTGATATCGGAGCGTTAATTGACAGTGTGGATCTGGGAAACCCAAGTGAGCTTTGGGAGCTATATCAACAAGATGTACAGGTAGCGGACATCAGTGTCCTCGATCCGTTCATGGGTGGGGGAACAAGCCTCTTGGAAGCCAGCCGCTTCGGAGCATCGGTGACGGGAATTGATCTGAACCCGGTTGCGTGGTTCGTGACAAAAAAAGAGTTCGAGGCGGCTGAAGTCGAAAGAGATGACTTAGAGAACGCCTTCGAGCAAGTCGAAGCAGATATTTCGGACGAGCTTGCTGAACTGTACCAGACGGACTGTCCACATGACAGTGACCACGTAGCCGACGTCGTGTACGCACTATGGGTTCGTTCCCTTGATTGCGTTTCTTGTGACGAGACGATACTGCTGTTCAAAGACTACCGTGTCGCAAAAGGCCGATACGAGGATAGCGACCGCGATCATGTAGTCTGTCCGGACTGTAGTGAGATTTTCTTGACGGACGATATCTCGACAGAATCCGTCTGTTCAGACTGTGGACATGAGTTCGCTCCGGCGAACGGACCGGTTTCCCAGGGTGGAATGTACGGATGCCCCTCGTGCGGGCTCAAATACCCAATTGTTGACGCGATTTCGGAGGGCCAGTCCTACGGGGAGGAGCTGTACGCGATAGAGTACTACTGCACGGATTGTGAGGACGAGGGGGAAGAACGATCGACGTACAAGGGATACAAGTCCCCAAGCGAGGGAGATATCAAACGCTACGAAGACGCTGCTAAGCAGTGGGAGCAGAACGATAATCTGTCGGATTATGCACCAGATGGAGAGATTCCGGAGGGTGCAATCACAGCGGCTTCCTCGATCAGTGGGAACGATATCTTCCAGCATGGGTACGAGACGTGGCAGGACATGTTCAATGGCAGACAGCTTTACAGTCTATCGACACTCCTCCGGTCGATCGACAAAATCGACGATCCCGATGTTCAAGAGTTCCTGCTGTTAGCTTTCAGTGATTCCTTGCTATTCCAGAACAACTTCTCACGGTACAACAGTGCTGGGAGCAAGATCGAGGGCGCACTCGGTCGGAACTCCTACACGCCACGGACGAGCTACGCGGAAAACAACGTCTGGGGCACGAGAGCCGGGAGAGGAACGTTCACCACGACTTGGCAGAAAATACTGGACGCAGTCGATTTCGCCCACGATCCGACTGAGCGATATCTCGAGAACGAGGAACTCCACGAAACGGAATCGTTTGAGGAGCTGATCGGTGGTGAGTACACACTCCACCAGGGAGATATGCGTGAGGTTTCACTGGAGGAAGAATACGACGCCGTCATCACTGATCCGCCGTACTATGACAACGTCGTATACTCAGAAGTATCCGACTTTTTCTACGTCTGGCAGCGGATCCTCCTGTCCGATTCATACGATTGTTTCGAGCCGGAAACGACGCCGCGTTCGAACAGTATCATTTCTAATCCCGCGACAGAAAAGGATGAGGCAACATTCGAGTATGAACTCGGAACCGCGTTCGGGAGAATACAAGAAGTACTTGCGGACGACGGGATTCTGGTGTTCACCTATCGCAATGGCGACGCTGATGCGTGGGGTGGCCTCGTCGACGCGCTTTGCTCGGAGGATTTCGAACTGACAGCGATGTACCCAATCGCTGCCAACGCGAGTGAGCTCTTCGGTGATAATAAACCGAATGTTACCGTTATCGTCGTTGCACGCCCCACAAATTCTCAGGGAAGAGAACCGATCAGTTGGTCAGCACTCCGCCGGAAAGCACATCGCTCCGCCGGGCGTGCACGAGACCAGATTGAGGACAGTGACCAGTCCCCCTCCGAGGGGGAGATCTCTATCATTGAACTGGGACGATGTCTCCGGGTGTACTCTCAGCACCACGGTCAAGTCCACCGCGGGGGAGATACAATGGACCCAGTCGAAGTGGTAGCTAAATTCCAGAAACTTGTCTCGGGAGAGGTCACGCCTGATGAAATCTATCTCAGCCTCCTCGAGATGGAAGCGCCATCACATCGTGATCTCCAACGACTCTGTTATAGCACCAACGTTTCTCCCGATGACCTACGCCGGAAAGGGCTCGTTACGGCCGGTGACACGTTTGGAATCGCTAGCTGGGCCGACGAGTCCCGACGGACATATCTCACATCAACGGCGGAGTCAGAGTTGACGCCACTCGACCGGGTACATCTGCTCCGTCAGAAATCGGAATCTCCCGGAGAACTCCGCGATCAACGGGAAACGGAAACAACCAGCGAGCTTGTCGAATTAGCGGCAGAGCTGGCAAGGCTTACTAACGATGACGGCTATCGAGGGCTCTTTCATGATTAAGACGATTCACGACATTAAGCTCATTCGGAGGGAACAATGAGCGATATCGACGCAGTGGCGGGGATGTATAATATCGTGAACCGGGAGAGCCGTGCCACCGCCGATTATCAACTTCCGCTTGACGAGTTCATCCGTCAGTTGGAGGGGCGTACGCTCCCGAAGGAAGTTTGTGTCGTCGGACTCGAAGAGGCGCTCTCGGAAGACGACGAACTTTGCGAACGGCTTGTCTCGGTCATGCGCTCCGAAATGGACTATCTGAATAACCAGCACCCTCTCCCATCGATTCAGTTCGCTGTTGGGGGGAGGTTCCAGAGCGTTGGTGATAGTTTTGAGCTACAGGTTGATGACGAGTTCCATGCGCTTGAACCGATCTTCGGTCGCCAAATCAAACAACGGCGAGATGGATGGTTGGCCACACCGTTCAGGGTCTAGTGAGGTCACAGCAGCGGGCGTGTTTCTGTTTCCATGGTTCTAGTACTGTCCTCCTCCTGTCGGATGAAAAAGAGCGTGATCGTCCCATGGGCTTCATTCTCATCGGGATCGTAGACCGGAATACACGTCGTCCGGTCTGGGGGGTATTTAGGACGACCCTCGTCGTTCTGTTTGGCACAGATTTCCTTGATTCGGGACTTCGTCCATTGCCCCCCGTTCTCGAGATCGAGTTTGTTGGGCCCCCTTGTCGAGAAGGTGATCGCGGAGATGATCTTGTTTGCGAAGGACGACGGGTTCGCAATACTGAACGGTCCATTCACGTCCTCGATCAGTGGAAGATCTTCGGTCGTAACATTATCAAGGCAGAGCATTCCCCCGTTGACGGCGTTGAATGCCTTTAGCTCCGGATATGACTCGGTTAACACGTCAAGAAGATACTCCCGGATGATCGACTCGTACGACTCACAGGTAAATTCCCCGTCAGGAGAGACGATATCCACCGTGGCACCGGCGCGGTTCACGTCGAGTGACGTACGATGGTAGAGCGGACAGAGAAACGCCATTCGTTCTGTAGCAGTCAGGTACGCATAGGAGAACATCCGAGATCGGGACCCGGACTCGTGGGCTGGATTCTTTCCTTCACGATAGTATTTCGAGTCCAAGACGGCGAGTGTCTCCTCATCGTCCGTGAGCAGATGGTCCGGATAGTATGTCGCATCGGTGTTCCCATCGAACGGATAGATGGGAGGCTCCGCCTCACATTCGACCGTCTCAAGTTCGTTGAGGTGGTCGATATTCTCGAGTGATCCGAGCGTTCGAGACAGCACCCGTTGTGTATAGTCCTCGAACAACGAGTTCATGCTGAGCGCGTAGTCCACGAGCAGCTCCTCCGGGCCGCTCCCGGCCTGTCCGAGGAGTGTCGAGGCGAGAACCGACCGGGAAGTATGAAGTGCTCGTCGATAGTAGTGACGCTGTCGCGGGAGATTGGATAACAATACCTGCCGATACGCACCGAGCCGCTTTTGCGAACTCTGGACTCCGAGTTCCTCCATTTGCTGGACCTCTGCATACACTATCGAGAATAGTGCGTTCTGTTGGGGATGTGCTTGCTCGTGAGGAGTCTGTTGGAGCAACCGGAGCAGTAGCTTTCCAGCCATATGAATCGTCTCGTTAACGAGATTGCTGTACTCGGCCTGCGTTTCAACCCAGGTCGGCTCCGGGTTTCCGCTGGCCTGGTTCAGCAGCGTCTGTGACATGTCGATCGAACCGATTCCATCGAACCCGGTCCGCCGATGGATTTCGAGGTTCCGGATAAACCCCTTCCTGTTGATCGTTCGCAGGCCCTGAACATAGTTGATCGCGAAGATCGCGATGATTCTAGACGCGTCAATGCCCCCAGCCGTCATCTCATCGAGCGGGATTCCGTAGGGGGATTGGGTTCGCTCGATTTCGTAGACGGTCAACAGCATTCGAACGACATCGTCCCAGTCGACCTTCGGTTCTATCTGAACGCTCATTCCCGGCAGTAGACGAACCACACCGACGACATCCGAGGGCTCTACGTGGATCGTGTCCTCAACGATTCGAGCGGTGAGGACTTGGAGTCCATTCCCCTCCTCGTCAGCATTGGACCGTCCACGGCGCAGTCGCGTGCGTCGCTTGACGAACTGACTTCCTTCCCGTACGAAGTTTGCCGCACGGAGTTCTTCCGTGACCTGTTGTGGGTCACAGCCTTCGACAACCAGCTTTCCATTCTCTTGGACGCTGCACAGGGAGGTGCCGTACTCGCACCGTACTGACCTACTCATATGCGCTGACGCCCATCTCGCGTTCCTCGGCGGCAGCCTGTCGGCGCGCTAAATCGGCGGGGGCGCTCATATCAAACCGATACTGATCGTCCAGAGTCTCGTAATGACTTGCGATACGGTTTATTTGCGGGAGTGATGCCGTATTCAGGAGTCGTGGTGCAACGTAGGTCGCAAAGGCCTGCCCGACCGCCATGACCGCCTCCCCTGCATACGGCCCGCTCGGTTTACAGGCGTGTTTCAGGAACTTCGTCACGTCGACGTAGTGCATCGGACCGAACTCCATGATACCACCCTCGCTGTTCGTTGTCGTCCCGTTGTTGATGCCGCGGTGATGGTTCTCAAACAAGTCTTTCAGCTCGTCGGTGTCGATGTTGCGGTCTGGACCAGGATCCAGTTCGCCGATCCAATCGTCGAACAGCTCCGCTCTGGCGTCCCTGTCGTAGCGGCTCAACTCGATCATGGCGAATCGACGAGTGATGGCATTGTCCAGTTCGTTTACCGTCCGGTCGGACATGTTCATCGTGCAGATCAGCTTCAGATTGTCGTTCAGCGTCAGCCCATTGCCCTCATCATCGCGGAAGATCACCTGGTCTTGATCTTCTATAGCGGTGTACAGCGGACCGAACACCTGTGAGATGTCCGCACGGGTGATTTCATCGATGATAACGGCGTAATTGTCGCCGTATCGCTCGGCCTGCTGAATGCCCTGTGAGACGCAGCCAGCGCGACGATGGTAGGTAATATCGCCGTCGTGAGTCTCGGGCTGAATGCTGCCGGTGATGTCTGCTGGGGTCCACGTCGGCGTCGCGGTGTAGACCTCGTAGTCGACGCAGGTCGCCAACGCGAGCTGCTTCGCAAAGTAGGTCTTGCCTGTCCCGGTCGGACCGTAGAGCACGATAGGCTTGCCAACCGCAAGCGCGGTGCGGGCATTTCGCTCGACGGTCTCCGGCACGAGCATGTCACCGAGATCTGCGTTGCGCTGTGCAACCGTCTGTTTCACATCGAGCGGTGCTGTCTCCGAGGTGAGGACGGCCTCCTTGAGCTGGATACCGGCTCCGGGAACGTCGAGGTCGATGGTGTGTTCCTCGACCAAGTAGCGGATCGCGTCCGGATCGGTCGTCCGGGTGATGAAGTCCTTCGCGGTGGCGGCGTTGCTGAGGAGGAAGCCACTGTACTCCTCGGCCTCGTCTCGGTCGTAGTTCTGGAAACTCGGCTTCCGGCTACTCATTGATTGGAGAATATCGGTGAGCTGTTATAAAACAACGTGTGTCTACCGCATTGGCTTCTCGGATTTCCTCGAGGTGCAATACCGGAATATCAAAGTCACGCCACCGACCGAGCGGTTCGATGAAAGCAAATTTCGAGAGGCGTTACATGAGGCTGTCGAGAAGAGAGACGCTGACCGATTCGTATCCGGGATTGAAGCACAGAGTGGCGACGCAATTACTGAACCATCGACGGTCCGACGAGAGATCGCGAATTACTGCACGAGCGGGGGAATGCTGACGCTCCGGATCGCCGGAGACGACATCTCGATTGACGCGGAGCAGTTTGTCGACATAATCCGTGGACGAGACGATGTCGATTTCGAATCCCATCCGCGAGAGCTACTCACGGACTTCAGAAACGACCCCCTTCATGCTACGACGGATCTTGGAGGGGTAAAGGACACGCTCGACTTGGAGCGGTTTTGTGCCCTTACCGCTCACGAACACCCGACCAGGGATATTCGCTTCAACGAGCTAACCGACGTTCTCGATGTCGATCGCCGAACCCTCCGAGATAAGTATCTCAGCGCCCTTTCACGACTCCACCTGCTATCTGCAGCACAAGAGTACGACAATCAGCGACCGCGGAAAATCCGATTTTACCTGCGGGATCCAGGAATCACGAACGCGTTCTGTCGGAACGATCTCAATGACTTGCTCCGGCGTAAGCCCGGACTAGACGAGGCACTGGCGAAGGCGGTCGCGTTCGATCACACGATCCGGCTGTCGAACGAACTCAATCATCCACACGATCCGAAGCGCGGTGTAGTCAAGTTCTGGGTGGGATCAAAGGGCACAGTCGACTTCGTACCCAAGATAAACGGTACTCCCGTTCCGATACTGTGGTCTTACAATCGGCCCCTGGAAGAACTCCAGATGAGTCGAGATACGCCTGATTTCGATGCGTTACAGGAGTTACTCGAGAGCGATGCTTGCGAGAGCGATCGAGACAGAGTCGATGAGCAGATGTACAGCCCTGTGACGGGCACCTTCACCAAGCAGAGACAGGCATACGTAGAGCAAGGCAAGTACGGAGGTGAGCTCAGTGATGACCAGAAGGCTACGTTTGACGCGGAACCAGCATTCGGGGTGGTGCTCACAACTGCAAGGTCAGCACTGGACGATGGAATCACCGTCAATACCGACGGCCCAAAGCCGATCATCCAGGTCCCACTCTGGACGTATCTCCGGCTATCGTAGCAGAGATAACTAGAGGCGATCAAGAAGACACGTAGCTAATCGGATGTTTGCCTCTCTTTGAACTCCGCCTCGACCAGCTCCTTACTAGATTTTTGGAGAACTTCTGGATAGTCGATAGAATGTAGTTTTTCTCGAGTTCGAGTGAGCCATGCGTTTACGGATGGAAATCACTTTCTTCTACAAAGCAAATACTTCGTTCGCACCTCGAGTCTGCCCCGCCGATGTCGAGTACATTTATATCCCTCACTTGTTTTCGGGTACACATCTACAATGTCTCAGGAGCAGGAAAATCGCCAATCCGGTGACCGGTCAGAACTTCCAATTGAACGGGGATTTCCCATAGAACGGGTTAACGAGATTGCTGCAAAGGAGAGCCGCGCGAAACAATGGTATCGCCCTATCTACACGATGCACAAGTGGTGGGCAAGAAGACCGGGCTGTCTCTTCCGTGCTATTTCGCTCTATACACTCCTTAATGAAAATATGGATATAGAGGATTTCGAGATTTACGAACCCGGACAGAACCAAACTCTTGGAGGGAGTGGAAACAGTCGTGAGGACCTCGTACAGAAAATTCAAGAGGTCGATATGGATGACCCAGAATCGCTTTGGGACTTATATCCGAAGGATATCCGGGTGAATGATCTGAAAGTCCTTGATCCGTTCATGGGTGGAGGTACATCACTTGTTGAAGCTTCACGATTTGGTGTGGAATCAGAAGGTTGGGACCTCAATCCGGTGGCATGGTTCGTTACAAAGAAGCAGATGGAAGCAGGCAGTACTGAAATTGAAGAGCTTGAAGAAGCATTCGAGCAGGTGAAGTCTGACGTCAAGGATGAGATATTCCAGTACTATCAGACCCAGTGTCCTCACGGAGATCACAAAGCCGATGTGATGTACAACTTCTGGGTGAAGGAACTTGACTGCACCTCTTGCGGAAACACGGTTCCACTATTCAAGGACTACCGGATAGCGAAGGGAAGATATGAGAATGACGACAAGGACAACGTTCTTTGCCCCAATTGCGAATCAGTGATCTTGGTTGACGATTGGCGTGAGGAATGCAGCTGTAGTGAATGTGACCATGAGTTCATCCCCCAAGAAGGGACTGTGGACTATGGTGACTACATCTGCTCAGACTGTGGCCAACGCTACTCCGTCACTGAACGAATACAAGAAAGAGATGGATTTGATAGTCGACTATTTGCAGTAGAGTATTACTGCACTCATTGCGACGAAAATGGGGCACAACGGAGTCAAACAAAGGGCTACAAACCTGCTACACCTGCGGACAAGCAGCTCTACGAGAAAGCAGAACAAGAATGGAATTCATCTAGTGAACTGCGGGAATATATCCCTGATAAGCCAATTCGACCAGGCTGGAAAACAGACGCAAATCACTTTGAAGGAACGATGCCAGGTAATGGGAATCTTCCACGTCATGGGGTGGAAAACTGGTCAGATATGTTCAACTCTCGTCAACTTTTATCACTCTCAAAAATATCAAAATCCATTGATTATATAGACAATGATAATGCGAAGGAGTTCCTGTTACTGGCGTTCAGCGAAACTCTACGCTGCAACTCGATGATGGTCGGGTATCAGGCTAGTGCATCAAAAATAGCGGACTTGTGGCGAACAAATTCATATGAACCGCCAACAAGTCCTGCCGAGAACAATCCATGGGGTACCGAATATGGAATGATTACCTTTCGAAAAACCTGGGAGATGGTCCTACGAGGCGTAGAATATGCTAACTCTCCTACTGAACGCTATGTGGAAAACGAAGATACGCATGAGACCGATGAGTTCAGACAACCGATTGGCCAAAACTCGGTCGTCAAACAAGGCGATATGCGTCTCATCGATGCCGAGGATGAATATGATGCAGTAATAACGGATCCACCGTACTATAACAATATCCTCTACTCCGAACTCTCCGACTTTCACTATGTATGGCTAAAGCCAGTATTAGAGAATGAATACGATTGTTTTGAAACTGAACATACGCCACGTGCGGAGAGTATGGTAGTTAACCCTGCCTCAGGAAAGGGAGATGAGGACTTTGAATCCGAACTCAAACAAGCATTCTCTCGGATCAATACTGCGTTGAAAGACGAGGGAGTAGTCGCTTTCACCTATCATCACAGCAGTTCAGAGTCATGGGGGGAACTCCTAGAGGCGCTTTGCGAAACCGGCTTCGAGGTTACTGCGACATACCCGATAAACTCTGATCTTCATAAATTCACAAAAGGAGAAACAGTTTCCTTCGATATCGTTATCGTTGCCAGGCCAACTGATGAAAGAACTCCAACCTCCTGGCGATCCTTACGTCGGAATATCCGACGGACAGCAAACATAGCCCGTAAAAGTTTAGAGGAGAACAGAGAGCTCGCTGCTGGCGATATCGGTGTTATTGAGATGGGGAAATGTTTTGCAGAGTATTCAAAACATCATGGGAAGGTTCACCAAGATGGCGAGATAATGTCCGCAAAGGAGATAGTCGATGAGATTTATGGAATCATTCAAGAAGATACTGAGTATGGCGAAATCGAGGTCTTTCTGGATCTACTAGAATTGCCTAACCCAACGTACACAGATCTCAATAAACTATCTCGCGGGACTAATGCGACTTCTGACGAGATGAAGGATATGCAGCTCTTCCAAATGGAAGGGAATGAACTCACTCTCGGAACCTGGGAGAATGAAAAGCGACAGGCATACATCCGAAGCAAGATGGATAACCCTGATCGTGATTTAAACGAACTCGATAAAGCACAGTTCCTACGTTCTCTATTCGAAGAGGGAAGGTCGTCAAGGGAATACGTTGAACAGTGGGGGATCAATGACGAGCTACGAAAAGTATGTGGGGACCTCGCCGAAGCAACGGGAGATGATACGTATCGGAAGCTGCTTGGAGAGAATACCTCCTTCGATGACGTCTAACTAACTCGGACCCGGACTTCCTCTATTAATTGATCTCGAATTTCGGTACCAATAGGAGCAACTCCACTTCGTTCATAGAGAAGGACTTTGCACCCTTTATTTTCCAACTTTTGTATGTTGATGTTCTCCAAAGAACTCTTCGCCGTTCCTATACACCAGATTGTGTCCGGTTTAGCACGGTTAACCAGTTGATCCCAGTTCGGAGTAACGTACGCATCAAACTTACTTGATGGTAGTAAAATCACCGTGATATCCGACCCTACGAGGGAATCAAGAAACATAGCTTTGACTTCATTCTGGTCGTTAGTTTGATTCGGGAGATTAGTGCTTGGTTCATTCCCTCTCGCATAGCCCCCATCATCAAGCAAGACATAGAGGCTAGTCTCACAGTAATCACTGAGATTGCTTTCCAAAACTGCGGCAGGACGGAAGGTAGCTCCCTGATAATATTCTTTTACAGGGACGGTTTCGTCAACGGTCCCCGTGGTTCCAGACGCGGTCGTCCATATCGTCGACATCATCGTGATAGTATCCGATTTAGGTAGGAGGGGTATAGCACTAATGTTAATAGGCCCACCAGCAGACCCAGAGAACCCCACATCCCACTACACAACCTATTTGGTGGCCTACCTGTTTCGATGAATTATGGAAAAGGATGACCTCGTCGACATCGAGGTCACACACGATGACCCGGACGATCTTGTCGACTCCTATTCCTCGGGAATCTCTGATTTTCCCTTTCACCGGCAGACCGTCGTGGCAAATCGCCTTCTTGCGGGGCAGCCGGACACAGAACTTCGATCGCTCACGCACGTCGACGAAGAGGAGGTCAAACTCCTCGAACACCAAGTCGATGCAGCCCACCGAGCCCTCTTCGAGATGGACGGAAAGGCGCTCCTCGCGGACGAAGTCGGCCTCGGAAAGACGATTGAGGTGGGAATGATCCTGAAGGAAATGCACTACCGCGAGACCGACGATTCGGTGCTGATCCTCACCCCCGCGCAGCTGGCCAAACAGTGGCAAGGGGAACTCCTCGAGAAGTTCGGTCTCGAGTTCGTCTGCAACTACGACGATGAGTTCCAGGGATTCGACGCACACAATCGCATCATTGCCAGCATCGACACCGCGAAGAGCGACCGACACCGGGCCATGGTCCTCGCTCGAGACTGGGACGTCCTCGTCATGGACGAAGCCCACTATGTAAAAAACGAGGAGACCGATCGCTACGAACTTATCGAGAAACTTACCTACGATTACGCGTTCTTCCTCACAGCGACTCCCATTCAGAACGAGCTTACCGACCTCTACAACATCGTCTCCTTGCTCCGGCCCGGATTGTTCGGCAGTCGGGACACGTTCCATCAATACTTCGTAAACAGCAATCAGGAGACACTGGTGAACCGGAACGAGTTACAGCAGCGGCTGGGACAAGTAATGATCCGGAACCGCCGTGAGGACACGGACATCGACTTTACAGACCGTATCATCGACACGCGCACCTTCGAGCCGAGCGAGGCGGAGCAGGAACTCTACGACGAAGTGACGAAGTATGTCCGTGGCGCCTATAGTCAAGACAGCGGCCAGAAGCTGGTGTTGATGCTACTCCAGAAGGAGGTCGTCAGCAGCCCGGCCGCACTCGAACAAACGATTCTCAAAATGCTCGACGAACAGAACGAGCTGACTCACCGGAACGAACTCGAAACCATCCTCGACAAGATCGACGCGATTGACACGGTCACGAAGCAGGAGCGACTATTCGATATCGTCGAAGAAGTCCGTGAGAACGTCGATATGGGACGCGTTATCGTGTTTACTCAGTTCCGGCCGACCCAGAGACAGGTCCTCCAAGTGCTGGACGAGCAGGGATACACGACTCACGCGTTCCACGGCGGGCACTCGAGCCAGGAGAAGGAGGACATCGTGAACCAGTTCCGGGAAGAGGGGGGCGTCCTCGTGTCCACAGACGCGATGAACGAGGGTCGTAACCTCCAATTTTGCAATATCATGGTGAACTACGACCTACCGTGGAATCCGATGAAGGTCGAACAACGAATCGGGCGGATTCACCGGATCGGCCAGAAGCGCAAGGTCTACGTCTTCAACATGGGACTGAAAGGCACTATCGAGGAATACGTATTGGAACGGCTCTACCACAAGATCGATCTCTTCCAGCAGACGGTCGGGGAACTGAGCACGATTCTTACTCGTCTCGAGGATTCCGGGCAGAGCTTCGAAGACGAGATCTTCGAACGTCTCACCAACGCTGACTCCGAGATCGACCTTGAGAACGACTTTGACTCGATGGCTATCGACCTCGAGGAGCAACAGGATCTCTCACAGAAGGTAGAGGAATTCAACAGCGGCGTCTTCGAAAGCTTCGATCTGGGGGCAGACGATGACTGACGTGACTCACGCGGTAACGCAATCCGCATTGGAAGCGTTTACCCGAGAATATTTGAACGACCTCGGTGCTGCCGTCCGCGAAAACGGAAACCGATGGCAGGTACAATTGCCCAGCCACGTCGACATCAATTTCAGCGACCACCACGAGTTCGAAATCGTTCTAGACGACGAAACACAAGAGGACGAAGAGGACGCTGTTTGTCTGCTCACGCCAGAGAGCGAATTCACGCAACAGCTGCTCGATGAAGCGGCAGCGATGGCCACTGTCGGGCAGCTTGCTCTGACGGACTCGATGACCGATAGCGACTATCAGTATCCTCCGTGGATTGTAAAGAGTGACATCAAGGTCGTGGACGCGACGTTCAGCCCGTACTACGACCGGACAGCCATCTGCGTGTTCGTCCGAATCGACGTCGAGACAGTTAGCAAGTATCAGACACAGTTCTTAGAAGCCGTGACGATCGACGTCGAGTCGAAGGATCAACTCCCAGGAGTTACAGAGATACTCGTTGACGAGTTTTTCAACCCAAAATCGGGCTGGCGTCACGAAATAACTGAAGGGAGTGACGAGAGCGATGTTTCGATTGCCTCCAACAAGGTGACCAACGCAATCGCTGCGGGACAGAAAGCCGCTGTAGAAGGGGTTCAGGACGAGATCAACGAAATCCGTCACTCGGCCTCTCGTGCTGCTGATTCAGAATTTGAAGAGTACCGGCAGCTACAGGAACAGCGAATTAACGACCATCGCAATGAGATAACTTCGCTTTCAAACCGTCTCCAAACCTTGTCTACGGACGTGGATAGCGCAGAATCACAGCAACAACGTGTAGAGGCGCTCGAAAAACGCCAGGAACTCAAAACCGAGAAAGAAGACCTCGAAGCTGAACTGGAGGAACACCTACAGGAGAAAGAACGAGGGTTCGCTCAGAAACAGCAGGAAATCTATCGACGCCACGCGATAGAGGTGAATACCAATCCCACTGCGTCCACGCTCGTGACGTACGAGCGTGGAGAAATTGAATTTACTGTAAGTGACGGTGATCAGACTGATACTATCCGTGCACCGTACGCGATCGGTGCTGGTGTAACCGACGAAGTCTACTGTGGGAACTGCAACTCACAACTTTTAGAAGAGAATCCGATCAGTATGGTTGCAGGAAGGTTTGGCTGTCAGAGTTGTCAGTGACTCCGGCGAGATATGTGTTCGCTCGGTAGCCGGCGCGATCTCAAAAGTGACTTTAGATGAGTTCTCCAGTATTAGTGCACCAAGTTCGTCATCTGGACCCCAATAGCCGCGAGAGCGGGCACCACGCCGACTGATGGAGTTCGATCTTTCTACTGATTCAATTGGATTGATGATTACTTCGATAGATCAATCAACTAACTCCCATAGTAAGGCATTCCCGACCTTTTGACTCTTGACTTCGCCCTTCTTTTCAAGGGTTTGTAACTTCAGGTATGCTGTCCTTCGATCACATCCCACGTGACTAGAAACGTCTGTCGTTCCTGTTGCACCGAGTTCCTCAAGTGCCTTAAGGAATTCTTCTCGAGGGTATTCCTCTGTAAACTTTCCACTGTTTTCGTCACGATCCCGATCTCCCATATCTGGATATTTAGTCCATTCCACTAATGACTGCTGGGACACTATCCTTTAGTCGAGCGTCCAAAGGTTTATACCATTGGCTGTATGACTAATGGGTATGAACTCGGCTACTGGGCATTGATCAGTAAAATGCCCGGGTGTTGCACCACCCAGGCCGGGTTCCAAACATCGGTCAAGAACCCATGAAAGAATCAAAAACGCAAGCACAAGAAGGTAGCGACAAGAATCTAATTGAAGATATACATCAAATAAATAATATTTCGCTCGGGGAAGGGGCCGCGGTTTGTGAAGTCTGCGGCGAAAAACTGCGGGAAGGCGCACCGATCGTCGTGTTCGCCTTCCGGCCGGCCGAACAACCGGCCTTCAAGATCGGGCACGTGAAATGCATTGACTGCCGGCACGAACCATCGGAGTTCTTTACGCTCGGCGTGCGCGAGCTCGTGTTGGATGGCCGCATTGGCACGTGCAGTGACCCTGTGACCCAGTCCTCGTGGCCAGTACTACTTGCGCCACAGCCGCGCGCGGTGAGCCCACCAGATGCGACTACGGTGCACCCACTGCCCGGAAGCACGTGGTTTCGCAAACCCATAGCGCGTAGCGACACATACGTTGCTGCAGACTGCGAATCGGCGCGCAAACCCTGGCAGCGGCCGGTGGTGCGGGCCGACAACGCGAACCTCGATAGCACATCCAAACCCGAACCAGATTCGAAGGATAACGAAACGGCCGAAACCACTACTCCACACGCTCTTGACGGCGGCCGTCGGGGAGAGGTGCAGTAACGATGCACGGAGGGCAAGACACGCAGGCCTTCGAGACCTCACACCTCGAGATCGATTTCGACCTCCCACGTCCCGTCGACGAGACGGCGTTCCCGGATTTGTACGTCGGCCTCGACATCAACTTACTCGCACCGGGCGATGGGATCGTCACGGATCGACACCATGCCTCAGCTGACCGATACGAAGCAGACGACCCACAAAACCAGATTGCCGGTCAGATCTCCCCGTTCACGTTGTCGGGCTGGCTGCGCCATGGCTGTGAACGAGTTGTCCAGGCGGCGGGCGTGACGGCGTGCCATCCGGGCAACGCCGATGGCGACTACATGCTCGCGGACGTGTACGAGCGCGATCTGGATAATGGCTATCACGAGAAAGGCTCGTGCGTCGAAGACGATGACGCGGGCTGTGTCATTCACGACTTGTTCGGTGGCTTCGGCGACCGCGCTGGCAGGGTGATTCGCCACCCAATCCGGTTCTCACCCATCCGTAGACAAGTGGATGTGACGAAGGGCGAGGCCGAAGCTCACTATCGCCAGTTGAATACGCAGGTGCGCTCGCGGAATGCTGAGGATGAAGGCCAACCGCTACGGAAAGCTGAACGCGACGTCGTCGGGAACCTAGTTGGAACGTGGCGGCTCACGCTCCGTGAGTTGAAACCTGAATACGTGGGTCTGCTCGTCGAAGCGGTTGATTATCTGGATGCCCACAGCGCTGAGTACGACATGCAACTCGGCGGCGCTCGGAACTTCGGGGCTGGCATCGTCGATGCTGAAGTGGTGAACCCGCTGTATACTGATTCGGAACTCCGACGCGTCTACAATCGTGCGCAGGATGCGACGAGCGGGATGGACACGAAAGACGATGTCTGGCGTGAGCAGTGTCGTGCAGAGTTCGTTCGGGCGTTGCAAGCGCGGACGGCTGCTCGTGATGGTGATTTGCCGATGCCTGGCGATGGGTCGGGAGGTGAGTCGGCATGACGGACTCGAATGACGAGGCGGGCAGGCCTGACGGTGAGGATGACGACGGCGAACAGGACGAGGATCTTGATGCAGTTCACCCGGTCTCGACGTCGCTCCGGTCGGTACAACACGAGGAGCGCGAGACGGATGCGTCTGCGGATGCTGCTGAGGAGCAAGCGCACGGTGACGCCCCGGAGATGGATCTGGGTGGGTTGAATGAGGTTCAGCCGGTGTCGTCGGAGCTGCAGTCGGTACAGAGCCGGGCTGGTGTGGGCGATGGTGCTGATGCTGGTGATGATGACGATGTGGACGCGTCGGACGCCGACGGGAGTGGTGGTGGTGGCGATGACTGATTCGTCGGCGACAGGCGCTGGTCGTGAGTCGGCTGACAGTGGGGCTGTGACGGACGTGGATCCGATGCTTGCGGTGTATCGCCACGATGTGCATAAGCTGCGTGGCCGGTCGCATGCGGCGGCTCGTGAGCGGGTTGCTGGCGTGCGGGTGAACGAGACGGTGCCGTTGGGTGCGGATCGAGATGCCGCGTTGCTAAGCCGTCCACACGGGGAGCCTGAGCAGACGGTAGATGCCCACGCGTCTCCGTCTCGGGTGTCGCTGCTGACCGGCGACGTGGTGATGACAGGCTCGCTGGGTGCGGATGGTCGTGGCGCGGCCGTTCGGGATGTAGTGAGCGTTGAGGATCCGGTGGCGATGCACGAGGCGTGGCTGTCGTTCGATGTGGCGGCGCTGTTCAACGAGTCGCTGTACTACCCGTATACGTCGCTGAAATACCATACGCTACTGGCGGCGGCGCTGCTCGACAACTATCGTGCAGGCGTCGGGTTTGAAGAGTTGTTCCTGACGGTCGAGGACCCGGACGGGCCGGTGACGCCACACCGGACGGTGCTTTCGACACCCGAAATGCAACTGTGCATAACTAGCGAGCCGGGTGATCGCCCGGCGGCGCGGCTTGGTGATGGGCCGGCGCGGTGCTTTGCTGACGTGTGGGCGCGCCTGCTGGTGCACCCGTTCGATGTGGATGGCGGGCGGCGCTGGCGGGTGTTGGATGCGCAACTGCGGCGCATCCGGTCGTGGTCGACGGCGCTGCAGTACGTTGAGGAGTATTGTCGGCGCTTCGACCCGCGGAGTGGTGCGGGTCGTGGCGATGGTCTTGGGGGTGGGTGGTGATGCCGTTGGGTTGGGGGTGCGGTGGTGGGTGGTGTGGCTGTCGTGGTCGGGATGCGGGGCGTGGTCGGTTGTGGGCGGTGCTCGTGGTGGGGCACCGGTCACGCCGGGCGGTGGCTGCTCGTGTGGCAGGCTGTGGTGGGCGTGTCGCTGCGAGTGCCAGTGAGAGAGTCCCTGGGTGTGGTAGGCGAGGGCGATCGTCGGGGTGCGTGGTGGCGTCCCGACGAACCCGTTCGAACCCTTGCTACGTGGCGGCGAGTGGTTCTACTCGGCGATTGCGACGGGTGCGTGCTCGTTCCGGTGCTGGGTTTGGAGTGCGGAGACCACTGGAAACAGGGTGTGTTCCTGGTCGAGGAGCACTTGAAGTGGGGTGTGGGACGCAGAGTGAGTGTGTTGGGTGTCGTCTAAGTGGTGGAACACGGCTGCCCAGAACGTGGAGTGGAAACGGAGGGGTGTGTGAATGACTGGTATTCAGCAGGTGTTGTTCGAGTTGGATGGGTCGTACCTTGGGCACCCGTATTTCGTGACGGGGAACGCGTTGTTCAACGCGATCGCGCGGCGTGTTGACGAGCGGACGCGACGGGCGTTGCACGTGAGTCACGGCGTGTTCGTTCCGGGTGAGTACGGTGAGTACCCGGCGGCGCACTCTCAATCTGGGTACGCCGGGAAGCTTGGGCAGTCGCTGCCTGACGTCGATGCGTACGATGATTTGTTCGTGTTCCGGGACGTGGCCCACCGGTGGCTGTTGGAGTCACGGCCGCGAGATGCGCATAACACGCATGACCTCGAGCGTCATGGTGACCGGGTCGCGTTCGCGCCGGCGTGTTTCTTCGGGCGACCGGCGGAGCAGCGGAATTCGAAGCGGTCGGTGCAGTGGTTCGTGCACTGCTACCTGCACACGGATCGTGGTACGGACGACGTTCTGCCACTCTCTGAAGACGTGCTTGACGAGATACGGGTTGGCGGGGCGCGCAACTACGGGTTCGGGCGATTGTCGCTGGCGGACTCACAGGTCGTTGATCTCGATGCGCTCGACTACGGGCGACTCACGGACGCGGCGGCGGATGCGTACGTGCTTGAACTCGTGTCGCCGTACGTCCTGTCGAGTGCGTGTCCCGGTGCGGATGACCAGTCGGTGCCGTGGTGGTGGGATGCGAGTCCGGAAACGCCGACGATCGAGACAGGAACGCCTGTGACGGATGGGCGGCGTGATGACGGGTTGCGGCGACGGGAAACACGGCTCGTTGACGGTGGTGAGACATATCGAGTCGAGACGGCCGATCATGGGCAGGTGGTCGGGTACGCGGGAAGTGAGCCGGTGGAGACGGCGCGGAATGGAGTGTTGCGCGTTGGGACGCACGCGAAGTACGGCTTCGGTGAGTTCCGATTGCGGCCAGCGAGTGTGGATCGCGTGCCTGGGCGTGGCGCTGTTGAGGGAGTCGCTGGAGGTGAGATGTGATGTCGGAGTTGACGTTGGTTGCGTTCGATATCGAGACGACTGGGTTCACGGTAGATGATGAAGTGACGGTCGCTGGGTTCGCGCTCCCACTAGGTGTTCGAATTTTCGTTCAGACTAATGGTCGAGACATCGAGGGTGTTTCGGAGGTCGTCCAGGACCGGACGGAGTGTCACGTGCAACTGTCGACGCACGCGTCTGAGCGGGCGTTGTTGGAAGCGGTCGGGAAGTTCTCAAGTGACCGATTGGCTGGTGATGACGTGTTGCTCGCGGCGTTCAATGGTGAGACGTGGCGATCCGGGTTTGACCTTCCGTTCTTACGGACGCGACTCACGCGGACCGACGTTGCGTGGCCGTTCGATGAGTTACCGTACACGGATCTGCTCCCACTCCTGACAAAGCGGTTCAACACGACGGTTGGTGAGGATGAGTGCCGGGACCTCGTCGGCGTGTACGACACGTTGTGTGGTGGGTCGGCTGGTGAGTTGGATTCGTTTGCGGAGAGTAGTGAAGCAGTGTCGGCGTTCGAGGCTGGTGAGTTCACGCCGCTCGTGTTGCATAACGCGGCGGATGTCCTCAGGACGAGAGAGTTAGGGTTACTCGCGGAGCGGTACTGTTCGAAATCGGATTTCAAGCTGAAGTCGTTGACCTCGACGAGGTACGGGTGAGGAACGGTCGTTGAGCCGTGTTGGGTTGTGAACTGCGGATTGAAGCGATACACCAGCAGGTAGCCATCGAGCGGTGTGGAACCGTGCATAATCGACAGATGCAGGACGTAAGAATGGCAGATACTGACCGACGATCTCACGACGAAACGAGTGACGAATCGACAACGAATGAGGATACCAGAGTGCTTGAGCCGGACGCGTGTAATGACACGGTTGATCCGGAGACACGCGAGGCTGTGCTGACAGAGTACGGTCACAAGTGCCAGCTGTGTGGGCGGGTTGGGCCGAAGAAAGGCGGGTTAGCGATATTGCACGCGCATCACATCGAGCGAAACCCCGAGGATGTGGACGAGCATGACATGGAGAACCTCACGCTGATCTGCCGGGCGTGTCACAGTTGGCACCATCAACAATCGGAGCCGGAGGATGCCCCAGTGGATATTACTGAGGAGGATCTCACTGTCCTGTTACCGCAAGACATCGAGATCTTGCAAGTCCTCGCAGATGACGGGCCGGGACGGACGGGTGACATCGCGGGTGAACTGACGGCGGACTTGTCGGTCTCCGCAGTTCGAGAACGCTTATGGGTGCTGATGGGGCTCGATAACCGTGTGGAGTCACGTGACCGGCAAATCGTCGATAAAGATGTCGAGACCGGTGAGTGGGGGTTGACTGAGCAAATCGAGACATCGGCACGCGGGCACATCCCGGACGACCCGCAATTGTTGTTGCAACGCATGGAAGACGAGCAGGTGCGGCGAGCGTTGGAGCGAGGGTGTGACCGGAGTGCAGTGACGGGTGTGCTCGGCATCACGCGTCGCACGACGTTCAACAAGGCCAAGCGGGCGTACGCGTACGACTTTCCGTTGGACGTGTTCGGTCGCGGTGGCCGACCATCGCAAGACACGCAATCGGAGCAGGACGTGAGTGAGGAGGTAGCGACGGACGAGAGTGATGACCAGCAACGCCTCGATGCAGTTGCTGAGGGAGAAGACGAGTCACTGGGCCGGACTGAAACGTGGGGGACACCTGAGTCAGAGTCTACGGTGCAGTCCACTGATGTCAACGAGCAACGTACAGACCCGGTAGCAAGTGATGGCAGTGGCAGCAACGAGTTACGAGAGCATCTTCAGCAAGCAATCGACGCGTTACTGGAGGTGGATGAAGCGCTGTAGGTGAAGTGTGGATCCCAATCAGTGGTGGCAAAGTATGACCGAAAAGTTCACCTAGCTGATTGGGGCGAAAGAACCGTCAGAGATCCTCTTCAAGTTCATTGAATACTGCTTTTGGATTCGTGAACAACTGCTTCATCTGGTCATTACCGGCGAAGAGTTTATCAAATTCATCCGGACCATACATTGGGGGTTGCTGAAGGTTGCTGCCTGCTGCTGTTGACCGATTCATGAAGAGGAGGTCATTTGTTCTATTACCTTTCCCAGTTCCGTAGAATAGCGTTTTCTCGTTGCCGTCTGAGTCCTCAATATGTGCTATCGATATGTCGGCATCAGTGCTTTGGTCGTAATCAGCTACGATACTGCTGATGTCTCCCTGGGCTAGCCCGCGATGATACTCGGGATTGCTGATTGATTTCAGCAAAGAGATCCACTCCTCACGGCTGAAGAACAAACGTTGCCCATTGGTATCATCTCCTGATGCCCGGAAGTATATTGCGACCGGGACCGGGAGTGATTGTTTTGGTTCATCTGCGACTCGACCAGTGAACTTATTCGAACCAACGTCTCTACGTGCTTTAACGTAATTTTTCCCGTTTGTATACTCTGAACTTGCGATCACCCTACTTTGCGGGATCAACTGATCATGTAGTATGTTTTTATACTCGTTTAGAAGTAATTCGATGCTATTTGAGGGCAGAGAAGTACCACCAATACTATTCGGTTCTCTGTCGGATTCTGATCGGGACTCCTGTATAGAGTTAATTCGGTCAGCAATATCACTCCATGTGATTGTCTGGAATCTCTCAGCGTTCAACCACCGAGCATGGTTTTGTAACTGTGTATGGTCGAATCCGCCATCTTTCGCCTCAATTGCGATAACAAGTTCATCCCCGAGTTGAATGGTTAGATCAGGTATACTTTCACTAGTAGTGTTATCGCTCTCGGGAGCAAATTCGTTAATAGCAGTATCAGAGTACGAGTGACCACTTGCTCCCAACCCGAGAAGCACCTTCATTCCAGTTCGTGTTTTTGTAACTTCTGCACCCTCTTGTGCAACTACCTCTATGTCTTCCGAACTGAGCTCATCAAGTAATGGCTCTTGTTCGAATGCCGCAATGATAGGACGAAGAAGACTTGCCGAGATCTCCCATGGAAGGTGGTTTAGAAGCCAGCAGAGGTTCTTGGTTGCATTGTCTTCGTTCGAACTTCCATGATGTGCGAATAGTAGATCTTGTCCGCGAGCCATAACTCCTTCACATAATTACTATCTTAAAAGATTAGTTAAAGGAGTAACAATACGTCAGTATCTGTCGTTCTCAGAAAGAGTCAGCTTTCTGAGGTCCTAAGTAACAAGCGTTTGTACACCTTTCATTTGCATAGTCATGATAATTCTCACAGGTTCCGTAATCCGGCTTGTTGTTGGATTCCGATGAGACCACCTCGACACCCACCTAACCGCCGAATATAGGTTTGATACGAGTACGTACCGTGCTGCTGGAGTTTCTCTACTGATAGTGACCACCAATCGTCGATCGCGGAGAACATTGGTTTGTCTGTCTTGGACTCGGTTTCCGAACACGTCTCGTCGAGTCGCGCAACTCGCCAGAGATCGGCGATGAGGAAGTCCTCGGGGATGCGAACGGAGGGGTCGAATTCAGCGGCTTCTAACGCGGCTTCCCACGCTTCAAATCGTTGCTGGTATGCTCGTGACCCGAATCGGCCGTGATCGTCGAGATCGTCTTGGTAGGGTCGCCGGTCAAGGTGGTTCGCTACCCGCCACAGCTCGCGGCATAACTCGGCATCGGGAAACGCTGCTTTGAGCGCGCTGGTCCAACTCTCAAAGCGTGAAATGTAGGTCTGGGGGTGCGGCGTGATTGCCGGGTCATACTCGTCGTTGTATGCTTCGAGATTAGTGATCGTCGGGAGTTGCTGGTACGCGTCGTTCACTGCTCGCAGATGCTCGATGAGTGCTGCCTCCGTGTAGCCGCGGGTATGAGTTACTTCGCCGTCGCGTATCCCCATCAAACACTTATTGTTATCTTATCGATATAAAATAAGGTGGTCTACTGTACTAAAGCGCTGATGCTTATGACGCTTGTCTCAACTGGACCGATGTTATGTTGTACAATGCACCCGCGCAGCGGCCGCGCTATGCTGCAGTTGTTCGTGCTACGCCCGTGACTGAACCATATCGGTCCCTCCGGCGTGACTGAATCATGTCTGTAGATGATATCATCGACTGGCCGGTTGGGTTCGGGCCGATCGACGCTGAGATCGAGTGTTGCCCGATCGATGTCAAGGTGTTAGCGAACGCGATGTTGTCGGACTCGGCTGCGATTCTCGGCGTGAACGACGATGGTGTCTGGATCCGGTCGGGGACGTATCGCCAGGGAGCGCACGCTCATTGTCCTGCAGAGGCGTTCCCGGAGTTCGAGTGTTCGACCGCCGGTGCTGTCACGGTGAACCCATCGTACATCTCAACGCTCCGGTCTGCGACTCTCTCGACTGATTCCGAGCGCGTGTCGGTTTCGCTTGAGGGTGACCGATTGACTCTGGAAGCAAACGGGTTTGGCGGCACTGTACCGACTGTGATTCCTGAGCGTGACGGGAGTCGGCAGCAGGAGATCGCAGAGTTTGATCTCCGTGCGATCCACGACCGACATACTGCTGAAGCCGACATCGATGACTGGCAGTTTGAAGATTTCCTCAACTGGGAAGCAGACTATCCTGAGACGGAGATCACACTCACTCCGGACGGAGCGTCCATTACAACTCCGGCCGGAGATTCACACTGGTCGTGGAACGAAAGCGCTGGTTCTAGGAAAGCAACCTATTGCGGGCAAGAGTTTCTCGACGTGTTCGATCAGTTCTACCCAGTCGAGTCAACTCCGTGTTTCACCTGGGGTGACGACGAGACGGGAGCAATGATCTTTCGCCGTGATGACTGGACCGCAATCGGTTATGTGATTCCGGTACCGGAGTCCTCGTCCGGTAACTCTCGACAGCAAGACGAGTCCGCTACTGTAACGCGACGCTGCCCGGAGTGTGAGAGTCCACTTGACCGGGACTCCTCAACCGGGAATTGGGTGTGTCTGTCTCCGCAGTGCGGTTTTCGATCTATCACGCTAGAATGAGAGGTTAGTAGATTAGCGACCGGTTCGACACGGTTGCGTGAAACATTTTTCAAGCACCGGTATCCGAGTAGTCGTACCAGAGTCGGACTTTAGCACAGAGATCGACGAGCGGTTGGATCTGTTGCGGGAAGAATTCTATATTCATGGTTTCTGTGGTACTGCTCAGCTTGACGGTAACTGTCTCAGTTCCTGTTTGGGAAACTGCGTACGAGAGCGTGCTGAGGTTGGATTCAATTGGCTGGTTCACTTCTTTCTCTTTCGACGTTGAGCCGCGAGTACACTCTAACGTATAACACAACTCAAGCACGAATTCGGTGAACGAGTCGATCTCATCGTCGCTGACAGGGAACACGAGTTCCCGTTCTATACCGTCCACAAACTTTCGGACAGTGAACTGACCACTGCCAGCGTGGCGGACACCGATACTGAATTCAAATGTCTCTCCGGACCCTTTGCTAAAGCGTTCAGGGAAATACGTGAATCGGTCTTCTAATTCCAATATTTCCCGGCGCTCCTCGATTTCGTCTTGGTGTTCACTGCCTTTGCTCTGTATTTTGCCGTCCAACCATGATTTGTAGACTTCCCGGACACCTGGGGACCCTAAAGAGAGGTTGAGGTGGAGTTCTTTCTCACGAGTCCACTCCGGTAGATCATCGGACTCTTCACCCTCATCCGATTCACTCGGGAATTCAGCCAGCGAAACTTGGTCGTCAATGTGGTTCGGGAGCGCAGCGATGAGATCGGCTTCAGTGATACCCAGATAGCCCCCGGCTGACGGGTCCGGTGACGACAACTCACCGTGAGGGATGCCGTACGGCCAGACTGGGATCGGATCGGGGAGTTCGACATCCTCGTACTCAGGACGAGTACCGACATAGTTTTCCTCGAAGAGCCAGATCACACTGATATCGCCGGTGAGGTAGCTGGCAGTCGTTTCTGTAAGGTTCTTTTGTTCGTTTCGGTACTGTACCTCAACAGCGATCCCTTTCCCGAAAGGGAATTGTGGCTGCTCGAATTCAACGAAGACATCAGCACGACGCGGGATGTCGTCAGTGATGAACTCAACGTCTATCGATGCATTAGGATACTCGTCTTTGAGTTTTTCAACCGCGATCGATTTCATCCGGAGATGGAGAGCGGATTCACCACTACAAGAGTGGTCTGGCGGGTGGTAGAAATGCCGAGCAGTAGAAGAGCCTTCACGAACACGGAGAGGATCGTTACAGACTGGGCATTGAACCTCTTCGTCGTCACCGACGCCGATCGGGATTCGAGGACGCTTATCAGCGGGATCGACCGCAATGAAGGGCATTGATTCGATCAAGGGCGCGATAGATTATATATCTTCATTCGAAGACATGTCTCTATTCTACTCAAAACGAATCAGGAACTCGTTGAGAGCCTCCGAATTTAGGTCAGTGAAGTCGTGCTTACCAGTTGCCGTCGAAATGTACACTCAACCCAACTTTCTCTGCCATGCGCCTCAATTCTCGCTGTTTCGCAGAGCGGCTGAGTTTTGTGTCGACGTAGTACCCGTTACTCACCGTTTGAATTCCGGGTCGGCGTTGTCCCAGTGTGGTTCGTCATTGAGTATTGCTTTTTTCCGACCTGGAATCCATGGGATCGTGACTTCGTCTATCAAGTCGTGGTTCTCCATGAGGTAGTTCGTTGCTTTGACCATTGCTTCCGTTTGGTCAGTGCCGCTCACTGCTGCTATTTTGTTCTTCGAATCCTCGATCTTAACGGTGAACTGGTCTGATGTCTCCCATGGTCCTGGCGTTGAATTCTGCGTAGAGTCCCTGCCCTCAGGAGCAGGTTCTACATCGTGCGTTTCTTCGTGAGAATGTGGAGGTGGTGAGGAATCGTTATGGGGTGTGAACGGTTTGTTGGTATCTACTTCGTTCTCGATCTCGGTTATGAGGGCGTCGATCAGTTCTTTGGTTTGTGATTCTGCGAGGGGATCTCGGACGTTTGAACGCCAAAATCATTTATGGTTTGTTCGCCCTGTCGGTAACAAGTTGAAGTACGGTCCGATAGACTTCTCGTTGCTCAGCGGGTGACAGTCCAAGAAGATCCCCCATCAGTATCTCATCGATTCTGCGTCGAGGACCCGTCACGTGATCGATCGTTACGTCTTCAGGTTTGCTTGCTCCAAGTTCGCCTTGGATATCTCTGATCGGCTGCGTTTTGAGCGACTCAGCAGCTGCTCGCAACGCGTCTTGTTGTTCGCAACTGAGTACTTCCGGATCAATTACAGGGAGTTGCTGCATGTCCCTGACTGATGTGTCAAGCGCACCACCTCCATGCCCGGATTTACCGAACAGCTCCTTGAGAAGTACTCCAATCGTCGAATTCAGAAACGCGAAAAGCAACTCTTGATGTGAGTCAGTGCACGGTTCGATACATACAAGTCGCTTATCGACACACAGGCCGTCCGAATTGTACGCACAGAAGTGTCGGCTACCGACCGTGTATGGCTGAAGAAGTGCTGCCGTTTTCAAGTCTTGTTTGTACCACTCATCCCCGGAGTCGCCTTCGAAATACGGTCGTTCGGGAATACCTGTGGATTCGCCGTGTTGGATGTATGCTGCGATGCCGGTTCCGTCGAGTGCGGATTTGTCAGCTTCGACTGCGAGGACTCGATGGCTGGCATCCGAACGGGTGAGTCTGTATCGCTGGCAGTCAGTCGGGGATTTCACAAGCGGTTGTAAGTAGGCAGATTCGATTTCGGTTGCTTCGGCGTCGGCAGCATCGAGGTAGAAGAACGAGTTATATCCCGACGTCATTCCCGTGGTCACCGCGGCGACATCCGCGAGTGTTAGTGAGAGCTTCGGAGCGATCACGTCGAAATACACGTCAGGGGCGCGGAGATACCGTCCCCAGTGACTGCTCGCGTCGAGTTCACGCTGTGGTCTGTTCAACATCTCAATTTCGGCTGCATTCCCACGCGGCGTCTTCGTGCCGTTGATGATTGAGCAAAGTCGGGGGATTCCGACGTCGTCGTCGACCGACTGTAGACTGTCGGTGATGTGTGTGAACGTGACCGTATTTCGGTCACGGGATGCAGCGTCGGTCGTCCGTTCGAGAAACAGAACGACTGTGGCGACTTCGGCTTGCGGGATGATCCGCTGTGTGGATGTGCCGAGGATGCCATGAATCCGGTACCGATCAAGGAGGAACTCTTTGACAGCGTTGCCGTATGTAGCGTCCATCCACGACCGGGGAACGAGTACTGCCATCCGGTCACCGTCATCTAGGAACTGAGTTGCGTACGCGAGAACGTACGTGTACAACGGGGCGTTCGCGGAGAGTTCGATGTCGAGATCAGCGAGTGCTCTCGACAGTGTTTCTTTGTATTCGGTCGAGAGTTGGTCACTGCTCGTGTATGGTGGATTACAGACGATCCCATCGACTGTATCTGGGAGATCCTCGGGCGTGAGCTCGAATACGTCTGTCTGGTGGGTGACGTGTGATTGCCCGTAGAGTGTCAATGCCGTTGTCGCCATTGCCACGCCGAGCGGACTTCGGTCGATGCCAATTATCGTCCCCGGGTCGGTATTGACCTCCCAGTCTGGATGGAACGGTGCTCCGAGCGAGCCAGCCCCAACGCCGATATCGAGCACGGAGGAACCATTGTCAGCCGCCCAGCGGCGCATGATCGTCCCGGCAATAGGCGGTGATCGATACTGGCCAAGCGCTTGGCGACCTTCGTCCATCACGAGTTGCTCGTGTAGGCTCCCGATATCTTCGGCTGGCTGTGTGCTCCGTACCAGTTGCTGTCGTTCTTGAACAACCGCCGCGAGGTCGTCTCCGTCGGCTAACCATACAACGTCATTGAGGAGTGATGTATCTACTGCTGGGATTGATATTCTATCGATCGCTGTTCGGAGCTCCGCTCGCGTCCTTGTTGAGAGAGTCGGGAATTCACCGCGCCGGTGACGCTGTTCGTATAGCGCTGCTTTCAACAGCAGACTAAACACTGCTTGTCGAGCGATAATCTCGAATCGCTTATCGGCAGCACGATCCTCGATTCCGTGCATCTCACACCACGCTTCAATACGGTTTTTGTCGTCCTCGATCAGAGACGCTTGGAGACGCTCGGAGATACTGTCAGCTGCAACAGTTAGCGGCTCAATGATTGGCGCTTCAGAGATTGATGTTGATCGGAGCGCATCACTTCGAGAGTCACGAACGCGATGTTGCTCTATCCCGGACACGCTTTCGGGCGTGTTAATTGTGTGAGTCGGTACAACTGATTCGGCGGTCGTCGTCTCATACCAGTCTCCGTTGGGCTGGTCGAGATTGACGTGATCTAATGAGGGGATCATCTCGCACCACCGTTCATGACCCAGTTCGGTTTAAACGTCTGCCCGCTCAGTAATTGGCACGCGTTAGCTCGTCGTTGCTCTCGCCTGTCTGATTGCCGATCAGGACAGATATTCGCAGGTATGGTGCCTAACAGGCTTGATTCTGGCGAGATAGTCACTATCTGAACGGTGTTCGAAACCCGTAATCTGACCAGACCCCATTCCCGTTACGGATGCTGTCATTGGAACGATGTGCCAACGAAATATTTGTGTTGGTCAGTGATTTCTAGCGAATCGTTTCATCCACTGAGAATCGAAACACGATCCCCGTCATACCTGTAGCAGCAGTTTACAGATATGGCTGCTTTCATTCGCCTAAGGCAGTTACAGCGGATGGTAATTGAGTATCGAACTGTTCGGTGACCAATTCAGCATTATACTCTGCTACTTCCCAATCGGTATTGAGCAGTGAAGGAACAAGTGGGAGGAGGATTTGCAACGAATCCATGTAATAAACATTATGCAGATAGTGGAGATCGTGATACACTGCGTACACCCCATGGTCGGGTGAATCAAATATTAATACTACATCATCGTCACGCCTGAACTCCATTATCAGGTTGTTCCCGTTACACGGATCAGACAAATCATCTTCTTTTGAATCCCACGTTGTGAATCCCTGAAACCCATCGAATGGCATAACACACTCCGAAACTTGTTTCAATATAAAAAACATTTGCAAATCTGTTACGCCGAATCATCCTTTTTTGTCGGTAACGACGTGGACAATCGATATTTGAGTTCGATCTCGGCGGCTTGTCAGCTACCCACCGTTGAACAGCTGATCGGGACGCGAATCGGGAAATCTACGACGCGCTTGAGAACCAGTGAGCTGCAAGGCTGTCAGTCGAGCGAGTTGCAGACGCACACGCCGCCTTCTCTGATTTGATCGGTAACATACTCGTGGACGCTTCGGGCGAGTTGCTGCATCGTTTCTGCTTGTCGTTCTGTGGGTCGTCTCCCGCCGTAGTAACTATCGGTGCGGTTGGTGTCATACAGCTTCCCGGAGTTCCTGTATTGTTGGGTCGGTGAGTAAGCCGAGTGCAGTTGCGCGGTCGTAGCATGTAGTGTGGTCATGGAAGTCATCAAGGTCGTCCCCGCCTTCGGCTAGCGCGTAGGCTTCGACGGACCGTTCAGTTGCCCCGAAGCACAATTCGATCGTTGCTGTATAAAATCCCTGTCCTGAGATGTGTTCGATAGCGGCCAGCAACCGGCAGGCCTTCGTCAACTGCGTTTTCCAATCAGTATCCGAATCGATCTTGTCTTCACGCGTGGGAATGCCGTATCCTCTTCGTTGAACGCATCGATAGCCGCTGCAAGCGCGTCTATGATAGCCTGTGGGTCGGAGTCGCTACTCATCGAGATCACCGTGGAACACCATCTCTCGAACTGTTTCGAATTTCTCTGTATCGTGGATCACGATGCCGTCGCTGAGAATCTCCTGTAGTTCTATGGTGTAGTTCGGGACGGCTGGCAGGGTTTCGACATCGATTTCGTATGCGTAGCGACCAGTGTCAAATTCTTGGTCCTCGAGGTCTTGCCGGATTGTGTTCGTGGTTCGCTCATTCGTCATCCGGTCTTCCTCGACAAGCACCCAGAGGTCGATGTCACTTCGCCGGTCAGCAGTCCCCCGGGCGACGCTTCCGTATAGGATGATGCCGATGACGGTGTCGAGTTGTTCGACTAATTGTTCGACAGCAGTGCGGACTGGCGTGTGAAACTCGGCCTGGGGGATTTGGAGCAACGGGTCGTCGGGGCGAGATAGTCGTTCCCGGTTGACCTGGGCTAATCGTGTGTTCCCATCCCGCCGATCGGTGATGAGATCGTTGGCGACTAACGTGTCTACTGCTTTCGTAATCGTTGGGCGAGAGTAGTTTACCGCGTCAGCCAGTTCCGTGATGGAGAACTCGTCAGCATGATAGCGTGATGAAAAGGAGAGCACATCGTGAACTGCCTGGCTTTTGAAAAGGCTCGTGTCTTGAGCCGGAATATCAAGCGAAACTCTTGCACCAGTCTCTGTGTCAGTATTCGGCTTGCTTGTCATAGAGAACTATTCGTTACGTGATCTACTTAAACTTCATATGTAGAACGGGTATTCGTTTATATTGATTTGCTAGTGGGGCAGTTCAACGCGAGACCCTTCTTTGGACGTACCCCGTATTCAGAATGTGGATCTGCGACTTGATTTCACCGTTAGTTGACTAGTGGAATAATACCGGTTTAGTGATTTCTGAATTCACTAATAAAGAGAACGAGGCAATCATTATTGGAATGAGCGTGTTCCACGAATAGAAACGGGGGTAATATAAAGAATCCCGAATCCGCCGATCCTGGTTTGGTGCCTCTATTTGCCCACTTCGAGTACTCATCTAGGTACGCTCAATCGGGTCGAAAATCATTAGGATAGACCCGGCGTTCCACTAAGGCAATTAACTGGGTCCCTTTTAAGTCTCCGGACCGTAGTAACGCTCACACGGTCGAAAATCACGGTCTCAGCGAACGGGTAATTAAGTGAGCAGGGAATGATCAGTTAGGCGAGATCTACCCTCTCACGTCACAACAACCCGAAAACACGATACGCAGATCGCACCATCGCTCATCAACCGCACCGTAGCTCCAACCAGAGTTTGCTTGGAGACAAGGGTACGACGATCAGCAGATTCGGACGATGGCCCGCAAGAACGGGGTTCGTCCACTCATCAAACACCGTGAGTTTTCCTCACTTCAGAAAGTGTGGAATGCTCGGTTGGATACTGAAATCTACGGTCAACGGAGTCAGAGCAAAACGGTGAACTCTCGGCTTAAGCGAAGATACGGTGCGTTCGCCCGTTCACGATGCTGGTGGAAGCAGTTTCGTGAACTCGCCCTTGCGTGTATCGTCCACAATCTCGACCGAACCCTCTAATGATCACTACAGGGAAACTACGTAACACTCAAGCGTTCTAAATCCTAAACATCGAAAGTAACCAACCAGTATGCCTGAATGTCCCAACTGTGGAAGTCACGCTACCTCAGCCTTCGTCCGTGTCTTTGCCGTTGATGAGAATAACGTCCACGGATGTCCCACCTGCATGACCTACGCCGAGATCTCAGACGGCGAGTCAGCAGAAGAGACGTGACAATTCTCATCGCAGGCTCATCTGACCAGGAGTAGTCTCCCTAAGAAACGGTCCAATGAAACGTGAATTCGTTCTTCCAGCTCACGGCCTTGAACACGGTCACATTCCAGCCCCTGCTGGACATGCACCACGATTGGTGGCGATATTTACTCGAGCAGGGCTTTGTGTCCATGAAGAAGAAAATCCAGACGCATATCTATTAGCGAAAGATCCAGTCGAGATTCAGCGTTGATCGCGAAAGCACCTGCAAAGAAGACAGTGACCACAAGCGATAATAAGGATGTTCACCGAGCCCACAGCTTATTAAACAGTCCGTTGGCGATCCAACGACCAAACGGTACTGCATCGTGAAACGAACTTAGTCATACATCGTAATTGAAATCGAAACTCCAAGACATACAACACATATCACTAACAACACCGTAATTGGAGATGCACTTTAGAAGGATAATCCGTCTACTCGAACACAGAATTTATGTAGTTTCGTTTTGAACAGACATCAATGTCAACGAAACTGGCCAGGTCGTTCAGCGATACGCTGGACTTCATCAGCGAAGCCGAGGCGCAAAATCCGTGGTGGCGGTCGAACGCCGCCGATAGTCTTCCAGAGATCGACGCTGAAGAGCGGTCGGATCTCTACAATCTCGTGAAGGCGTTTCACGGGACAAAACTGATCGATGAGTCAAACGATCGAACTAACGTTGCTCGAACGATTACTGGCCCTTACGGGATCGGAAAGACGACGCTCCTCCGAAAGTTCATCAATGTCTCGCTCTCGACGACCGATGCACAACTCACTGACCAGATCGACGACCAAGACACGGACTACGAACTCGAGAACGCGCTCGCGAACGAGCAGATACTGTATCTCCCTCTCGAAGACAGTCAGTATCGACTCCTCCCTCAGGAAGCGCGCATACAGAAGTTCATAGAAGTCATCGAGTGGTACCAGCAAACCCAGGTCACACAGGGCTCACACCTGATCATCGTCGACGATATCGACGTGCTTGCCTCCGACAACCCTGAGGCGTGGAAAGAGCCGCTGCTTCGCGTTCTGTACGATAATACGTATCTCATCGTTTCGGCGAGCTCCGACGATCACACTGTCCTTGAAGGAGATCACGACCACTTTCGACTTATACCGGAGAAGTTCGCAGATTGGGTCGAACGGACAAAGACGGGGAAAGTGCGATCCTTCGCCAAGACGCGCCACAAAGGCGGCGGAACAGACGGTGAACTCCTCCAAACGGCGAGAAAGCAATTAAAAGGTGGAACTGAAACAGCGGTACAGCAAAGCCTCACCGCGTTCGACGAGATCTACTTCGAGCCAGACATCACCGAACTGAAGTCGAAACTGAAGCAATACGTGAACGCGTATCTCCACGAAGGAGGGTTACCGGTCACCGAAACACACGAAGAGGGCGCTCAACAGGCGCGTGCAAATCTTCAACTGTTGGTCTACAAATCGCTGGCAGAACAACACTCGCTGCGGAACCCGGAAAATCTCTTCAAGCTCTGTGCCGCTGCGGCGCTCCCAGACGACGACGCGATCAATTACACGGACCTAGCCAACAATACGGGTATCGATCGTCGGACGCTCGACGACTATTTCGACTACCTAGAACAGGCGATCGTCCTCTCGCGATCGCATGATTACTCACTCCAGTCTCATCGAGAGGGGCGACTCTATTTGCGCGATCCACTTCATATGGCGATGTTCTCTCAACGACAACTGCGCGGGTCTGATTCCGGGTGGAATCGTGAGTTCGAGAGTGCAGTCGCACAACAGGTCTGTTTCGATCATCTCAAGCGACTCACCCATCTCTCTGAAAACTACAAGTCTGACGTTGAGTACGCGGAAACCTCGAGTGGTCTCGTTGACTTTGTCGTCCGGTCGGATACAGAACCGCTTTCCATTCCGATTTCACTGGCATATCAGGGTGTGAAAACTCCGGCCGAAGCTACAGCCGCCGTTGAAGCGTTTGACCCGACTAACGCGCAACCCGCCCACGACGAAGGCGCGTTCCGGTCTCCGTATCGGATTGTTCTGACTGATATCGTCCCGCGAGACTGCCAAGACACCGGTACACTTCGGGTCGAAAAAGATGGCTGTATACTCTACTATATTCCGTTCTGGCTACTGTTGTTAGCGATATGATTTTGGATAGTAGTATATCGTAGCACGACTTCTTTATTCAGAAACTTTCCTGAAACCGAATCGAGTGGTTCGATAACTACGTGTGCGAACTGACCACCGGAGGCTCTGCCAGTTGCAAGAGATGTTTCGATACTCGTGCGAGATACAGGGGCGCATAGTCCGCAATCCATAGTGGCGAGTGAACTAGAAAAACAAACTTCACAGCACACTCTGGCTGGAGTAGCAGACGATAGCCGAACCAGAATATGTAAATTGAATCGATTAGATATAGATTGATAGACGAATAGAGAATGGTCGACAGGAATTCTGCATTACGGGTTGTCGTCTTGGGGGCAGTTGCGGTTCCGTTCGCTGTGTTACTCGTATATTTCATTCACGTGGAGTTCCAATGGACTGTTGGAGCAGCAGCGACGGTTGTTACTGTCGCTGTTACCATCTTGTTCGGTATCGTCGATATCGTATTTGAGTCATCAACATCTGAAACTGTCGAAAAGTCCGCACCGGAACTCGTTGATGATGTCTTCGGTCCGGAAACGGAGGTTGAACAAATTGAGAACACCGAAGAATTTGGGGAGAAAATTCAGTCGGCAGCTGATAATGCAGTGAATTCTATTGATCGAATACACTTTAATATGCACTATGTTAATAGGACTGAGAATAACTTTTCCGACGATACAGTTTCCCACCGTATACTTTTGGTTAAACCCGCATCCGCCGATGATCTGACGGTGAGTCAACAAACTGGTGGACATACCGGATTTGATACCGTTTACGACTCAAATATCGACACGAATCCTTCGAAGGATCAATTTATCCAGCGATTCGCCTATATCGACCGGATGTTAAGTGAAGAGAAATGGAACAATGTGGAGGTTCGCCTCTATGAGACGACGCCTTGGCTGAGGGCAGCAATCATCGACGGGTCAAAGGCAGGGTTTTTGATATTACCGTCAATGTATGATGGGTCCAAGGCGGCAAAGTTCTGGACGGAAGATCCAAATGTCATTGACACACTTGAGGATATCTACGACGATGTCTGGAACGATCCGAGAACGGTAGACTTTCAGGAGTGGTACGAAGATGGTTCGAAGATATGATTGGTTTAATAAAAGTAACCACCGATGAGTGATAAGAGATACCGAAAGTACGCTGACTACGGGCCGGAGGGGATCTATCCGAAGACATTACATGGAGAGTTTGACCCAACAAACAACTGTGAAGTGCCCCCTACTCTTGATGAACAAATCAAAATTGTCTGGAGTCAACTGCTTGAGAAGCGTCCGAGGCTTCACGACAGTGACATACTAAATCTAACGGGTATCGCTGATGGTGGCTACACTTTGGAGTTCGGGCATGTACCTTTCCGTACATATTACGTTTTGTGGCTTTCGCTCCGTAACGCAACCGTGGCAAGGGAGATTAAGTTGACAACTGAACAGCGGGCATTCTTACAGCGCCATCTCCATGCCACCGCTAGCCATCTCGCGATTGTCTCTGAAAATGAAGTACTTCTTGGAAGAAAGCCAATCGAAGGCGGCTATTGGATTGATTCCCCCGGGAGTGGCTATCTAGACACAACGCACGACACGACTCATTCAAATGGGATATGCCCGTTTGACCAGATTATCAGGCGCGAAGTCAAAGAGGAACTTGCTATTCTGGACCTCGTTGAGGACATTAATTGCCTTGGTGTGTTTTCCGAAGAAACGGATGGAATCGCTATCAATCCTGCTGTTCTCTCAGTGGCAAGAGTTGAGGCTCCCCCATCCGAGATTCTTTGCCGGGCAAGAGGGGCAGAGGATAGCTGGGAGTTCGAAGAACTGTTTTCTGTCCCATTTTCAGACAAGAGGGCTATCGAATCCATAATCGTTGAGGGTAGTGTTCAATCTGAAGTCTCTTCATACCTAGAGGAGGCGAGATATACCACAACACCATTAGCACCAAAGACTCCATTGCTGTTAGCTCTTACCGGAAGACAAAAATATGGACCGGCATGGTTCCAATCCATTGTTGAAGAATCTGGCTTTGAGGTAACTACGGGGACAATCAAGAGGGAAAAATAAGTTACTTGCTCGCCCTATACTTGCCGTGGGTTTCACACCTAACTCTGAATAAAGCAACCGTATTACCTACTACTGATAGCTAACCGAACGGTTACTGGTTTTTTGTGTCTGCTTCCCTACTTTTATAGCGCGAATGTCGTTGAGTGAATACGCACCTGACCGACCATCTTCACCCGCCCGCACAAAGGTCCTGATCTAGCAGTTCAGAGAAAATCTAAAAAGCCGTATTCGCAGACCCGCTTTCCCAAAGTATTATGTAGGTATACCCACATAGTATCTACTGCGACGAACCGCCCGCAAACCATACCGCGGCCAGCGCCCAAATACATGTCCGAATACTTCACCCCTGAGCCCACGACGGTGGATAACGAGCCCGCTAACGTCGACCTCGACCTTACGTTCGATTCGACCCCGGAAACCTCGCTGGAGGATGTCGTCGGACTCGATGATGCGAAAGCCTTCGCGCGGAACATTATCGAACCGCTTGCGGCCGATACTGGGATCACGACCACCAGCTTGCTCGTTCACGGACCCAGTGGGAACGGGAAGACCCTCTTCGTCGATGCCATCTGTAGTGAACTGGCCGCAGAAGGGTTCGCTATCGGGTGGTTGCAACATTTCCAGAACACACCTGGGGATGCCACTGAAATCGTAGGCCAGGCCGTTCGCGACGCCATCGCGACCGCCCCGAGTGTCCTCGTCCTCGACCAGTTCAACCAGTACCATAGAGACGACCTGCTCAGTACGCTCCGAGCCGAATTCGGACGCATCGAGCAAACCGATGCCCGGGTCCTCGTCATCGCGACGACGACCTTTGACTCGTTCAGCTCGGCCTCGATGCCGTTCGAAGCCGCTATCGAGGTCGGCCAGCCCGACACGGAGCGGGCGTGTGCACTCCTCGAGACGTATCTCCAGGAGTTCGCTGCCAAGGGCGATATCGACGCGACCGTCGACACCACCGATGAAGCCCTCCGTGGGGCCACTGACGGACTGTCCGCCCTGGAACTGCGGACCGGTACCAAACACGCGTTCCAGAGCGTGGCCGTCACACCCGATGTGGAGACGGTTCGGACGGAGACGCTCGTCGAAAGCCTGTCGGTGACCGCCGAGTCCAAACCCCAGTCCAGGTTCGGGCTGCAACCGTCACAGCCGTCGAACGACCGGTTCGTCGAGGACACCGACGTGAGCTTCGACGATATCGGTGGCCTCGAGGAGGTGAAAGCCGAGCTTCAGGCGGCTATCGAGTACCCTCAGCAATTCCCTGACACCTACGAGGAGTGTGGCCTCGACACCGCTGGCGTCCTCCTCTACGGGCCGCCAGGCAACGGCAAGACCATGCTGGCGAAGGCTGTCGCGAACGAATACGACCGGGCGTTCATCTCGGTCGAAGGGCCAGAACTCCAAGACTCGCTGGTCGGGAGTACGGAAAAGAACATCCGGCAGGTCTTCGAGTCCGCCCGTGAGAACGCCCCCAGCGTCGTTTTCTTCGACGAAATCGACGCGCTCGCACCCGACCGCAACAACGTTCACGCCTCCTTCGAGGTCGACTTCATCAATACGTTGCTAGCGGAACTGGACGGGTTCAAGGACACCGGTGACGTACTTGTCATCGGTGCGACCAACCGCCCGCACGTCCTCGACGACGCCGTGCTGCGGCCAGGGCGGATCGAACGCCACATCCACGTCCCGGTGCCCGACAGCGAAACCGCCCAGGCCATCATCGATTCCCACGCCGGTGACTATCCCTTCGCCGATGACGTCACCGCTGAATGGATCGCCGCCCAGTTCGACGACGGCGTCCCCGCAGCCACCATGACTGGTGTCTGTGACCATGCCCTCCGCTGGTACGCAATGTGCCGGGTCGCCGACGATGGCGGCAGCGACGGCGACCTTGAGGTCCGTCGCGACGATATCCTGGCTGCACTCGAAGACTACCCGACTGACACGGACGATACCGCGGTTAGCGCCGAAGACTCGGGTCGGGACGGGTTCTACTAACCGCTAGCAGTCGCTGACGGGGTACTGAGTCCGAACCACGGAATTCGAGATCTCCACTGTCCACCCATGCAAGCCACCGTCGCAAAACTCAACCCGGAACTGCACGCTGAAGGCATCGCCGCCGTTAGCGACGACATTTACACCGAACTCGGCTGCTCCGTCGGTGACGCTGTCTCGGTCGGGGTCGATGACCGAGACCTCCTCCTGCGTCTGACGCGAATCGAGGGAGACCCGGAGGGAATCGTCGCACTCGATCGGTCCGACCGGAACGCACTCAGCATCACGGGCGGTGCAACGGTCCATGTCACACCGATCCCAGCATCGCCAGCCAGTCGCGTTACTGTCCGCGTTCCGCCGTCGCTCGCTGACACGTCGGCCGCCTATACGGAGCTTCGTGACGCGTTGCTCGGTCGGCCGGTCTTCGCATCGAAAACGGTCTTGGTCGACATCGACGCTATCGATCGGTCCACCGATGTAGCCAACATCGTCGGCACCTTCCCGGGATCAGTTGTCTCCATCACCGCGACGACGACTCTTGAGTTCGTCACCCATAACGACGGTCCCGGAGCCCCGTACTCGACAAATCGTGGCGACCACGAGATCGTTTCCGAGTACCGACCCGGATCTGACTCGAACTCGGACGAACAGTCGAGTGTAACCACCGATGACGGCGACGAACCGACCGGTAACGACGACAGGGCGGATACCGCGGCCACCAACGAGTTCCGTGTCAGCAACGACGAGATCGCTGACGTCTCATATGATGACATCGGGGGTCTCGACGATATCATCGACCAATTCCGGGAAGTCACTGAACTTCCGTTCGCGTTCCCCGAACTCAAGTCGGTCCTCGGTGACGACCAGTCGTTGGGGATCCTTCTGCGTGGCCCGCCCGGGACTGGCAAAACGCTGTTAGCGAAGGCACTGGCAAACGAAACGGATGCCGCCTTCTACCGGGTCAACGGCCCCGAAGTGATGAGCAAGTGGTACGGCGAAGCCGAGCGCCGCGTTCGGGACCTATTCGAGGACGCACGGACGAACGCCCCGAGTATCATCTATTTCGATGAACTCGACAGCCTCGGCCAAGTTCGGACCGACTCACCGACTGACACAACCGAACGACGGGTCGTCGGCCAGCTCCTCTCCGTTATGGACGGCCTCGAGGAGAACGACGACATCATCGTCATCGGATCGACGAACAACGCCGAGCAGATCGACCCGGCGTTGCGCCGGCCGGGGCGACTCGGCACGACCATCGAAGTCGGAACTCCCTCGAAGGAGGGCCGCGAGGAAATCTTCGCCGTCCACACCAGGGACGTCCCGCTGGCAGACGACGTCGATCTCGATGCGATCGCTGCCCGCACACATGGGTACACCGGCGCTGACATTGCGGCCGTTGTCAATGCAGCACGAGAGGAAGCATTCAGCCGTCACCTCGCCGATGCAAATCTGGACATCGACTACCTCCTCGATACGGAGTGGTCTGACCGAGACCGCGACCAGATCATCGACTGGTTCGAACACTGCGAGGTGACGGACACAGATATGGAAGCAGCACTCGAAGCCGTCGAGCCGAGTGGACTCGTCGACCACCGGGTTACCGTCCCGGAAACAAATTGGGACGATATCGGCGGTCTCGAAGATGTCAAACACCACCTCCACGAAGCGGCAGTGCTCCCGATTGAGTACGCCGACTCATTCGACGCGATGGATATCACGCCGCGAGCGGGTGTCCTCCTCGCTGGCCCGCCTGGAACAGGGAAGACGATGCTCGCAAAAGCCGTCGCCACCGAAACCGACGCGAACTTCATGCTGGTCAATGGGCCGGAGCTGATCGGCGGCGCCGTCGGCGACGCCGAAGCGGCGGTCCGAGAGGTGTTCGAAACGGCCCGTGAAACGGGACCGACGATACTGTTCTTCGACGAGTTCGACAGTCTCGTCCCGGAACGCGGGACGACTGGCCCAGTTGGCGATCGCGTCGTGAGTCAGTTCCTCACCGAACTTGACGGAGTGACTGAACGCGGTGACATCACCGTCATCGCGGCGACGAATCGTCCTGACCGGATCGACGAAGCGATCCTTCGGGAGGAGCGGCTCGGTGAGCGGGTTACCGTTGGGCTTCCCGATCTCACTGCCCGCTGGCGGATCCTCGAAATCCACACCGACGAGAAACCGCTCGCCGACGATGTCGAACTGGATACCATTGCGAAAGAGACAGATGGTGCCTCGGGAAGTACGTTAGCAGCGATCTGTGACCGCGCAGCCACACTCGCGCTCGAGGAGGCGATCAGTACCGACTCGCTCGAATCCGAGAGTGATATTCGGACTGTGGTGGAGATGCGCCACTTCGAAAAAGCGCTGGTGGAACTGACCGGCGGAAGCGGGTCAGTTGGCACCGGCGGATTCGCATCGGCAGACTGAAGCGCGTTTGTCCGGCTCCCCGAGGAACTGGGATCTGTCTCGACCAGTCACTCCCGAATTCGAGATGGGCACCAGTCATCTGACACAGCACAGTAGCGCTCGTACCACCTAGACCACGAACATGCCACTCCCACCAGACGATCCCACTGCAATGAACGAACCGACTCGAGACCTTGAACCGATCGACGAACCGTTCGCAATACTACTCGATGACTCCGCCAGTGTCGTCTTAGAGAGGGCATTTTCTGAGTATCGTAGCGACGAGATCATCGAGTTGAACCCGGACACCGATGAGAGCCGCCGTGCGCGGCAACTTCACAATCGGCTTCGAGAAACGCACTCGCTTGGTGCTGGTGCGACACTGACCATAAACACCGCTGCTGAAGCCCAGACCGTCCTCAACTCACTCTCGTACTACAGTGTCGAACCTGCGGCTACCTACCGGCGACAGTGTGTCGAGGCGTTGAGTTCGGTGCTCTACGACCACGCCCCTGTCTCCCTTGCTCACGTGCCGATTATTACCGACTTCCTCGACGACGAGGAGTTACGGATCCAACCGGACGATCTCGAAGCGACTGGCGAAAAATCTGCTGAGGAGATCGAAGTCGATATCGCTGTCAACTCCGGGGTTGATCCGATCTAGCAGCGTCCAGACAATCTCCTCGAATCGCTTCTGAAACCAACGTATCCGATACCATTCCCATGACAAACGTCTTTCACCAGATCGACTCCGTTGACGAATTCCGAGCACGCCTTCAAGACGTTGCGAACACGCTGAACCACCCAGCTGTAACAGAGGAGTCGACTCATGTCGATGAGAGCGCGTATCGCTGGTACGTTGATCCGGAGTGGTGTGCAGGGGATCTGACACAGCTGACAGAGCAGGATTGGCTTCTCATCGCTGAACTGCTCAATCGAAGTACGGTCGACCCACATTTGGCCGGGCTGGTCGGTTCTGCCCAATCACGGGCTGGGACGTTATCGAGGTGGGCTCTGACGAAAGTTCTCTGTGATGGGGATGCGATGTCGTTGTTCGAGCGGGACTGGCGAGAGCAATACGCACCACGAAAAGACGAATACTGGTTTTTCACCTACCCTTCGAACGCAAGCGGTTCTGAGTCAATCGAAGACCGGCTCAAGTGGGCTCGCGGAACGCAAATTCTTCGACACTCAATCGATACCAGTTCGGCTCGTCAGCCTGAACACGGTCCCTTTGGCCAGGATTACTTGCTCATCGCTGGCGTGTTACTCGAATTTTTCTACCATCCGGTGTTGCTCACGGCGTACTGTTCTCCGGTTTGGCGAGCACTCGAGTTGAGTGCCGTGTTTGTCGATGCAGCTGACGTCCCTGCAGGCGATATTCGAGACGCAAAGGATAGCTCGTGGTACCAGCTTAACCACCCGGGCCGGCCACCGTGGGAACTGAAACACCGTCGAGACGGCGAGTGACACCGTCATGAACGACGTCGTTTTCCAGCAAAGAGCCACTAACTTCTATCGTCGCTGAGTTTCCATCATCATGCTCGTCCGATCACTTGACGAGGCCGCCAGAATAGATATTCCTCCAAATCCGATCTATAACCTCCTGCTTCCGCCCGTTTCAGTTTCACTTTGATTGGCTCGCCTATATACCGATCCGTGTACAAGCTACTGATTGTAGAGGGAGGCGCTCACGGCACCCTGTCACAGTCACACGTGCTCCCTTCCCTCATCAGACTTCATCTTCCTCAACTCGTGTCCACGACAAATCCACCGTCTCTCGGTACATGCCCGTTCTGCCAGGCCGAGATCACAACGACCGATGTGATTCTCGAGTACGAAAGCGAGACAGGACCGGCAGTATACGCTGAGTGCCCGGAGTGCCGTGACGTCGTGAACCCAGAGTGATTTCTGTATCCCTGATATGTGTAGAACGGCTGCTATCCCGGACAACCAGGAAGAGGTCGTGTACGAGTGCCGGCGCTGCGGAACCACCGTCGACAAAGATACCGAAACCTGTCCTGCCTGTAACACAGAATCGATCGTCCAATACCGGATCTCTTAACCTATGACGGAGGAATATGACCAGATCCTGGAGGTCGTGGCGGAGAACCCGGGAGCTACCGTCGAGGAAATCATGGACTTGGCATCTGATCACGGCATCACCGATACGGAGATCCCGGATCTCCTTTCGGAGGCGGTCACCAACGAGGATCTTCTCGAGTTTGACGGCCGGTACTAGGTGATTCGGACAGGCAAGTACCGGTTCAATCGATACGACCACCCGGAAACCGAAGGTACAGACTAGGAAATACGTCTCTGTCGCTATTCCTGCCTGATGCCCGTATCGGCCCGGGATTGCGGTTTTATCGGCGTTTCAGCGCGTGTTTCGGCCTCGAGGGAATTGTCTGGGCGCAATCGCGAAGAGGGTAAGTATAACCTTGAAAAGATATTTAAATGATAATTATGATATCGACATACGTCAAGCGCCGTGTTATGATATGAGTAGGATACAATTGACACGAGTCAGGCCCTCAGCAATTGCCGGCATACTCGCAGGTATACTGATATTGTTGGATTCGGCCCCAGTGGTGCTGGCGCTCTTTTGGCTGGACTGGCTACCCGACGTACTGATGGGAGTTCTTCAACTTGTCCTGTATGCCTATGTCGTATATCAAACACCGAACTATTTTACCAAAAATGATAGTTCAAAGTGGTCGCCGTTCTGGGCTCTTGTTACGGGCATTGTGATTAGCGGGTTTTTATTTTGGAGTCGCGATCCGACGCCAAACACGCTGTTATTACTTGTTATTCTATCACTCACGACATGGTTACTGTTGACTGGGATCGTTTACGCGTGGTCCAAGGCAATAGACAACCAGAGTGAACCTCAGCAGATGTTCAGCCAGATTCTGATAGCAAATACCGGCACTATGGATCAACCACCAGCAGGAGCGAATACGGGTGCTATTTCGCTGCTCATCGGTGGAATGGTAATGCTGTTTGTCTGTTTCACAATTTTAGCAATAAGCGTCGCCGAGCAACAGTTTCCAATACTCGAGGTCCTCGTAGTCGGTGTCGCCACGTACGATATGATCGCCCGGCGAGTAGCATTACTTCCCGAAGGACCGCGGATTAAGACCGATTTGTTGGACACGTTGTTCACCACGTTCGGCTCAGTCCTTACGACACCACTGAAAGGGATGATGACAGTCTTCATGGTTCTCGTTGGGCTTTTGTTGGCTGTGACACCGTTCTCACTTGAGCGCGAGACGATGTTCGCTTTCGGGAAGGTACTGTCAGAAGGGACAGTACCAACCGATGCACATATCATCGTTAGCTTATCCGTCATTCTCTATGCGGTGTACGGCCTCTGGTTCTGGCTTCGGGTTTTAGATAGGATGCCCGCATTCCTGACCAGTTATCGGCGAGACGAACAGGAGCGGTTCGTAACCGGCAAAAAAAGAATTACTGTCACACCGTTACCCAGATTCTGGATTGTACCGACAGTGGTCTTGTCAGGAGGTACGGTCGGTTTGCTTGCCTTCTTCTCCCAGTTTGACGCCGAGGGAATAACCGTTTGGACCCTCGGAATCATCGGTTTCTACGCGTTGGGGGCCATGTCTATCGGAGAGTCGTTCAAACGAACCAGAGAATCAAGTACCGAGGCCAGGCTAGGCCGCGACAACTGGTGGCTTCCAAGCGCATTCCTCGTCTATTTGCTTGGTTTCATGCTTCTTTCGAACGCGTTATCGTCAATCGAGTCAGGGGTAACCAGCGGAATGGAGTTTGAACTGACCGCTGGACACATGTCTTCGGAACAGGTGGGCCAAGCAGCCTTGGTTTTTATACTTCTGTTTTATATGGACGACGTGTACCGATACGCGCGCCGTTTTTTCGATACAACTTGGTTCGTTGGATACCTTTATTCTCTACTCGTGCTGGCTGGCATCCGATTTTTCGACACACCTGTCTCGAACCTGTATGACCTCTACGAGTTTTTCTTTTTCATTTTCGGTGTTGGCGCCGTCTACATCATTCATCTCAAACCGTTCGTGAAATCGGCAGACGTGCAGCGGTCACTGGCTGCATCAACTGCATTCCTTCTTTGTGTCCTCTTCGTCGGACAATTATTCAACGTGTTCCTGTACGCTTGGATTGGCGCCGTGTGCTTTCTATACACTTTGCAGCACGTGTTCGTGTCGAGCGATTAGAGCGCACATGAACCCATGTGGTAACTGTAGCAAACCCAAATATCAAATGATGAGATAATAGCCGCTGATCCCTGAACAAGTCACCTGGATTGAAAATAGTGGTTTGATCAAAGAATAGTCTATAAGGGTTTTGATACTTTGGACGACATGTATCCAACTCCCAGAGTTTAACCGTGAAATCAGAAAATGGTCTAAATCAATAATCGTACCTATTAGGACAATTATACCCAGACTGAAATCTGGGAACTTATATCGTTAGCAGCCATTGCAACTGGAATCCCGACAAGGGCAGATAAAAGTGCATGATTACGAGTGTACATATCATATTTGTCTCATTGAAAAAGTACAAATTTTTCGATCAATGCTGCAAAATAGACCCACTAGATTCAGCAGGTTGTTTCTGACGCCTATCCGAGAGGTGGGTACCTTCTTCGGTAACGCCTTCGCATGTACTGACTGATCACCTCTTTCGCAAATTAAGCCGAATTCCGCACATAGGATGGCCACAAGTGGAAGTCTGCGCAGATTTCCACCTGCTCGGGAAGAATATCGAGAACATCCTTCTGGATCAGCGTATTGCCGATCTGTTCGACCGAATCTATGTCGAGTTTCTTACGGGGTGGTACAGAACCGTATTCTGGTGAACTTTCGCTCTTCTCACAGAGTGTCGAGAGTGCATGAATCGTGGCAAAATTCCCAAATCAATCATATTCAGCACGTGTAGGTCATAATATTCAAAAGTATTAATGGCCCAGACTCTTCATTGACTATATGAAAATGCGGGAGGAGTGGGATTCTGGACATGCTAAATAGTAAGATTGGAATAGTTCCGCTCTTCCTTTCGATGCCGCTATTCATAGCTTTAACAGGGGTAGGATTCTTTTTGGGCGTCTTTTATTTACCTCCCCAGATTCTAGTTGTCTTTGGTGTAATAAGCGGATATTTAATATGGATATTAAAACCAGATGAAGAGTTTTCTCTTATCGCCCTCCTTTTGTGGAATGGCACATTTTCACACTTCATCCCGATGATTATTTTCATTACTGTTTTTATTTTTTCTGGAACGCTCCGAATAATACGGGCACCGATTCGGTTACTGAGGGGTAGACCACGGCGGAGCTCGCCAGCGCTATCCAGTCGCCTACAAGATCAAGTGGGTTCGTTAATTCTGTTTGCACCGGAGAGCGGCGTTTTTCCGGTTCCGTTTTATGCAATAGTTGACCCGTTATTTGAGCCGATAATTTTGCTCACCATTGAAACATGGATATATTATATCACATTTTCTAGCTTAACTATTCTTGTAATGAGCAAATTCGATGAGTAAACAGCCTCGGGCGCGGTGGCCCGAGCTTTTGTAGTTCCCTTAGCCATGCGATAGCACTCCCTGTTCCGCGAACGAGCGGGATAAGGTTGGACGGCTTACACGCCCCGGACCTGGACAGACGCACCAACCGAACCTGCGGTTGGGTTATGTGAGTCCGGTAATCCGATTCGTTACCGTCGAGTTTCGCCTTCTCGCGCCACGCGATATTCACCGATGCAATCCGATCTGCGTGATCTTGCACCACGTCATACTCATCGTTCGTACAGTGGAACCGCCGTTCCCACCGATATCCACACTCACCACAGCACGAACACGTCTGCGAGTTGTAATAGGCATCCACTGTGTCGGTGGAGATCTCCCGCCAAGTCGCCTTGTACGAGACGAGCGTCTCGAACTTGCGAAACGGGAGTTTGTGCAACCGGTGGTTCACATACGTGCCGTACTGCATTTCGTCACGGATACCGCTCATATCCTCGGACACGATAACCGGGTTCGAGAACTGCTCCGTAAACTCCACGACAGCACGGGAGAGACGATGCAATATCCTTTCGGTGAATCGTTTTTCTTTGTCACCGAGTTTCCGGTGGATGCTCGTCTTCTCGTGTTCTGACTGCGAGAAGTCTTGTTCGTTTGAATGAAGAAGGCGTTAAGCGACTTTCCGGCTTTGAGACGGCTGAATGATTCGAGACCCGTATCTCGAACTGGGCAGTTTAGTCGTCTGCCGAAATCGGATCTCGATAGGTCTGGATCCGCTCGTCTTCCGGGAACAGTTCCGGGTAGGCAATTCGGTCCGCGATGAAGTCGTCGTCGGTCGTATCTAGTCCGAACAGGTCTCCTACGTCCTTATCGGGATCAGTGTAGAAGTCGTGAATGGTTCCGAACTCGCTGGTGTTTTCGATGAATACGTCGGTGTAACAGCCGACGAATCGAATCGAAAACGGATCTTGGAACGCTTCGCTGTACTCCACCTCGTTGAACGAACTGAGGGCGTCGGAGACGTCGCTCGCCGAAACGTCGGCAAGTTCTCCCTCGAGAAGCCCCCGGTTCTCTTCGTCCACGAGCGCTCCAAGAATCTCGTAGCTACTCTCGGAGACAACGTATGGCGTGATATCCTGAATCGGTTCGTGAAGTTCGTCGAGCTGTTTCTCGATTGCCAACGCCACCGTCTCCTTGCTTACCGCGTTGCGAACGATCAGGTTCGAGAAACTCTCCATTTCGTCCAGGAACTCCTCGTCGATCGTTTCGAAATTTCGAAGCTCCACGGACATGTACCGCTCATGGTCGGTGTGTGATAACGTGTACTCTTTCGTCTGTAACTCGTTTTCTCGTTGCTGTTGACGCTCGATCAGCGTTTCTCGCTCGGACGTGAACTCTTCGATCTGGCTCTCGTACTCTTTACGGGCGGACTTGAGGTTCGACCGCTGCGTGTTCAATCGCGACGTCACCACGTTCTGGGCGTTGACCAGCGTTCGATGTTGAGCGTACGCCGATTCGAGATTCCTGTACAGGTTTTCGACTTTCTGGAGGTCCTCTCTTGTGTTCCGTCGCTCAAGCACTCGATACGAGGGGATCTGCTCGAGCGAGTTCTGTAGGCTTTTCTTCCAGCCCGTAAAGAAGGGGGCAAGACCGTCCTCCCACTTTCGAAGTGTCGAACTGCTTTCTAACTCAGCGGTGTCCACGACTTCATCTCGGAACGAACCGATCTCGACGCTGTAGTCCGTCCACGCCTCCTGAAGGTCCTGAGCCGACTGATCATTTGTGATTAGATCTTCCATCCGGTTCCGGAGCGACTGATAGAATATGAGCCCGACCACGTCGGACTTCTCAACATCGTACTCATCGCTGATGGCCGGCGTTTGATTCATTACGTAATTCTCAAACTCCTCGTCCAGCACATCAGGATTCGATATCGACGCTACCTCGATGCTTCGAGTGCGATCTTTAGCTGTTCTAATGAACTCTGGATCAACGTGGCCGAGTTCCTCGAGATCCACATCCCGAAGGTCTATATCCAGCGCTCCGTTGATGTAGTCGCGATTCCGTCTGGTGCGCTGGATCCGATCTTTGACATCGCTAAGCTCCGCTTCGATTTCGTTTATCGCCTCAACGACCTCAATGTACTCATCGACTTCGTCCATCGGAACGCGAACCGAAGTACTGTCTAGCGAAAATAACACGTCCTCCGATCCAGGCTTGTTTCGGTCATCCGGGAAGTCCTCGAGGCCAACGGCTTGGGCGAAGAATCGGATCGTATTCGCCGAGATTTGGTTCATCTCGTCCCGGTAGCTGACGCTCATTTCGCTTTCGTTCGCCCCGATCAGGCCGTAAAAGTCGAATGCGCTGTCAGGGAGGTCCAGTTCTGATTGTCGTTTTGGCTCCGATTCGAGACGGATCGCCTTGTTGGAGTCGATTCCTGCCGCGTCCTGATACTCTTCGTGGAAATTGTAATCGATGAGGACCGCGAGCTCTCGAAGTGCAGCGTACGCGTTCCCGTAGAAATCGGCATTCGCCTGGGGAGGGAGCCCACGATGCTCCAGGCTGTCGAGGCGCGGGAGTGAGCCGATGCCACAGAGGTAATACTTGTAGTTCCGGGCCCGTGAGACGTTGTAGAGTATCGAAGTGATGAGCGGGAATGCGCCACTTCCGGTCCCCCCGCCCAGGGAGTTGAGCAACCAGACGTTCGCGCCCCCGATATCGGGATCTGTTAGCGAGCCGCCGTCGTTGCTCTCGAACTCGGCGAATACGTTTTCGAGGCTCTGATAGAGCGAGACGTAGTTCTCCTTGTTGTCAATATAGTACCGGGCGATCGACCGCTGGCGAGTGGCGCCTCCGCTCCGGCTCAGTTCGTAGTCCGACGAGAGATAACTGAACGACTCGCGATCGTTCTCCCAGAATTCTTCGGGCGGATCTAACGTGATCTGGGTGAACCCCTCTTTTGACGTGATCGCCTTCAGATCGCTCTCTTTGGTGTCGACGCCGACGAACGAAAACTCGTCGAGTAGAGACTCGCCGTCGCGCTTGAGATCTTCGTAAAGGTGAGTGGCCATTCGACAGCCAGCTTCACCCACCCCAACCACTATCGTTGGATTCGTTGTCATAGGTAATACCTGTCGTTATAGATGAAATAACTTATGGCTGAAACGGATCGCAGATACGGGCGAGAGGACCCGGCTTTCGCTGGTCCCCTCCCCTGACGAATGCCATCACTTACGGACGGAGCTCTGGCCCATCTTCGGTAGAGGGGGTGGGGTCACCGGTGTTACCGTCTTCCAGTTCTTTTCTCGTGTCTCGAATCTTCGTGGTGGCACGCTCTGACTCAACCTGATTCTCGAGCCGCTTCAGTTTCTTAACCAGAGTTTGACGAGCCGACTTTACCCGGTTTGCGCTGCGGACATAGAAGACTCCAGCGGTAGCAAGTCCGAGAAGTCCCACGGCGAACGCGCCAAATGTTCCGATGCTGATGACGCTACCCGCTCGATCCCAAAACTCATCCTCAGACACCTCCTCCTGATACAGGAACCACGGAGAGGACGAGATGTCGACATCGATGTGTTCCGTTTCCGAAAGCCCCTGTCCCTGCTGGACGTAGTCGATTTCGATGGTCGTCGATCTGATCTCTTCCTGCTTGATATCCGTGGGATACGCCTCAAACTCGAAGACGACGTCTTCGTTCGTCTGAATCTCATCGATCGTGAACACGCCGTTGCCTTCGTACTGGATGTCGATGTCCGCCCCGGCAGAGGTCGTCGTACTGAAGGAATCGAAGTCGACGAACGCGTCGTCAGTGTGCTGGAAATCGATCTGAATGTCCGTAATTTCGTCGTCGTCGGGAGACAGCGTAAACGTCGTTTCGATGGCCTGGTCGGCGTCCTCGCTGTCACCGTGATACTCCGTATCGTAGCTGGTGGAAACGGCCCCGGCTGCTGACGAGGTTGCGATTAAAAGAACAACCAAGAGAGTGAGTGGAACGGTAAGAGAGGTTGAGCGTATCATTTCACGCCAGTAGTTATTATCACTCCGTTATATCATTTTTGGTGACTGGAATTGAAATCCGCCGACTTCTCCGAGGTATGATGTTCTTGGCGGTAGGTTACGGAAATTAAAAGAGAAAGGCTCGCCCTTCAGGGCGGGAAGGATGTCAAGAGCGCACTTAGCAGTTGTGCGACGGAGCTTTGGCCATTCAGGTCATGGAGGATATCAATAGTGGACTAGATTTTTCACAAGAAAGTCGTATTAGTGGTCTATGGCCGAACGATCGATTACGGTACTCGGTGATGGGAGCGTTCAATTTCGACCGGAGCGATCTGAAATCCGATTTCAGACCAGCGGGGGTGGAGATCTGCCGACAGACGCGTATCAGACGGTTGCTGATCGGACGATGGCACTTCGGCAGTCGCTGCTTGATCACGGCTGCGATCGGTCCCAGTTTGAGACGATCGAGTGTACGGTCAAACATCGATCGAACCAATTCGATCCCGCGCCCGACGACCTACCATACTGCGCCAAAGAAACGCTCGTTCTGTGCTGTCGATCAGAAAAGGTTCGAGATCGGCTTGTCCCCGGTTTGGAAGCTGGCGCGGACGTATTAGAAATCCAGACAGCGCTTTCGGACGAACGCCGATCTGAGTTGCGATCAGCGGCGCTGACGAGGGCAACGAGCGACGCCCGAGAACACGCGGAAGCGATAGCGGACGCCGAAGGTGTCGAACTCGGGGATCTTATCGAGATCAGTGAGAGGAGTCCTGACGGAATGCAATCGCTTGTTGACGAGGCCCTAGAGTATAGCGCTACGGACAACATCGTACCCGGTCCAGTCGAAATCAATGCGCGCGTTACCGCTTCCTATGAGATCACGGAGCCGTAGCGGCGAATCGGATGTTAGCGGTCAAGATGATTCAAAGTAGCGGGCCGGCACCGGTTTATCGAGTTTTGATTGGTAGGTTTCAAAGCGCTGGCCGTATGAGGCTTGGCCAAAGGTCGTTGCGACATTTGACCCCTGTAGATAATCTTGGAACAGAGTTCATCCATGCAACGTACTCGGTCACCACAAGTTATATTTTCAGGCGAGTATCTCCAACCCTGATCAATGGTCAGACTCCTCCTGCTCGGAGATCTCCATCTGAGTGCGACCGGACCGACGACTCCGCCAGAGTGTCCAAATATCGAGTCACTAGACGTGGATGCGATCGTCTCGATCGGGGACATTATCGACGACAATACCGATCATGCAGGAGACGAAACTGCTGGAAGCGCTTATGAAAGGCGCGGACGGGCGTTTTTTGAGCAACTGAACGAGGTCGGTGTACCAGTCATCACTGTTCCCGGAAATCACGATCCTGTTGACTGCACGCGACGGCTCGCCAACGGTCTTGACAACGTCATCGTCGCACATCGATGCGCTGTTGATGATCTGATAAGGAAACAGCCAACTCTCGAGGCGGTCCGATTCGTCGGTTGGGGGTGCAAACAGTTCGACTTGACGCCGACGTTCGCGTACGATCAGTATCCAGGGATCGTCCCGGAGTTGACTGAAGTCAAGAGCGTGACGCAAACGGCAGCACAAACTGCGAACGCCGTGGAAGCCATCGTCGGGCGGTTTCTCGCGGGACGACTCGATTCACGAGAAGCGGCAGTTGAACTCGGCGTGTCGGCGGATCGCCAGCAGAAGTGCGCTGGCGAACTCACCGAACTTGCAGAGGAATTCGACGAGATACGTGAGTTGCTTACCAATAAGGGAGAGACGACGATACTGCTCTCGCACGAGTCGCCGTTTCACGTTGATTTTGATCACCACCATTCCTCCGAGGCCCTCCGCGGGCGACTTCACCGCGGCTCAATCCCACTCAAAATGGCGATCGCTGCGTCGGCACCGGACGTCGTTTTTAGTGGCCACATGCATGCCGAAGGACGGGACGTAATCGAAACCACAGGCGGCTATGCAGACATCTACAATCCCGGCAGCCCCGGTGTTTCCTTCGTTGAGATCGAGACAGAGACGGGTTCGCTCACGAGAGTTGTGTGATCGGCCATGACACGCGGACTTCTCGTGGTGGATGGTTACGATCAGTACTGCAACACCTGAATTCGGGTCTTAGTGTCGCCCGTCAAAGAGACGATTCGTACTACGTGGGGGATTTCCGCATCCCGCGGATGGACTCAATAGTCCCGAAACGCTCGCACGGCGGGATGATTGAGCGACAATGTTTCCGATTCAATGGCGCGTCAATCAGGACAGTTCACCAATAAAAACCTTTGCTGGACGCTGTCGGTTATTTCGGCAAGGGATTTTCTTTCGGGCGGCCCGGGAGTGTCGACAGGGGCACATTCCAGTCCAATCATGCAAACGGCAGAGAATCCATTCCGCTCGTTTGAGTTCGAGAACGTCAACCGCATCGGAAGCCCCCGGTCGGCGTCCGTGAGAGGTCGTCGCGGTCACTCCTCAATTGAGTCGGTCGCGTCGTTCGCGCCCGATCTAAGCGCTTCCGATGGATCCAACAGCTCGCTGAGCGCGACCATATCGATCCCGGTCGCGACGCCCTCCGGATGGGACGCGACGAGTGTCTCAAGCGTGCTCATCGTCACCCGACAGAGGTGGGTTCCGTCTCGATCGGAGGCGCTCCGAGCGACGGCAGAAATCGTCTCACGGGCGAAATCGGGACGAGTTCCCGGGAGTCGGCTGATCGCGGAGCTGACATTCTCGCGGACGATCCACTCCCCGGTGGGATCAAAAAACCACAACCAAGAGACCGATCAGAACTGCGGTGACCGCGAACATTATCACCACCTCCACCCGAGAATTATCGCTATCGAAGAGCATTCGACCGAGTCGGTTCGCATAAAATAACGTCAAGAATGGTGGCAGCAACAGGAGCCATCGCCCGTACACCACCACCGAGGAACGAAGCGACTCAATTCCCGCTTTTATTCCACCGCCAGTGATCGGATCGTATACCGACAACAGGACTAACGAGGCAATGAATCCGATGCTCTGTATCACGATGGCGGTCGGAATGGCCTGATCGTCTGACGCGGCCGGCTGTGGTCGAGATTGACGGAACGTCGATAAGACGTTCCATGTGACGAGCCCGAGTACTACGATGAACCCGACTCCGATCGTTCCTATCAGCCACAGTGGGGAAATCTCGTCATATAGGCCATGAAAAATCAATAACGCTAGAATGACAACAACTCCGGCAGGGTAAAGCAACAACATGGTGGGAGAAATCATCGCGCCCCGTGGCCGGATGGGAATTGGCGAAACTGAACTTCCCTCCGATACTCGAAGCAATGCCGGAAGCCGACGAGCGACCCCGAGCCAGTACCATAGGCCGTATATCCCATAGATCACCCCACAAGTGAGTCCTACAGCGACGGTTGCCCCAATCGTTCCAGTAGCCATCTCGGTCAGGAATACGCGACCACCGAGCGTGAGAATACCGACTCCTGCGACCAGCGAGATTCCGGCCATCGCAAGTCCGCCAAAAATAAAAAAGAACGTCGCGAACCCTTTGGGCGAGACGATCACGGCTGATGCCGATTTCAAAAACACGGTTTCAACATCGGCATGGACGGTCCTAACGGGGATAGACAATCGTGACCTCACAACGCTCAAGACACCGAATATGAGTACTGTCACTTCAAGAAGAGGGTATAATAAAAAGAGCAACGACATTATTCCTCCAGTAAAAAAAGCGATGGCGGTTAGCACGAGGCCGGCCAGATACGTATAAATCAGCATAGATTGCAGACTGTATGGATCGAATTCGTTCGTAGAAGATGAGTGACCTCCCGGTCGACCGATCTCAGTCAACGCACTAACATACACGATACAGCCTTCCTCGGGATCATACGGTGTTGGATGTGATCGCACAAGCAGCCAACCGATCACGCACGGGATGAGCAAAACAAGAACAACAAAAGCCCCGACATCGAGGGGGTGGACGTAATCTCTTTGGATCAGCATATATGAATATGAAAAGGTCAGCAGGACCGTAACGGTCAACGCGATACGCACTCGGGAGAAACGAACCAGTTCCTGACTCCGTCCTGGAAGGAGATACGGCCATAGAAGGTAGATACCTATCGCGTAAAGGACTAGTTGGGCCGAGAGACTCACGGCGAACAGTACAGTGCCGTGTTCGGCAATAAAGGCGAAAAGGACTGCGACGGTAGTGCTGTCGGACGCAGCTGTAGCCCACCCGAACAGCGACCCGCCCCGGTTTGACAACCATCGTGTCCCGATGGAGAATCCGGTGATCCCACAGAGCCCTGAGATGACCGCTGTTCGACGCATTGGCCGATAGTTCGTTACACGTTTCCAAAGCGTCTTTGATATGTAACATCGGTTCTACTGCAAAGAACGGTGTAGGGATCGGAATACACGCCGCTACGTCGTGATGTGGCTGCTGCCGTGAGTCCACGCAACATGCAAGTGATGACACCGGCAGCCACACCACACGGACGGCTAGCCCGGCGCTACATGGGATCACAAAGACGCGGTCGTTGTTGAGTATAATTACTTCTCATTCTCAGTGAGGAGGGAGCGAGTGGTCAATAAGAGATCCGCTATCATGACGACCGTAGCGGCTGTGAAGACGATACTGATCGGCGTTCTCCGGATGCTCGACTGTGTATAGACGCTGGTCATGCCCCGGTCGAATGCGGAGGAACAGTCAGTTCGATGGTGGGAAGTAGAACACGATAAAGTTTAGTCCGCTGGGTATGACTGTAATATTTCCATTAACTATCGGATACTGAAATCGTAGGTACTTACGATCCCCGAGTTCGATCCGCACCAGCGCGTCGCTCGGAACAACTCGCTGAATCGGCGCAAAGTAATCGAGTGACACCGGGAGCCTGGCGGCAAAGTATTAATCACTCCAGAAATCTCACCAGTCCAGAACACTATCTTTGGCTTGAAATTACCGAAAAGCGGTCAAATTTTCACTCAAATCTGTAGCTGATCTTTTGATGAGGATGTGTCAGTGCCGGAAGCAATGCCGATCTTTTTCTATATTTCTTTCATACTACCTATCATGGCAGATCACGAATGCGTGAAATGTGGCGAAGAAGCAATCAGACATGATCCAGAAATCGATGCATGGTTGTGCAATGCCCATTCGAAAGAGCGCTTCCGCGAGCGCCACGGCTAATTTGGTGGGCAGCTTTTGTGCTCAGCACTGGACCGAGATTGACCCCCAACGAATACGACTCATCGCTACCTGCAAGTGACCGTTGGCGTCAGTACGCTGAATGGCACGGACAATGTGGTTGAGCTTGTCATGAACGCGGTACCAGCCTGTTTGTTCACTCTGCAACGACAACTTCCACGCTTCGTTCGTCGTATTCTGTTTCGACTATGATCGGGAACTCCTCGTACCCTCCCCCTGGTTCACCAGCCGTAAACTCAAGCGTGAGATTGTCTGATTCGTTGGCTCCGAGCGCTACTCTTTCGATATCCTCGATCTGAGGGTCGTGGCCAATTATTAAGGCTACAGGTGACTCTCCGCGCTGGGCTCCCGTGTTCTCGATAGTGGCTTCGACGCGTAATTGTTCGTTTGGGCCAATCGGGGAATTCGTTTCGAGGCCACTCACCTCAAAATACGATGAGTCGGTTTCTGAACCGTCTGAATCTGACGATTTATCAAAGATATCTTCGGCGGCATCCTCATCAGCGGCGCTAGAGTCGTCGGTTGATGAATTGTTTGTTGCACTGGGTGGGCCACCAGCACCGGAAATGTATCCCCCGAGTGGGGTGCTTCCGAGATAAGAGGCGATGCCGTCACGCTGCGTGTAGAGGAAGGGAAGGCTGGCCGTTGCTGCGAGTGCCACACCAATAACTGCCCGCCTACTCCGGTTATTCGGAGGATCATCAACGGGATCGTGTCCAAGGTCAGTTTCCTGGGAAGTAGATGAAGATGAGTTAGGAGGGTTTGTCGTGTGTGATGATTCCGAAAGTGAGGTCGAGGACTGTTCCTCGGCAACGGTGCGCTCTTTCGCTTTTCGTGTTTTCTCCGAGTTAGTCCGCTGTTGGAAGGCAAAGTAGTTGATTGTCTCGTTAGGCGTTAGCGTTGACTCATCAGTCCGATTTGTCCGGGAAGTATCCTGGAAAGAATCTGTCGGATTAAACCCAACTGGTGATGCAGTGTGTTCGGCACCAGCTTCGGATTCGTTACATGAATTCGCTACTGAGTCACTATCGAATGTAGACGGTTTTGAGTGTGATTCTGGTGTCGCTGCTGTCTCTGTAGGCGTCGGTTCGATGCTAGCTTCTCGTTGATCCTGTTGGTGTTCTCCTTCCAGATCGAGGTCCCGTACAGCATCTTCTGGTGAGGCAGTTGATGAAGTGCTTTGAGTGTTCGAATCCAGGAGTAGTTGTTTGACGTGAATCGCGGCGATTCCCATCAACCCAACGTAAAAGAAGAGATCTAACTGTCTAAGGATGAGCACGTCAGGGAGAACAGCTCCGCTAAAGAAGAACAGCAGTACCGAAGTAACGGCTAAGAAACCAAGTATTGGACTTCCGCCATTTGCGAACAGTAACGCCCATGGAAAGAGGACAAGGCTAGCCAGCCAGAGAAGCAACAGTATCAGCAACACCATCGCAGTGACTCCCCCAATAGATGGTAGAACCGCAGTGGATGAGATTCCGATTATGTCAGCGCCAATTGCAGCAGCCCCGATGAATCCGATCAATAAGATCACGACTGGGGCGCCTGTGAAGCCAAATTTCGTAAACCGACCGAGAAACGGCCCGACATTAAATGGTTCAGTAGCAGATCCGTGAGTGTCGAACTCGGATTGAAGGACGTGGCTCTGTTGAAACCCTCTTCACGTCTTGCGATTCGCTAAGGAGCTAGTTTTCAGTCGGATCCGCGAAACCCGGTGGAAAGAGTAACTCTTCTCAATGTCATCTCTGAAGGATTTCAACGGAGCCAAGGACGTCTATTCGTTGTTCGGTCGATGGATGTGTTTGAAACAGCATTGCTAATCGGCCCTCAACTCTGTTCATGATGTATAGCGATGCAGCTTGGTCGTTTTCGACGTCTTTTCCGCCAGCGGTTGCTACTTCGAGGGAGCGGAGAGCAGAGATCATTGAATTTGGATCGTCAATCGCTCGCGCAGCAGTCAAATCCGCAACGTACTCTCGGTATCGTGAGAGAGCACGACTGAAAAATAAGACGAGACCTGATACGAACGCAGTTGTACCAGCGACGATAGCGTACTCTAACTGACTTTCTTCTTTCTGTTCGTCTTCCGAGAAGAGCATGTTGGCGGCGATCACTACCGAAAGTGCGATGTAAAACGCACCACGGCGCATTAGTTGACGGACAGCGCCCGCAAGCATCATGACGATGCTGTCGCGGTGTTTGAGGTGGGCGAGTTCGTGAACAAGAATAGCTTCAGTTTCTCGCTCGTCAAGTGTATTGAGGAGTCCAGTATTGAAAAACACGACACCGTTCTTTGGGCCGCCAATCGCGTACGCGTTCGGTACTGGATCGTCAAGTAGTCGTAATTCTGGTTTCTCAATGTCGAAATCTCTTGCAAAGCGACGAGCAGACCGATGTAGTTGTGGATGATCTGCCTCCTGTAGTTTCACCCCATCTTGTTTGATAATTCGATAGCTTCGCCAGTATTGATACCCTGCTAACCCTACAGCAACAAGAAACGCGGTTATCAAATAAACGTGAAAGTCCATCCCGAAAAAGAACGGACGAACGATCAGTATTCCGAGTGTGTATAATGTCACGATTGCCGCACACGTTAACAACATCAATGTCAGTAATTCCCAGTGCTCAACTGACTCAATCCGCTCTCGGACCGTTGCGAACATCTCCTGTGACAGTTAATATCAAGGCCCCCTATCAAGGTATTCGAAGATGAAGAGAGTGTATATACACGGAGAATATTGTGGGTGAGCCTGTTGTTCTTTCTGGCTAGTTGACGTCCTCAGCAAGGAGGGGGCGAGTGGTTAATGAGAGGTCCGCGATCACGACAACCGTAGCGGCGGCGAGGACGACCCAAAGTGCTGATTCCGATAGAAATCCGACTAGAACCGCGGTGGCAACGATCGCCGTGGTCCCGAGGATCAGTGTTGTGAGAAGCGAACGCGCGACACCCATGATTGACTACTTGGTACGGAGTAACTTTACGTCTTCCTACGACTGACGCATGAGTTTTCGCCTCGAATCACGAGAAATTGAGTCAGGACGCATTGATGCAGCACTAGACGCCCCGTTGCTCGGCTACGGTTTCCTTTTCCGAACGGACGATAAGGGATCTGCCTATACTGCCGACGAGAATCACGCGTTATCTCGACACACTGAACGGCTCTTTGATTCGTTTCACCACTAAATACCTGTTCTTTGTGGTCTTTTTGCTCCAACCGAGTTCAAATAACAGTAGCTGGGAATGCCGTTCCTTTATTCAGAGTGAGAAGGGGAATCAGTTTCCCAAAAACCGGTTCAGTTCGCTAAATTCGTCAGACGAGAGAATGACTTCGGTATCGAACTCGTCAAACCGTTCGAAGTCGTCGTCGATCGTCAACACAGTGTTCACTCCTTCGTCAATTGCTACCTGAGCATAGTACCCATCCCACCCATTAACATTTGCTTCACTCGACCGCGACAACCCACCTCGGACAACGTCGTCGGGTATCCCGTCATACCAGTGGATGCGTTTTGCGTCCATGAAATTTTGCAGCAACCGGGACGCATCTGTGTTTGACTGCCCGTAGTACGTCGTCAGAACAGTATGCGCGCCGAATAGCGCAGGATATGGCACAACGGCATCGATCTCTCCAGCAATGGCGTCTCGAACGTATGAAAGTGCTGCCTCACGAACCGGTGTCTCCGTGTGTGCGAGAGCAATTACCCCAACATCGAAAAGATACGGGCCGCTAGCGTCACTCATCGCTGTTTTTCTCTGCTCCTCTTCGAACAGCAGCCCGGTGCTTCTGGGCAATTGGATCAACTTCTTCGTCAACCGGAGTCGTCTCCCCTCGGTCAGAAGCCGTTTTCGCAACGAGATGGTCCATCCGTTCGATAATTTGTTCGGGATTATCTTCGGGTTCAACGACTGCCTTTCCACCCTCTTCGTGGATCTCTACTTCCGTCCCGGGCGTAATTCCGAGACGCTCTCGGACCTCCTGCGGGAGGACGATCCGTCCTTTTGAATCCACTTTCACCATATTCCCACTTCCAGTGGGAGCATTCATAACAGTTTTGCTCAGAGCACTGATGCCCACCCAGCACACAAAATTGAGCGCCTCATTGAGACGACAAGGGTTTATTCGGCTCTATTGAAACTCTTGCCTAGTGATAAGTTTCAACAGTCGTACTGAATAGACAGCGCGAATGTCGTACAGATTGGGAGCCGAACTTTGAGGGTAGTGACCGGTCAGTACAGGTGTGACTTTCAGAACAGACATACATATTACATCTATCATCAAAAGAGCACTGAGTTTAGCGCTTCTATTTCGCGGCTCGACGCCCAAGGACGAATACGAGTAGAGCGATTAAGATGGCTCCGAATGCAGTGTTGAGTGTCGCAATCGCTTGTCCCCACCCCAGCGGTTCGTAGTCACCCATCCCGAGGGTTGTGAAAGTGAGAGTGCTGAAGTACAGTGATTCTAGGAATAATGTTGGCTCTTCAGCTATTCGACTATACGTGATTGGCTCCTCACCGATCGGTCTCAGCCACTCGTTCAGCGGATAGACGAGCGCTACTGCAACGACAAATCCAACACTCCATGCAATAATTCGCCAAGGACTTTCGCCATAGAGGAGCGTCATTCGGGCTGTTTTCGCACGGGCGTATCGCATTCCTGCGATGGACCTTATCTCAAATGAGTTAAGTCTCGACTGGAGGTATGGTTGTGAATCGATTGTTTCTGTCTCGTCACTGTCTTGTTCCGGTCCGTTGAGTAGTGTCTTTCTATAGACATCTTTTTGGATGTCCTGACGGCGAACAAAACACTGTGACTGCAAGCGCGTCTGCGCCGCTCTGGTCGCTAGTTCTTCGAGGGCCTGATAGACGCTTTTAGCTTTATCTTCGTTCGTTTCGTCACTCTCACCAGAGTAGTTTGGGTCGTACACACAGCACGGTTTTGAGAAAATAGCAGCACACGTATGAGGAGACCGCACACCATCATTGACCGGTGGTCCCAGAAACTCCGTCTCTGCGTCAATTCGAGCGTCTCCGAGAAGGCTTCCGTGAAGTTTCGCACCTCGGAAGTCAACTCTAAAAAGAGTTGCACGGTTCAGTATTACCTCCTGAAGGTTTGCATTATGGAACGTCGCACTCTTCAGATTCACACCCGAAAGGTCAACCTCCGGTAGGTACGCACCCGAGAAGTCGGTTGCCCTGAGCTCTGCGCCAGAAAAGTCGGTATTTACGAGATACGCGTCCGAGAGGTCGGCTCTCGCAAGATTTGCGTCAGAGAGGTCGGCGTCCCGGGTGTCCACGTTGGAGAGATCGGCACCAATGACCCTCGCGTCGGAGAGATTAGCCCTCACGAGGTCTGCATCCGAGAGTTTGGCCTCAAAGAGGTTTGCGTCTGAGAGGTCGGTCTCAAACAGGTTTGCTCCCGCTAAGTCGGTCTTCTTGAGGTTTGCGCCCGACAGGTCGGCCTTTCTGAGATCCGCGCCTGATAGGTCAGCATCACTAAGATCCGCGCCTGATAGATTGGCCTCTCTAAGATCCGCGTCCGATAGGTCAGCGTCACGTAGCGTAACTTTCTCAAAATCAATTTTATTGCCCAACTCTACGGCAGATAACTTTACCCCGTCAAGGGTTTCAGACAGAACTTTATCGTAAGATGGGGATGGGGTTTTACCAGTTTTAATAAAATTCAGGTCACGGATTTCTGGCCGGGCTCTCGTTCCTTGCAACTCCTCAACTAATTTCGTGACTTTTTCTGTGTCAGAATGCCATACACAGTGGTCTTCTCCATATACGGTCTGTCGCCAGCAACAGTTCTGGTGATGCGGGCTGTCATCAATTTCGTGTTTTTCGGGCCACGTGTATCCGCAACGGTCTGGTGTCGGTCCACTCATATCCGCAGTCTCTCACTTATCACTTACAATTCTTTCTTCTGCTACATAGATACGTGTAGTGGACCTATTATTTATCCACTTTAAATCGAAATAAATTAGAGTGGTGTGCTTCACCCACCCTCTGGGCCTTGTTTGAACGCGTGATTTCACGGGTGTGAGTCCTCTATTGCGCGTTCGATGTTGCGGACGGCGGATTTCATGACAAGTTCACGTAATTGGCCGAACCAGGTTCTCGACCAGAGCGTATCGCCGTATCTGCGCCGGAGCCCAAAAAACACTGATTCAGCGTTCGAACGCTGGTGATACGCCCGATCCTTGATGAGCAAATTTCTCGCCCATCCCCGCATTCCAGGATCTCGCTGCGGAATCAGCGGTGTGATACTTTCCGCACGCAATCTCGTGCGAAGTTCTTCCCAGTCGTAGCCCTTATCGGCAGCGACAGTCGCCAACTCGTCGAGATTCCGCACTAACACCTGCCAACCGACCTGTGTATCGTGCGGTTGTTTCATCGAACAGTGTATATCGAGAATCGCACTGGTTTCACAATCGATGAGCAGCGTCGTCTTCACCGCCTCGAACGTGTAGTCCGTCCGTTTTGCGTAGTGCTGGCTGGCCTGGACGCGATCGACACCGGTTGCGTCGATCGCCTGTACATCTCCAAGATCATACAGTTCGACGGACTGATCGAGGATCGCTCGCCACCGCTTCATTGGAATCGCTTGTTTTCGCGTACACACCGTCGAGAAGTGTGGAACCGTTTCAGGCGTCAATCCGAGTGATTCCGTAACTCTCGGCATCTCACGGAGGACGTCCATCAGCTTCCGGTACGGATGGCCGAGATACTCTTTCAATCCCTGAACGGCGAGAATCACCCAGTCAGCGTAGCCTTCTTCTCCCGGGCGGTAGGCCGGAGCTGGCGGGCCAACGACGGCTTTTTGGGCGAGCGACACAACCCTCTCTGTGAAGCGGGAGGTCTTCGTGTGCACAACGAACCCGTCCCGCTTCACTTCCTAGTAGATGTGGTATTTTCCCCGAGCTACTAGCACAGCGACAAGAGTTCGATCAGCTATACACTGCTAACGTTTGAGCGTCTATACAAGGCCCACCCTCTGTATTCAGCAGTCCAATCTTATCATCTACTGAGGGTTTCAACAGAGCCGTTTATTCGTAAACTCCTGCTGAAGACGCTCTTGAGAAGGAGTATCTGCGCTTGGTGCATATACATAGCACAGTACTATGGTACACTGACGAGGATCACTAGCGCGTACTCGGTTCATGGTACACAGATATGATACAGGTATTTGTAATCTGGAGTGTAGCGATAAACACCGATTCGATTCCAATCCCCTCAACATAGAGACAGATATATCCCGGGTTGCATTCTCAGCTGCCGGCTACAGCAAACCTATTATACTATCAATTGTGTGGCGGAATAATACCGGTTTGATGATTTCTGAATTCGCTAATAAAGAGAATGAGGCAATCTTTATTGGAATGAGCGTATCCCACGAATAGAAACGGGGGTAACATAAAGAATCCCGAATCCGCCGATCCTGGTTTGGTGCCTCTATTTGCCCACTTCAAGTACTCATCTGGGTATGCCCAATCGGGTCGAAAATCGTTAGGATAGACCCGGCGTCCCACTAAGGCAATTAACTGGGTTCCTTTTAAGTCTCCGGACCGTAGCATCGCTCACACGGCCGAAAATCATGGTCTCAGCGGACGGGTAATTGAGAGGGCAGGGAATTATCAGTTAGGCGAGATCTACCCTCTCACGGCAATGACTAGGGTTCGAATCCCTGACGGAGCATTTTTGCGAACGTAGTGAGCAAAAAGCGGACGCTCCGGGATTTGAATTAGAGAACCACGAGCAGTAGCGAACACTTCGCGTGTTCGAGTCCCCAATCGAGCACCCCTTTGAGACCGATACGCACAGCAACGCCGTCCCAGCTACGATCCCGTTTCGACGAGTTCCGCCTCACCGTACGTCTCGTCGACGGAGGTTACTCGAACCGTCGCTTCGATCGCCGCGATATCCGCCTCGAGAAAGAGGACGAATCCGCTCTCCGTTTTGCAGACGAGCGTCCCGTCGGCTTTCTCGTCGACGATGTCGACGTGAACGGTATCACCTGGTTCGGGTTTCCCACCCAGCGGTTCTCCACACCGCCAGCAGTCGGTGTCGTACTCTGGAGATCCTTCTGGTGCGTTGCTCGCCCCGCAACGAGGCGTATCACAGCTAATAAACGAGTCGTGCTGCCCAGGTTGATAGCGTCCCACAGTGCCCTCGACACGACTGGTTCGTAAAAACGTGGCGCTGGATCGACGGACGTGCTGCAGACCGCTTCGTTCCCGCAGCGGCGCGTAGGTCCGCAGCCCCGTTTTGTCGAGTGAGACGGTTGCAGCCTCGGATCAGTATCGAACTCCCGTTGGCCTCGCGTTTTTGTAGCTACCACACTTAAAACGGTACTGTGACCGCGCGAGACAACGACCGATCGACGAACGGGGAAGTCGCTGGCCCCCCACCCGGTGGGAGAGTTACCGTGGAATCCGCTGGGCGCTCGCCGACCGATGCTGCCCCCGTCACGAAGGGCGATGTCTCTGCCGGGACCGTGACTGCGAAAGCAGATGGTTGTGATGTCGCCGTTTCCGTGACCGGACTGCGCAAACGGTTCGGTGACGGAACAGCGGCAGTGACCGCCGTGGACGACGTTTCCTTCGAGATCGAAACCGGATCGATAGTGGGATTGCTCGGTCCGAACGGGGCCGGGAAGACGACGCTCATCAAGTCGATTCTCGGGATGGTTCTGCCGGACGCGGGGGCCGTTCGGATACGGGGTATCGACGTCTACGATCGGCCTCGAGAGGCGTACGCGTCCGTCGATGCGATGCTCGAGGGTGCGCGGAACGATTACTGGCGGCTGACCGTTCGAGAAAACCTTCGGTACTTCGCGACGATCAGCGGCGTCGATCCGGATTCGGTGAGCGACCGTCACGATCGGCTCCTGACGCAGTTGGGACTCGAGGCAAAAGCGGACGTTCCCGTCCGCGAGCTATCACGCGGAATGAAACAGAAAGTATCGTTGGCGAGCGTTCTCGCCGGGGGAGCGGCGGTCGTCTTTCTCGACGAACCGACGCTGGGACTGGACATCGAGAGCTCTCGAACCCTCCAGCGGGAGTTGCGACGGCTCGTCGAGGAAGAGGACCTCACCGTTATCCTCAGTAGTCACGACATGGACGTCGTCGAGACGGTCTGTGACCGGGTCCTCATCATGTCCGACGGAGCGGTCGTCGCCGACGACACCGTGGCGGCGCTGCTGGACGGGACAGATCGACACCGCGTGCAGATCGCGAGTCGGGATCTCGACGCGGCGATCGTGTCGCGACTCGAGGGCCGATTCGACGCGATTCACGTCGAGCCGCGCGACCGCGGCAACCTGATCGAAGTGACGACGGATAGCGACGGCCTCTACGAGTTGTTGGACACGCTCCGCGCCGCGGACGTGACGCTCGAGCGAGTCCGGACGATCGAACCCGACCTCGAGGACGTGTTTGTCGATTTGACGACAGTTGAACGGAGGGGACGATGAGTTCGCGACTGCACGAGGAGGAGCCGACGCCGCGGACGGCCGGCTACTATCACCTCGCACGGGCCGTGCTCTACCGCGAGTTTCTGATTTTCGTGCGCTATCCGGCGAACGCTATCGGTGGGATCGTCATCTCCCTGTTCTTTTTCGGGGTGCTCTTTTACGGCGGGCAGATGGTCGCCGGGCAGGCGCTCACCGACTCGATCGAAGGGATCATCGTCGGCTACTTCCTGTGGACGCTGTCGGTGGGGGCGTACTCCGCCATCTCGAACGATATTGCGAGCGAGGTGCAGTGGGGGACTCTCGAGCGCCACGTGATGACGCCGTTCGGGTTCGCGCCCGTCGCGCTGCTGAAAGGCGTCGCGAAGATCGTTCGGACGTTCATCACCTCGACGGTGATTCTGGTCGCGATGATCCTGATCACAGGGACGACGCTCGAACTGAACCTGTTCACGATCGTCGTTGTCGCGACGCTCAGCATCGTTTCAGTGCTCGGACTCGGTCTGGCTGCCGGCGGCGTCACCGTGCTCTACAAGCAGATCGGGAACTGGCTGAATCTCCTCCAGTTCGGATTCATCGTCCTGATTTCGGCACCCGCGTTCGAACTCGGGTGGATGCGGTTTCTCCCTCTCGCTCACGGGAGCGCGCTCCTCCAGCGGGCGATGATCGACGGCGTTCGTCTCTGGGAATTCTCGCCGGCCGAACTCGGGCTTCTGATCGCGGTCGCCGGCGGCTACGTAGTGTTGGGCTATGCGGTCTTTCAGTACGCGACCCGCAGAGCGAGACGGCTCGGCGTTCTCGGCGATTACTGACGGACAACGCGGGCAGACTCACTTCATTGGTACCGCAAATTAAACCGTTTGCCCGACTTCCGTCCGAACATGGGCCACGATCGAATTCACGCGCGAAAACCGACCCACAATCTCGATCGGTGGTCGGTCGGAACGATCGAACGCATCGATGAGCGTGACGGACACTGCGTCTTCGAACTGCGAACCGAGGACGGCGATTCGGTCGAACTCGTCGTCACGGCCGCTATCCAGGAGTTGGTACTGCGAAGACTGGATCTCGAGGCGGACGAGTCGCCGATCGGCGCTCGAGTTTGGTATCGAAAATACGGTGGCTGAAGCGGTCGACGCGGGGCTAGACCGATCCCTCGATATGTCACGGAGACGACCGGGTGTTCGCCCGCGAGGGATGCGCGCGCCAGTTCGATCCCGTCGGTTTCGTTCGAAAATTCATCATCATCGTTCCAAATAATTGAATGACGCTCTCGTCGCGGGCTACTGTCGGTTCCGAGAAAAGAACTCGATTCCGAGTTTCTAATTAGCAAGTGAAACGCTACTGACCGGTCGAAACCGAGATGTGAATACGTGACAGATTATCGAAGCCGCAATCGATCGATTGCTCTCCAACAGGTCACCGTCAGTAACTATCACGGAAAAGGATGAAATGGGAGGTAGCGACCCTCCACGGGGGTTTTTGAGGTAGAAGCCGTACGCTCTGGGTATGCGACTTCACAACAGGGAGATTCGACAGGACGTCCGAGAGCTCGGTGCGTTGCTCGGCGACGTTTTGGAGGACCAGACCTCCCGGCGGGCGTTCGAAACGGTCGAATCGTGTCGGCAGGCCGCGATCGATTACCGGTCGGGCGAACTCGAGTCACGCGACGCGCTCATCTCGGACCTCCGCGGACTGTCACCACACCACCAGCGAGTCGTCGCGCGGGGGTTTACGACCTACTTCGAACTGATCAATCTCGCCGAAGAGCGCGAGCGGGTGCGAACGATTCGAACGGAGTCCCACGAGGGGACCCTCGAGGACAGCCTCGAGACCGCGGCCGAAGAGCTGGGTAACAGCGACGTCGACACCGTCAGACAGGTTTTAGACGACGTGCTGATCGAGCCGACGTTTACGGCCCACCCGACGGAAGCCCGACGCAAGACGGTCAAATCGAAGCTCCGAACGATCTCGACGGAGCTCGAGACGCTCGACGAGCGGCTACTGACCGAGAAGGAAGAGGGCCAGATCTGGCGGGACATCGACGCCGAAGTGACGAGCCTCTGGCAGACGCCGCAGGTCCGTAATCGACAGCCCGAACCCGAAGACGAGGCGCGAAACGTCCAGTGGTATCTCGAGAACACGCTGTTCGATGTCGTCGGCGAAGTGTACGACGAACTGGCGGACGCGATCGACGATGAAGTCGAGGGGAATCTCGAGATTCCCAAACTGTTCGAGTTCCGGTCGTGGGCGGGCAGCGACCGGGACGGGAATCCCTACGTAACCCCCGAGGTGACCGCGAACACGCTGGAACGCCAGCGTTCGGTGATCCTCGAAAAGTACCGCGAACAGCTCAAGCGGCTGTCCGGCGTCCTCAGTCAGGACGGCAGTCGGATCGATCCCGGCTCCGAGTTCCTGGTCTCGCTCGAGGACGATCGCGAGCGACTGCCCGGTAGTGCCCGAACCGCCGAGGAACGCTATCCCGACGAGCCCTACCGACAGAAGCTCAAACTGATGCGCGAGCGACTCCAGCGCGTCGGCGACGTTCGTCCCGGCGGCTACGACGGGGTCGACGAGCTGCTCGACGATCTCGAGATTATCGCGGGGAGCCTGCGGAACAACGGTGCGGAGAGCGTTGCCGAGGCGCACGTGGATCCGATCCGGCGGCAGGTCGCCACCTTCGGCTTCTCGCTCGCCAGTCTGGACCTGCGCGAACACCAGCAGAACCACACCGATGCCATCGCGGAGGCCCTCGAGCGCGAGGGAATCGACTACCACGACATGGACGAGGAGGAACGGGCCGACCTGCTGACCGACGCGATTCTTCAGGATGAAGCCGTCGTCGATCTCTCCAAGACGGAGGATCTCTCGGACTCGTCGGCGAAGGTCCTCGACCTGTTCGCCAACCTCGGGGACTGGCAGACCGAGTACGGCGTCCACGCCATCGACACCTACGCCATCTCGATGACCGATGAACCAAGCCACGTCCTCGAGGTTCTGTTCCTCGCCGATCAGGCCGGCGTCGTCTCCCTGCCAGAACACTGCGGGCTCGACATCGTTCCGTTGCTCGAGACGGAGTACGCCCTCTCCGGCGCTCGCCGGATCATGGGGACGCTCTTCGAGAACGAAGCCTACGCGCAGGCCCTCGAGGCACGCGGGCGCACCCAGGAGATCATGCTGGGCTACTCGGACTCGAACAAGGAGAACGGCTTCCTCGCGGCCAACTGGTCGCTGTACAAGAACCAGCGCCGACTGGGGGAGATCTGTGACGACCACGACGTGACGATGCGACTGTTCCACGGCCGCGGGGGCTCGATTTCCCGCGGCGGCGGCCCAATGAACGAGGCGTTGCTGGCGCTGCCGAACAGCACGGTGACCGGACAGGTCAAGTTCACCGAGCAGGGCGAGGCGATCGCCGAAAAGTACGCTAACCCGCGCATCGCCGAGCGTAACATCGAACAGATGGTCAACGCACAGCTTCGGGCGCGGCTGTACGCCAAAGAGCAGCCCGAAGAGGAGGTCCACGACGAGTGGGTCGAGGCGATGGAGACCATGGCCGACGCCGCCCGTCGGGAGTACCGTGACCTCCTCGAGAGCGACGGCTTCGTCCGCTACTTCGAGCAGGCGACGCCCATCACGGTCATCGAAGACCTCGACCTGGGATCGCGTCCCGCCTCGCGTAGCGGCGAGCGAACCGTCGAGGACCTGCGGGCGATCCCGTGGGTGTTCTCGTGGACGCAGTCACGCTGTATCCTGCCGGGCTGGTACGCCCTCGCGACGGGTCTCGACGCCTACCTAGACGATGGCGGCACAATAGAGACTCTCCAGGAGATGTACGAGGAGTGGTCGTTCTTCCGAACAACGCTCGACAACGCCGCGCTCTCGCTGTCCCGGACCGAACTCGAGATCGCCGAACAGTACGCCGATCTGGCGGACGAGGACATCCGGGGTCGATTCTTCCCGCGAGTGACCGACGAGTACGAGCGAGCGACCGAATTAATCACCACCGTCGGTCAACGGGAGACCCTCCACACCCGCGACTGGCTCGGTGAGAATCTGGCGCGGCGAAACCCCTACGTCGACCCGCTGAACCTACTGCAGGTGTACCTGCTGGACCGAACTCACCGAACCGACATCGAAGAACGAACGCTTCGGCTGACGGTCAAGGGGATCGCAGCCGGGATGAAGAACACGGGATAACGAGCCGCAGGGTGGCGATTTTGCTCAGTTGGAGCCGTCTTCGTCCTCACCGTACCGTTCCGCGGCCGACTCGAAGCCCAGTTCGTCGTACTCGCGTCCGCGACGCTGTTCGAGCGCGGCGATTGCGTCCGGCTCCGGCGCGGCGTTGTCGGTAATCCGGGCCCACGAGTTGTGGACCTTCGCATGGCACCACCGGCAGAGGTAGACCGTGATCTCGTGGGTCAACTCCTCGCCGTCGCGGGCATACGAGAGGTGGTGTTCCTCGAGCAGCGGGCGTTCGTCGTCGTGGGCCATGCGCTTTTCCTCGAGTCCACAGCGGACACACTCTCGGTCGTGGTTTCGAGAGCGAAAGTGCGGGCAGTCGGCCCACGTCTCGTCGGTTTCGGGATCGACAACGGGGCAGGCGTAGTCGTCATCCGCGCGTTCGCGGGCGAACGCGGGGTCGTGCTCGTAGTGATCGAACGCGTAGCGACACTGCCCCTCGCCGGTGAGATAGTCACAGACGCCCGCGAACTCGTACGGATCGTCGACGCCGACGGACGTACCCCGGGGCGTTTTTTCCATGCGTCGAGTTCACGGTACGGACCGAACTGATGTGAATGCTCCGAGCGCAGTTCGACACAACTGTCAACGCCACGCCCTATTCGGCCGTAACATTTTTTACTGCGATACTGTAGGCTGGTGAGATACTAGCGCAAACAGGAAGGTTTTTTGAATAATGATAACTGTTCTATCTCAATGCTCGATTCATTACGGCGGATCGTCCCTTCGACGATTCGACGAAGTTACGCACTGAAGTTCGGTATCGCCCTGTTACTACTCGGCCTCTCCGTCGGCGCGATCGGGTTCGTCGCGACCGCCCAGATAACCGACAGCGTCGAAGAGAACGCGCTAGAAGATCAGCAGTCCCTCGCCGCTCAGGAGGCGAATACGATCGACAACTGGGACGAAGAAAACGAACGACGTACTGCCAGTACGTCCGATACACCCGTCATCGAATCGGGTGACGAAGAGGCGATCCAATCGTATCTCTACGACCTCCAACTCGAGTTATCGGGACAGGTCGAAGCGATCCACTACGTCGACCAGGAGAGCCACGAACTGTTGGCGACGACGACGCAAGATGCGGCGACGCTCGAGGATGTCGAGTTCCCCGAATCGCATCGGATCGACTCGGAGCTGTCGGCGTCGAGCGTCGAACGAACGGAGCCGTACGCCGTCGACGACACGCCGGTCGTCTCGCACTACATCAGCACTGGCGGCCAGGACGACACGGCGATCGTCGTGTCGTTCGAACTCGAGCACGTGATGACGGACCTCGGTGCGACGGTCGAAGGCGAACGATCGACGGTCGTCGTCGATCGCGAGGGGCAGATCATCCTCGACGACAGACTCACCGGAAGCGGCGCGGACGGATTACAGGACGGGTTCGTCGACTCCGGGTTCCAGACCGCCTACGCGGACGAGCACCCGCTTCTGAACGAGGCGTTGGCCTCTGAGAACGCGACCCATTCGGGATCGATGACGTTCGAGGAGGAACCGGTTAGTGCACTTCAGTCGTCGCCACACGACTTCAACCCGGACGGCTACGTTGCGGCGTACCACGGCACCGAAACGGGATGGGTCGTGCTTTCTCACACCTCGACTGACGAGGCCTACGGCTTCGTCAACTCGGTGAGCCAGTACGGGACGATAGCCACGATGGGTGGCGTCCTCCTGATCGGTCTCGTTGGCGCCGTGATCGGGCGCAGTACGGCGACATCGATCGACCGACTGACCGATAAGGTCAGACAGATGGAGGAGGGGGATCTCGACGTCGAGTTCGAAACCAAGCGGATCGACAATATCGGCCGATTGTATGACGGGTTCGCCTCGATGCGCGACGAACTGAAACTACAGATTACGGAGGCCGAGGACGCGAGGGCCGACGCCGAGCGCGAACGCGAACGCGTCGAACAGATAAACGAGGATCTCAAACAGGCGGCGACGACCTACTGCGGCGTGATGGAGGACGCTGCGGACGGCGACCTCACCGTTCGGATGGATCCGGACGCCTCGGACAACGAGACCATGGAGGAGATCGCCGTCGACTTCAACGAGATGCTTACCGAAATCGAAGCGACCGTCGATCACCTCAACCAGTTCGCGACCGAGGTCGCGACCGCCAGCGAACAGGTTACGGCCTCGAGCGAAGAGGTCAGATCCGCCAGCGAACAGGTCAGTGCGTCGGTACAAGAGATCTCCGACGGTGCGGACAAGCAGTACGAGTCGCTCCGTTCCGTCGACGCGGAGATGAACAACCTCTCGACGACGACCGAGGAGATCGCGGCCTCCTCGAACGAGGTCGCGGACGTCGCCGAGCGAACCGCTCGGACCGGCCGAGACGGTCGCAAGAAACTCGACGACGCCATCGAGGCCTGCGAGGAACTCGAGCGGGACCGCGACGCGGTCGTCGACGAGTTCGAGCAGCTTCGCGACGAGGTCGCGACGGTCGACGAGTTGATCGACCGGATTGCGGAGATCGCCGAGCAGACGAACATGCTCGCGCTCAACGCCAACATCGAGGCCTCCAGATCCGCCGCGGGTGACGACGGCGGGTTCGCCGCGGTCGCTGCCGAGGTCAAGGAGCTCTCCCAGGACGTCAAGACGGCTACCGACGAGATCAGCGCCCGACTCGGCGAGATCCAGGATCAGACTGAGCGGTCGGCCGAGGAGGTCGACCAGACCAGTGAGGAAATCGAAGCGGTCAACGAACTCGTGACGACCGCTGGCTCCGCACTCGAGGAGATCGCGGAGTACGCACAGAAGACGAACGACGGCGTGCAGTCGATCTCGGCGGCGACCGAGGAACAGGCGGCCTCTACCCAGGAGGTCGTCGCGATGGTCGACGAGGTGGCGACGATTTCCGAGGAGACGACCGCCGAAGCCGCGAACGTCGCCGCATCCGCCGAGGAGCAGACGTCAGCGCTGTCGGAGGTGTCCCAATCGGCGGACGACCTCTCCCAGCAGGCGGTGACGCTCTCGGAGGCGCTCGATCGGTTCGAAACCGACGCCGACGCGAGCGCGTCCGCCATCGAACTTGAGTCCCTCGAGACCGCCACCGGCGCCGCCGTCGTCGGTGACATCTCGGAACCGAACGAAAGCACCCCCGACGAGGATGCCGGTGAGGAGACGTTCTCGTTCGGCGAGGAGACGGTCGGGACGGACACGGACGCGTCCGAGGAGTCGGACGACGACTCCTTCACGTTCGACGAGTAGATCGACGGCAACGTCGCTTTTCTCACGCTTTTTACCACGCCGGTTGGTTGCGTTTTTGCCGCTTTCGAGCGACGGAAATCGGTGTATTCCTTCTCGAACTGTCGGCGAATAACAACGGTTCGGTGACAAAAATCCACGTCTTAGAAATAGTGATGTATTATTTCGTAAAGAATAATATCGGCGGGCGACGTCATCAGCTATGCGGGACAGAGTTTACGACCGGATTCCGGCGATCGTTCGGCGAAGCTACGCACTGAAGTTCGGCCTCATTCTGCTCGTCCTGGGTGTGTCGATCGGCACGCTCGGGATGGTCGCGACGGGGGCACTCACCGAGAGCGTCGAATCGACGGTGCTCGAGGATCAGCAGGATGCCGCGGTGCAGGAAGCACAGGCGGTGGACAACTGGGACGAACGAAACAGACAGCTCGTCGCAACGGCGACCGGGGCACCCGCCCTTCAGTCGGACGATGAGGAGGTTCGACAGGAGTACCTTCAAGACGTCTACCAGGACCTCCCGGACGAACGGGTGAACGCACTCTACGTCGATACGGCCACCGGCGAGGTGCTCGACGGCGTCGATACCGACGCCGAAACGCTCGAGGGGATCGCATTCCCCGAGACGGACGCCCTCGACGAGGCGTCTATCCACCAGACCCAGCGAACCGATCCGTACGCGATGCCGGACGAACACCGAGTCACGTTCGACGATCGGCCGGTGGTTTCCTACTACATCGGCGTCGGTGACGACGCCGACCGAGCGCTCGTCGTCACGTTCACCCTCGCGGATCGATCGACAGACCTGCTCTCGAGTACGGATTCGGATACCGTCGTGACCATCCTCGACGAGGAGGACCGAATCGTCGGCGACGACGCCTACCTCGGCTATCAGGAGGATCGAGACGCAGTGAGTTTCCTCGAGACGTACGACGACGCCGACGGCATCCTCGAGACGGCACGAGCGGACGCGCCGGGCGCAACGAAAGTCGACGGAGCTCCGAGCGAGACCCTCCACGACGAGCCGTACGGCTTCGCTCCCGACGGCTACGTCGTCGGCTACCATACGACGGCCGACGGCTGGCTCGTCCTCGTCCACACCGCGGAGTCCGACGCGCTGGGATTCGTCGAGACGGTCGATCAGTTCGGTACCGGAATCACGATTCTCGGCGTCGTGCTGATCGGCCTGTTCGGCGCCGTGATCGGGCGCAGTACGGCGGTGTCGATCGATCGGCTAACCGACAAGGTCGGCAAAATGGAAGACGGCGACCTCGACGTCGAGTTCGAGACCAGGCGGATCGACAACATCGGCCGACTCTACGACGGGTTCGGCTCGATGCGCGACGAGTTGAACCTGCAGATCACCGAAGCCGAGGATGCGAGGGCCGACGCCGAGCGCGAACGCGAACGCGTCCAGCGACTGAACGAGGACCTGGAACGGGCGGCGACGACCTACTGCGGCGTCATGGCGGAGGCCGCACGCGGGAATCTCACCGTTCGGATGGACCCGAACACCTCGGACAACGAGACCATGGAAGAGATCGCCGTCGACTTCAACGAGATGCTCGCCGAGATCGAGTCGACCATCGAGGACCTCAACCGGTTCGCGACCGAGGTCGCGACCGCCAGCGAACAGGTCACGGCCTCGAGCGAGGAGGTTCGCTCCGCCTCCCAACAGGTCAGCGAGTCGGTTCAGGAAATTTCGGACGGCGCGGACCAACAGTACGAGTCGCTTCGGTCGGTCGACGCGGAGATGAACGCGCTTTCGACGACGACCGAAGAGATCGCCGCCTCCTCGAACGAGGTCGCCGACGTCGCCGAACGAACGGCTCACACCGGCCGGGAGGGACACGACGCAGCGCGGGACGCCGTCGACGCCTGCGAACAGCTCGAGCACGAACGCGACGCCGTCGTCGACGAGTTCGACCAACTCCGCGCCGAAGTCGCGGAAGTCGACGAGTTGATCGACCGGATCGCCGAGATCGCCGAGCAGACGAACATGCTCGCGCTCAACGCCAACATCGAGGCCTCCAGATCCGCCGCGGGCGACGACGGCGGGTTCGCCGCTGTCGCGGCCGAGGTCAAGGAACTCTCCCAGAACGTCAAGACGGCCACCGAGGAGATCGATCACCGTCTCGAGGGAATCAAGTCCCAGACCGAGCGATCCGCCGAAGAGATCGATCGAACGAGCGACGAGATCGAGCGCGTGAACGACCTCGTCACGAACGCGGTGGGCGCGCTCGAGGAAATCTCGGAGTACGCCGAGGAGACGAACGACGGCGTGCAGTCGATCTCGGCGGCGACCGAAGAGCAGGCGGCCTCTACCCAGGAAGTCGTCGCGATGGTCGACGAGGTGGCGACGATCTCCGAGGAGACGACCGCCGAAGCCGAGAACGTCGCTGCCGCCGCCGAGGAGCAGACGTCGGCACTGACGGAAGTGTCGCGATCGGCCGACGATCTCTCCCAGCAGGCGGTGACGCTCTCGGAGGCGCTCGACCGGTTCGAAACCGACGCCGAGTCCGAGACGGCTCGAGAATCGGATATCGACCCCGCCGCTCTCGCGACGGTCGGGGACGACGGCGACGGACGACGCGGCATCGATTCTGGCGACGAAATCATCGGGACGAACGACGAAACGGATGCGGGAACGACGGCAACCGACGAGGAGACGGCCGATGGCGAAACTACGGAGTCCGACGGTGAGACCGCCGACGGCGAAACTACGGAATCCGAAGGTGAGACGGCCGACGACGAGACGTTCTCGTTCGGCGGTTGAGTGAGTCTCCGCGAATCGGTTCGCGTTCGGTGCCAGCGGGAAGGTTTTTGCTATTCGCCCCCGGAGCCGAGAGCGTGCAGCTGGTTCACCATTCGACCGTCGGACGCAACGTCGATTCGGAAGCGGACGCCGAGGCGGTGAGCCACGAGGAGGTGCTGGCCACGGACGTCGACCTCGCGGAGTCGCTCCTGAGTCAGACTCGAGGATTGATGTTTCGCCGATCCTTTCCGGACGGTTCCGCGCTCGCGTTCCGGTTCGAAACGGCCAAAACGCGCGACGTTCACATGCTGTTCGTCTTCTTCCCCATCGACGCCGTCTGGGTCGTCGATGGCGTCGTCCAGCGCGTTGAGCGACTGCGGCCGTGGCGGAGCTTCGCCCGCGAGAAGTGTGACCTGCTCGTCGAACTCCCCGCCGGGGCTGCGGACGACGTCGAGGCCGGCGACCGACTCGTTCTCGAAGGTCGGTGAATTCGCCCGGCGATCAGTCGACGATCTCGACCGCTCCGTCCCGAACGCGGATGTCGAGCAGGCTCGTCACGTCGCGCGAGACGTCCTCGTGGTCGGCATCGACCCGTCGGAGCACGGTTACGACTTCGACGATCTCGGCACCGACGGTCTCGAGTGCCCCACAGACGGCGTCGATCGTCCCGCCGGAGGAGAGCACGTCGTCGACGACGACCACGCGGTCACCCGCGTCGACGCCGTTCAAGAAGAGTTCGTCCTCGCCGTAGCTGGTCTCCTGGTGGACGGCGACCTCGTCGGGGAAGCCGTAGGAGCGCTTGCGGACGATGACGAGCGGCACGTCGGTCGCGAGCGAGAGCGCCGTCCCGTGGTGAATGCCCATCGCTTCCGGGGCTACGAGCGTGTCGACGGACTCGAGGTCGACCCGCTCGCGGATGCCGTCGGCGATCGCCCGCAGCACCGACGGCTCGACGGGCGGGACGCCGTCGGTAACGCCGTGGACGAAGTACTCGTAGCCGCCTCTGTCGACGACGGGGGCCTCGCGAAGCGATCGCGCGAGCGGCTCCAGGGTTGGATCCATACTCGAGGGGTGCTACAACGGGGAGGAGAATGGGTGTTCGGGTCCCGACAGCGAGTCGGTCGCGACCGACGGATCACGCAGATGGTACCGTGACCGGCGGAGTTAAGTCGCCGTGATTCAATAGAGCGAGATACAATGGCACGAGAACCCTTCTCAACGCCGGAGTCCGAGGATAGAGGAAGTCGGGGCAACCCGGCTGGGCGTGAAATTCAGCGATGAAAGCCATCACTCTTCACTCGTACCTGTGACTCACTCCGCCGAGCAGACGATCTCCCCGGACCGTACCGTCCGCCTTCTCGATACGACGCTTCGCGACGGCGAGCAAGCGCCAGGTGTCTCGCTCTCACCCGACGAGAAAGTCGAAATAGCCCGCGCGCTCGAACGCGCCGGCGTTTCGGTCATCGAGGCCGGCAGCGCCTGTACCGGGGCCGGCGAGCGCCAGGCCATCTCCCGCGTGACCGACCTCGCTCTCGACGCCCGCGTGACCAGTTTCTGTCGCGGGATCCGGACTGACATCGATCTCGCGCTCGACTGTGATGTCGACGGTATTCACCTCGTCGTTCCCTCGAGCGACCGTCACGTCGAGGGCAAGGTCGGCACCTCCCGCGAGGATAACCTCGCGAAGACCGCCGAGCTCGTCGAGTACGCTGCCGACCACGACCTCTGGGTCGAGGTCATCGGCGAGGACGGCTCCCGGGCCGATCTGGACTACCTCGAGGAACTCATGGGTACCTCGCTCGACGCCGGTGCCGATCGGGTCTGTTTCGCCGACACCGTCGGCCACACGGGTCCCGAGCGCACCGCCGAGGCGGTCTCCCGACTCGCCGAACTGGGGCCGGTCAGCGCCCACACCCACGACGACCTGGGACTGGGCGTTGCAAACGCGCTGTCGGCCGTCTCCGCCGGCGCGGATCTCGTTCACTGCACCGTCAACGGCCTTGGCGAGCGCGCCGGCAACGTCGCCTTAGAGGAGGTCGCGATCGCTCTTTCCCACGTTTACGACGTCGAGACGCTCGAACTCACGGAACTGTACGGCCTCGCACAGACGGTCTCCCGAGCGACGGGGATTCAACTGGCGCCGAACAAGGCCGTCATCGGCGAGAACGCCTTCACCCACGAGAGCGGAATTCACACCGACGGCACGCTCAAAGACGACAAGATGTACGAGCCCTACGCGCCCGAGACGGTCGGCCGAGAGCGACGGCTCGCACTCGGCAAACACACCGGTCGCGCGGGCGTCCAGGCGACGCTCGAGGAACACGGCGTCGAGGCCGACGACGACGCCGTCGCCGAAATCGCGACCCGCGTCACCGAACTCGGCGACCGCGGCCGCCGGGTGACGGACGCCGACCTGCTCGCCATCGCCGAGGACGTCACCGGCGACGACCGCGAGCGCGTGGTCGAACTGCTCGACCTCACCGCGACGAGCGGCGGGGCCGTCCCCACCGCGAGCATCCGACTCGCCGTCGGCGGCGAGGAGCGCGTCGCCAGCGGCACCGGCTCCGGTCCGGTCGACGCCGCCGTCTCCGCCGTTCGAGAGGCGCTCGGCTCGATGGCCGACGCGGAACTCGACTCCTACCACGTCGACGCCGTGACCGGCGGCACCGACGCCGTCGTTACCGTCGAGGTGACGATGGTCCGCAACGATCGGTCGGTCACCGTCGCTCGCAGCGAGGCCGATATCACGCGGGCGAGCGTGGAGGCGATGGTCGATGCGCTCGACCGACTCCTCGCAGCCGATCCGCAGCCGCTTACGCCGGCGGACGACTAACGAGCGATTCAGCGCGACCAACGTTTTGGGGTTGCGGTTCCAGCTGACTACTCCTGATCCGGCATCAGCCGCCCGTGGATGTTCCAGGGATCGAACAGGTAGACGACGGCGAGAAACAGCGCGACGATCACGACGAACAGCCGTGCGAACTCATCGACCGTCGACGGAATCCCTGGCTCGAGCGTGATCGCCATCAACGCCGCGACCCCGATCCAGAGACTGCCGACGATCACCCGCTGACGAACGTTCATACGTGGACGTTCGGGTCAGCCGTAATGAAGCCGGCGAGTCGTGCCGCTGGGTCGATCAGAGAGACGGGCCGTCGATGCCGACGGTCCCCTCGTCGAGGACATCTTTCCGGTCGTCCGTCTGACCGATGTCGTCGTAGGTCACCGGTCCCTCGACCTGCTCCGCGGTCGGACCGGGCTCGTTGCCGAGATAAACGACGTTCGGATCCGTGCCCATGTTCTCGAGCAATTTGAACTGCGAGTCGGGATCGCCGGCGAACGTGTCGAGCCGCTGCTGGGCGAGTTCCTCGCTTGCCCCCTCGAACTCCTCGTCCTCTTCTTCGTCGGGCTCTTCAGCGAGATCGAGTTCAATCAGCAGCTCCTCGTCCTCGAGGTCCAGTCCGTGCTCGGCTAACATTGCGAGCACCTCGAGAGCGTCTTGCTCCTGGTCGGCTAAACTGCTGCTCGTTTCTACCTCGGGCTGGTCTTCCGCGCCGAGGATCTGGATCGCCAGCAGGTTCCCGATCATCTCCTCGTCGAGATCCTCGACAGCCTCGGTGACGGCCTCGAGATCGTCGTCCTCGTCTTCGTCTACGTCCTCGAGCGCCGCCTCGAGGTCCTCCGGGTCCGGCAGGTCACCGGCGATGCGGACGAGGGTGCGGCTCTTGGCGGTGTTTTCGATATACCGCTGCGGGTCGCTGTTCGGATCGTTCATGTTGCCGAACTGGATCACCTCGGGTGGGCAGGCGTCCTCGCAGGCGGTCCTCCCGACCATCTCGTCACCCAAACTGCCGTCCTGTCGGGTCGGACAGAACGTACACTTCTCCATGACGCCGCGCGGGCCGCGAGCGCTGACCGGCCGGTCGCGTTCGTCGTAGACGTGGTCCTCGTCGAGTTCGTCCTCGCCGACATCCGGTTCACCCCACTGAAAGTAGTTGACGCCGTATGGGCAGGCTACCTGACAGTATCGGCAGCCGATACAGACGTCGTAGTCGGTCAGGACGAGCCCGTCCGAATCTCGGGTGTGACGAGCCGTCGTCGGACACACTTTTTCACAGGGTGCGTCGGTACAGTGCTGACAGGGCCGGATCAGATACTCGAAGTCCTCCGTCGACTCGAACTCGTCGGCGGGCGGCGAACTCACGGTGTCGTCCTCGTACGCGAGGACGTACATCCAGTTCGCCCCCTGATCCCAGTCGTGCTCTTCGGCACAGGCGACGACGCAGGAGAGACAGCCGTCGCAGTGCTCGAGATCCAGCGTCATCCCCCACTGAATACCCTCACCGTTCATATCGTCCGGCTCGTCTGCCTCCTGGTCCTCGTCCTGGACGAGTGCGGGTTCGTTGCCGCCGCTGTTGGCCGTTCCCCACGCGCCGAGTCCCACGGCACCGACACCCCCCATCTTCTTCATCACGCTGCGTCGGGAATCCTCGCCGACGCCGAACCGCGAGAGCGTCTCCTCGAACCGCCCCTCCTCTCTGGATTGCTCGATCTCCTCGGCCATCGGCCGACCGTCCTCGCCGAACTCCTCGACGACGTCGTCGTGATACCGGTCGTAGAATTCTTCCTCCGAAAGCTTCCCCTCGGTAACGCGCATGGCGTCTTTCGCCATCTCCATTCCCAGCTCCGCATCGTACTCGGTGTCCTCGAGCGCGTCCTCGAGACCGTCCTGCCACGATTCACCGAGCGGATGGAACGTCTCCTCGTCGTCGTGTTCCTCGCTGTCGTCGAAACTCATCGCGCCACCTCACCCCGACGAGCGACGCGGTAGATGCGATCCGTGTCCATTGTTAGTTACTGGCACTGTAGCTACCAGCCAGATATCGATAAACGGGGTGCTTGCGACTGACATGCACAACACCAGTGTCGACGATCATCCGGGTTGCACTCGAATACTGGTCGACGGCCGATAGTGGTGTCTGCAGCGAGCCGAGACGCCCGAAATCGCGTCTCATACAACCGCCGGGAACAACGTTTTCTCCGTGGACCGATTGGACCTGTCCATGTACTCTCGAGAGCCGGAGGCTCTCGTTCCTGCGGCGGTCGACACGCTCCCGATCAACTTCGCGATTCTCGACGACGAGGGAACGATCCTGCATACGAACCGCGCGTGGCAGGAGTTCGGGGACGCAAACGACATCGAACTCCCGGGGGACACGGTCGGGACGAACTATCTCGAGGTCACCGCGCGAGCGGAGACGGAGACCGCACAGGAGGTTGCTGCGGGCGTATCCGAAATTCTCGCGGGCGAGCGGGACCTGTTCGAATTCGAGTATCCGTGTCACTCCCCCGACGAGCACCGGTGGTTCCTCATGCGGGCGGCACCGTTCACCGACGGCGGACAGCGATACGTCGCCGTCGCACACTTCGATATCACCGAGCGCCACGAGTACCAGCGTCGACTGGAGGCGTCCAACGAACGCTTAGAGCAGTTCGCGTACGCCGTCTCACACGACCTCCAGGAGCCGTTGCGAATGGTCACGAGCTATCTCGGACTCCTCGAGCGCCGGTACGCCGACGAACTCGACGAGGACGCCGAGGAGTTCATCGAGTACGCCGTCGACGGTGCCGAGCGTATGGGTGCGATGATCGAGGGGCTCCTCGAGTACTCGCGAATCGATACGCAGGGTGACTCCTTCGATCCGGTCGACCTTGACGCCGTGCTGGACGACGTCCTGATGGATCTCGGCAGACGGACCGAAGACACCGACGCAGAGATCACCAGCGAGCCGTTGCCAACCGTCGCGGGCGACGCCAACCAACTCCGTCAGCTGTTCCAGAACCTACTGGACAACGCCATCGAGTATCGAGGCGAACAGCCACCTCGAGTGACGATCTCCGCTACGCGCGACGAAGACGAGTGGGTCATCTCGGTCAGCGACGAAGGGATCGGGATCGACTCCGAGGACGAAGATCGGGTTTTCGAGGTGTTCCAGCGGCTGCACAGCCAGGAGGAACACGCCGGAACGGGAATCGGGCTCGCGCTCTGTGAGCGGATCGTCGAACGCCACGGCGTCCGGGCGAACAGCGTGAGACCGGGCTCGACAGACGAGCGAAATGAGTCTGTCGGTGGTGAGATCTGGATCGATTCCGGCCCAAACGGCGGAACGACGTTCTCGTTCACGCTCCCCGCCGCGGACGGGCTTGCCGAGTGACACTCGGCTCGAGTCTCCTCTCTCACTCACCGCTTGACATCTCGGATATACCCTCCGTCGGTGGAGAGCACTCATGTTACAAACTACCAAACACGTCGTGGATCGGTTTCGGCGGGGGATGAACGATCACGACCTCGACGAACTGCTCTCGTCATTCCCCGAGGACTATCGGAGCGAAACGCCGATCCACCCCGAACGATCGTTCACCGGACGCACAGGTTCGGGCGAACTGGATACAGCTGTTCGAGACCACCCCCGATCTGGCGGTCGAGTTTTCGCGAACGACGATCGACGGCGATACTGCCTGGATCGCACTCCGAATGCACGGCGCACAGACCGACGAGAAATTAGACGTCCGCGGCGTCGCGATCAAGGGGATTTCGGGGAAACGAATTCAGTGGGGGCGAATTTACCTCGAGCCCGTTCAGCAATCCGTGGACGTGACGTGGGAAGACATCTACGCCGGTCAGGGGGACGGCTGATCGGGCGACGGTGGCTCGAACTCACGGGTGAGAAACTGCACCGCGTTGCTATCGGCCTCGAGGTCACTAGTGGTTCTCGAGCGTTTTGCTCACTGTGTCAGTGAAACTGTGGAGGGAGATTTGAACTACGCCCGAGAACCTGCGCTTCGCGCAGAACCTCGGTCTAGTTCAAACTCCCCGACGTCGTTTACAGCGACTGTATAACTCGCGCCGCTACGCGTCGCTCGTTGAATTGGTCGCTGTAAAACGCCGAGAGGGAGATTTGAACTCCCGAGTCCGTGAGGACAGTAGATTTCGAATCTACCGCCTTGGCCGGGCTAGGCTATCTCGGCTCATCTTTACTTACCCGGGAGACGTTTTTACCCGTTTCGATTTTTCTCCCCGAGTGTGACTGGCTCACGTCCCTCGAGAGCGAAAATCATTTGACACGAGCCTGTGATCCGTGAGCTATGAACGGAACTCAGGCGACCGCCGACTGCGAAGCCGTCCTCGAGGCCGTCGGCGACGCCGTCATCTGTGATCGCGCCTTTCTCGAGGAGCTCCTCCTCGGCGTCGTCGGCCGTGGCCACGTCCTCGTCGAGGACGTACCGGGAACGGGGAAGACGCTGACGGCCCGCACGGTCGCGAGCGCGCTGGGTCTCTCCTTTTCGCGCATCCAGTTTACACCCGATCTGCTCCCGTCGGACGTCACCGGCACGCACATTTTCAACGAACAGGATCGCGAGTTCGAGTTCTCGGCGGGACCGATCTTCGCCAACATCGTGCTGGCCGACGAGATCAACCGCGCGCCGCCGAAAACCCAGGCCGCGCTGCTCGAGGCCATGGAGGAGGGACAGGTTACGGTCGACGGCGAGACCCGCCCGCTCCCGGATCCGTTCTTCGTCATCGCGACGCAGAACCCCGTCGAGCAGGAGGGGACGTTTCCGCTGCCGGAGGCCCAGGTCGATCGCTTCCTCGTCAAGACGGCAATGGGGTATCCCGACGCGGACGGCGAGGTCGAGCTGCTCCGACGCCGGGCGAACCGCGAGACCGGCAGTCCGTCCGTCGACCCTGTCCTCGAGCCCGAGCAGGTCGCGCAGTTACGACGGGTCCCCGAAACGGTTCGGGTCGACGATGACCTGCTCGAGTATATCGCGACGCTGGCCCGAGAGACCCGGACCGACGGCCGCGTCGAGACCGGCGTCTCCCCGCGCGGAACCCAACGGCTGTTCGAGGCCGCCCGCGCGTACGCCGTCGTCACGGGCCGGGAGTACGTCACTCCCGACGACATCAAGCGCGTCGCGAAGCCGGTGCTAGCGCATCGACTGGTGCTGACGCCCGACGCGACGGTCAACGACGCGAACAAAGGGCGGATCGTCGAGCGCGTCCTCGAGTCGGTGCCGGTGCCGACAATCGACTAACGGGTCGCCCCCAAATCTGAACGCGACTACGCCCCGAAATCGACGGCTTCAGTCGAGAATATCGCCGACGCGTCGCGGTTCGCCCTGCAAATTCGGCTGCTCGGCGACGATCTTGAGCACTTCGTGGTCGGTCACGTCGTAGTAGGATTTCTCCGTGGCCTCTTCGATGAGTTCCTTCTCGAGGCGAAATTCGGTCCCTTCGTAGACGACGTCGACGCCCTCGTCGTCGAACGCGAGTGTAGTCATATGTGAGTGTACGCGGTGGGGCTCATAAAAACGAGGCGACTGGGCCGGACGAGCGTGAGACACGCGTCAGACGGACGGCAGACGACGCGCGAGATTTATTACCGGATAACTCCTTTGGCCTGAAACGTGGCATTTAGCAGGGATCCGCTCGACGAACTCGTCGTTCCCGACGGGACGGAAGCCAAGGAAGTCGACCTCGTGACCGACGGAGACGTTCTCGTCGGCGCGCGGTCGACGATCGACTTCGGCGTCCGCGGCCGAAACGTCCTCGCCGGCGAGAGCGTCGAGTTCGGCGGTGCCATCGAAGCTGAGGGCGACTGCCGACTCGACATGTGGTGTGACGTCGCCGAGAACGTCCTGGTCGGCCAGGACGCCTACATCGGCGAGCGAGTCCACGTCGCGGGCGAGATGAAAGTCGCCGGCGATCTGGATATCGGCGACGACGTCGAGATCGAAGAGGGGTTCGAAGCCAACGGCTGGATCGTCATTCGTAACCCGATGCCGACGATCGTCCTCCTCTTTGTCTACCTCAAACACCTCCTGCTCGTCGGCGAGGAGGACACCGCCCAGCGGCTCGTCTCCGAACTCGTCGACGAAGAGGGGGACGCCCAACCCGACGTCGAACCGCTCGTGATCCCCCGGAACGCGACCGTCAGCGACGACGCCTGGCGAGTCTCGACGCCCGCGACGATCGGCGACGACTGCCGGCTCCACGGCAACGTCCGCGCCGAGACGATCGATGTCGGCACCGATACGACGATTTTCGGTAGCCTCCGCGCTCGAGGCGACGTCACTGTCGGCGAGGGAACCCGGATCCACGGCGATCTGACGACTCGCGACGGTGATGTTACGATCGAGCCAAACGCTCGGATCCTCGGCGACGTTTCGTGTAACGACCTCGAACTCGGCCCCGAAGCCGAAATCGACGGGACGATCCGCGCCGATGGCGAGATCACGATGGGAACGACCGAACGCGACCCCGAGTGATCGCCGGTCGAGACGTCGATGATCGGCTGACTCTGTAGTGGTCGGTCGAACGGTGCGATCAATACGTCTGGCGAGGGATCCCTCTTTTTACAGATTTCCGTGGACTCGCTTCCCATCTCGAGCTGGCAAGTGTCCCCGTCCGAACGAGTGGCAAGCGGACCGTCAGCTTCTCGTGGCGATTTTTACCCCTATTCTTAATACCGATAATTACGATAGGGGTTGACAGGCATGGGAATGACAATCACACAACCGAAACGGAGGGTGCAATGCGATCGATCGTCCTGACGAAAGGGGTACCGGACTTTTCCGAAGGGGCCGTCTCGTTCGACGAGGACGGTCATCTCGAGCGCGGAAAGACGCCGACGGTGATGAACCCGAACGACGAGTTCGCCGCGCAGGCCGCATTACAGACGCGGGTACGCCACGGCGGGCACGTGACCGGGATGAGCATGGGCCCGCCGGGCTACGCCGACGTGCTAAAGGAAGCCATGGGGTCCGTCTACACCGACGACAGCTATCTGCTCTCCGACCGTGAGCTCGCCGCCTCAGACACGTGGGCGACGGCGATCACGCTCAGCGCCGGGCTCGAGACCTATCAGGAAGAGGTCGGCGACATCGATATCGTCTTCGCCGGCTTCAAATCGGCCGACGGGGAGACGGGCCAGACTGGCCCCCAGACCGCCTGGGCGATGGACTGGCCGATCGTCACGCACGTCCTCGCGCTCGATATCGATCCCGACGAGCGAGTGCTCCGAGCGAAACGGCTCGTCGAGGGCGATATCGACGAGATCGAGACCATCGAGGTGTCGCTCCCCTGTTTCGTCGTTACCGATCCCGAGTTCGAGCCGACCTACCGCAAGGCCTCACACCGGCTGACGCACAAACAACTCCGGGCGGAGACCGAGGCGCGTGCGGCCGACCACGAGGAGCACCTGACGACGTGGAATCACGAGGATCTGAACCTCGACTCCGACTACATCGGGCTCGACGGCTCCCCGACGATCGTCTCGTCGGTCGATCCGATCCCCAAAGCGCCCTCGGAGCGGGAGGCAACGATGATCGACCCCGACGACGAGGGCGAGATGGGCGAGGTGCTCGAGGAGATGCACCCGTTCGCGACAGGAGCTGGTGATTGAGATGACCGACGTAGACCCAACCGAACACACGCTCGACGAACTGACCGACGAACTCGAGACGATCGACGACGCGGACGAACTGCAGACGATCCTCGAGGCCGAACAAGCCGGACAGGATCGGGCGACTGCTCGCGAAGCGGTCCACAAGCGACTCGAGGATATCGGCGAACTCGACGGCGATGAGACGGAAGAGAGCGACGGCGTCGAGGAGGGAACCGAAACCGAAGGCGAGTACGAGGGGACCAAAGAGGACGTCGGCGAAGAAGCCGAGGGCGAGGAGATCGAGGAAGCAGTCGAAGACGACGAGGAATCCGAGCCGGACGAAGCTGACGACGAGGAGGACGACGGACTCTCCCACCCCACGCGGGACAAACGCCACGTCCGCGCGCTCGCGGACGGCGAGTACGCCGACATGTGGGTGTTCTGTGAGACCCAGGGCGGCGAGTTGCTCGACGTCTCACTCGAGATGCTCGGCAAGGCCCGCGGACTGATGGACCAGTTCGCCGACGACTATGGTGACGAGGAGCGCGTCGTCGCGTTCCTCATGGGCGACGACTGCGAGGGGCTCGCCGAGGAGTGCATCGCCTACGGCGCGGACGTCGCCGTCTATCACGACGACAATCGCCTCGAGCGATTCCTCCACAAACCCTACACCGAGATCACATCCCATATGGCCCGCGGCGAGGGAACCGTCGAGAGCACCGACTGGCGAGAGTACGACAAGCCACGGTACATTCTGTTCCCGGCGACCAACAACGGCCGCGACCTCTCGGCGAAAGTGCAGGCGGAACTCGACTCCGGACTCGCCTCGGACTGTTCGGACCTCTACATCGAGGAGAACGAAGTCTCCAATCCGGTCAAGACGGGCGAACCCGGTGTTAAGAAGACTTTCGAGAAGGTCTTACACATGAAGCGGCCGGACTTCTCGGGCTTCGAGTACTCGACGATCCTCTGTCTCGACAACCCCGGCCGGGAGTTCCACCCGCAGGGGGCGTCGATCATCCCCGGGAGCTTCGACCCGATAGAACGGGACCCAGACCGTGAGGGCCTGGTAATCGAACACGATATGGACCTCGAGGAGGACTGGTTCCGCGTCGAGATCACCGAACACGACCAACTCGAGGCCGGGATCGACCTCACCGGCCACGAGGTCGTCGTCTGTCTCGGTCGCGGCATTGCGGACGACCCAACCCAGGGGATGGAGCTCGGTCTCGATCTGGCCGACGCCTTCGAGGACGCTGAACTCGGCATTACGCGAGGGATCGTCACCTCCTCCTACCAGTTCGAAGGCCACGTGGAGGAGTACTCGAAAGAGGAGCGCCAGATCGGCGAGACCGGACAGGTCGTCGCGCCCAAGCTCTACATCGCTGCCGGGGTGTCGGGTGCCGTCCAGCACAAGGTCGGGATGGACGAGGCAGACACCATCGTCTCGATCAACACGGATACTGACGCCCGAATCCGAGACTTCTCGGACTACTTCGTCGAAGGCGACCTCTTCGAGGTGTTGCCGCGCCTGACGAGCGCGGTTGAATCGGGCAAGATCGAACTCGAGGCGATGGCGGACGGGAGCGGAGGTGACGACTGATGAGCACAGACAGCGACGAAACGAGCGAGTACGAACACTACGAGGCCGTCGTCGTCGGCTGTGGCCCCGGCGGGGCCGCGGCCGCCGCGCGACTGGCGGATCACGGCGTGGAGACGCTCGTCCTGGAGCGCGGCACGAAGGCCGGGTCCAAGAACGTCTCCGGCGGGCTTATCTACGCCGAGGAGTCGGCCGCCTACACGATCGACGACCTCTTCGACGGCTTCCGCGAGGCGGCTGCCGAACGCCCAGTCACGGACTACCACATTCACAACATCGCGGGGAACAAAGTCAAGAGCTACGAGCTAACGGATCTCCACGAGCACGACACCGACTGGTGTGACGCGGTGCTCCGCCGACAGATGGACTCGTGGCTCGAGGCCCGCGTCCACGAGAAAACAAGCGAGACGGGCGGCGGCGTGCTGACCGACGTCCGCGTAAACGGCCTGCTGCGAGAGAACGGAGAGATCGTCGGCGTCACCTGCGATGAACTCGATCCCATCAAAGCGGACCTGATCGTCGGCGCGGACGGCGTCAACTCCGAACTCGCCCGTGACGCCGGGCTGATGGACTGGGAGGAGCCCGACGAGTGGTTCCAGGGCGTCAAAGCCGTCGTCGAGATGGATCCGGACGTGGTCAACGACCGGTTCGGTATCGATTCCGACGAGGGCGTCGCCCACCTGTTCTCGGGCGACCTCTTCGAGGACGTCCGCGGCGGCGGCTTTCTCTACACCAACGAGGACTCGCTGTCGATCGGGACCGTCTTCCACCTCGACAGCCTCGTCGAAGAGCAAGCGGAGCCACACGAACTGCTCGACGCGTTGCTCACCCATCCGCTGTTGGCCCAGTGGATCCGCGACGACTACCACGAGCGCGAGTACTCCGCAAAACTCGTCCCCGACTCGAAGAAGGTCGCCCATCCCGAGCCCTACCAGGACCGACTGGTGCTCGTCGGCGACGCCGCCGGTCAGATGCAGGCCCAGGGCCCGATCATCAAGGGGATGAACCACGCCGTCACCGCCGGCGCGCTCGCGGCCGACGCCTTCGTCGTCACCCGCGGCAACGTCAAACCCGAGGCCACTGGTCGACGGTACGCACAGATGCTCGAGAAGTCCGGCACGATGGACAAGCTCCGACCCCGGCGCTACGAACTCAGCCGGGGCGTCGGCGAGCACGACCGGGTCGAGAGCGCGGTTGACCGGGTGCTCGAGTCCCGGGTCGGTTCGATCGCGGTCGGTAACCCGATCGCGAACGGCCTGCTGAAGCGGGCCTATAACTCGCCGTTCCTGGTGTCGATGCTGCCCGACACGAGCACGGGCTACGTCACGCTCCCGACGGTCATTGCGGAAGAGCACGGTCGGACCATCCACTGGGGCAGCGAGATCGAACCGCCGACGCTCGAGGAACGCATCGGGGACCTCACCTACGATACGGACGTCGGAAACCCGCACATCGAACTCAGAGACGAGTCCGCCGAGGCCAGCGGCGCGGCCGTCCACGCCTGTCCGGTCAGCGCCGAGGACTTCGGCGGCGGCTGTTACCGCTCGGAGACGGTAAAGACGAACGGCACCGAGGAGACGTTAGTCAGCCTCGACACCCAGCCCTGCATCGAGTGTGGGACCTGTGCGATCGTCGCGGACACCGAGTGGCAACACCCGCGGGGTGGCAAGGGCGTCGAGTACCGCGAGGGATAGGATGAGTCGATACGGTCCTCGAATCGCGGCCCTCGAGCGCCGCGCGGAGCGTGATCGAGCCGCCGTGGCAGACGAGGATGGGGCTGGAGCGACCGACTCGGAGGACGCTGCGACGTACCTCCGCGAGGGCGCGGGGCAGGCAATCTGGCTCTACGTCGAGGCCCGAACTGGCGGCCGCTTGGTCCCGTTTTCGCCGGCCGAACTCGAGGCCCTGGAGCGAGCAATGAACCAGTGGCTCGAGTGTTACACCCGCTGCTACGGGGTCGCGTTCGACGCCGATTTTACGGTCCGAGAAGCCGCGGGACTGCTCGTCCAGACGCGAAACGTCGACGACGTCGGCCAGTTGTTGACCGGAACGCCGCCGCGAGAGCGCTGCTGACGCGCGCCGGAACTCGGAGATGCAGTTAGTAGATCAGCTCGTCATCGTTTTCGACCATGTACAGCGTTCGCGCCGCGATGTTGACCGCGTGGTCGCCGACGCGCTCGAGATCACGGATCGTCAACAGCAGTCTGGAGACATCCTGCAGGAGGAGTTCGACCTCCGAGGGGGAGTCGAGTTCGCGCTCGATGAGGTCTCGAACGACGATCTCGCTCGCTCGCTCCGCGAAGTGGTCGAGATCGTCGTCTCGAGAGGCCAACTCCCGGCAGGCCTCGGTGTCTTCGACGTCGTAGGCGACCATCGCGTCCTCGATCATCTCGAGGGTAAGATCGCCCATCTCCTGGACGTCGACGTCGGGAAAGAGGTTTTCTTCGGCGTCTAAGGTGTACTCCCCGAGGTTGACCGCGAGGTCGGCAATTCGCTCGAGATCGGTGATGATCTTGAACGAGGCGGCGATGAACCGGAGATCGCTCGCGACCGGTTGCTGCAGGGCCAGCAGATCGATGCAGTCCTGCTCGAGATCGAGGTACATTCGGTTGATCTCGCCGTCTCCTTGAATCACTTCGTGAGCGAGCGAGTTGTCTTTCTGCTCCAGCGCGTCGAGTCCCATCCGAAGTCGTTCCATGACGACTTCACTCATGTAGAGGATATCCTCGCGGAGTTCCGCGAGCTGCTCCTGATACGATTTCCGAGCCATGATTCACGCACCTTTCCGGGCGAAGATATAGCTTGCGCTCACTGTGACGACGATCGCGATGTCCAGTAACCGGGCGGGAGTTCTGTGGGATGGACAGGAGGGAGACTGGACAGGGACGGACGACCGAAGAACCGTGACTATTGCCACCGTTGCTCGATTGGGAAATACTATGCGAGCGTCCGCTAGGTATCTGAAATAGAGCACATTTGGTAATCAAAGAGAGTATAATGCCGACGAATGGGCCGAATATACCGAAAGAGCAGCCGAAGTCGGATTCGACTTCGCCGAGAAGCTCGACGCCACGGTCCACGCGCTCGCCGTCGGCGACGTGAACATCTCCGACATTTCGTCGATCGGCGGGGAGCCGCCCCAGAGCAAACAGGACGTCACCGACGTCGCCGCCGAGTTGGCAGACGAGCTCGCGGCGACGATTTGAGAGCGCGGCCTCGAGGCGGAAGCCGTCGTCAAAACCGGCGTTCCCGCCGAAGAGATCGCGGCGTACGCGGCCGGACGGAAGTATCGACGCGGCCTGAGCGGCCGTCCCGATCGCTCCAGCGCTGTCGGTGGGGCCACGCTGAAGCGACGAACGTGTGAGGTCGAGCCGTCTCGAGTCCGCCGATGCGCCTTTGAGACCGCAACCCGTACCGTTTCGAAACCGATGGGGAATCGGAGCGAGCGGGAGACCGACGGCCGACCCGACGAGCGCGGCTACGGCGAGGGCTGGGAGGAACTTCGCCAAAAAACGCTGCGTCGGGACGGGTACGCCTGTACGCGCTGCGGGGCCGATGATCGGACGCTTCAGGCCCACCACGTCGTCCCGAGATCGGCCGGCGGACCGGACGACCTCGAGAATCTGCTTACGATCTGTCGTCCGTGCCACGGCGTGATCCACCAGTCCAACGGCGCATTCGACGACGTTCGCGACGACGCACCACTCTTTCCCGACCGCACCGCGCCCGCTCCCGTCGCCCGGATGCGGACCCCGGATGATCAGTGCTGCAGTCGGTGTGGCACCCAGCACGACGACCCGACGGAACTCGTCGCTTGGACCGACGTTCCGACGCCGGTGAACGGCCGGGAGACCGACCACCTGATGCTCTGTAAACCGTGTGCCGGACTGGTGCTCGAGCGCGATCTGGACTGTACTCGGGGCGCGATCGCCGCCAATCATCGGCTCTCGACGCACGAACTCGCGTCACGACGAGTAAACGCCCCGGTTCGTCCCAGCGTGTTCGCGTCGCAGCAGGTCGCGATTCGACGGGAGCCCCGGACCGTTCGCGAACGGCTGGTCGACGACACGCCGCTCCGATTCGTCGTCAACCACGCAGGGATCCGTTGGGCGATGCTCGCTGCGGTGGGGTACGTCGTCCTGATCCTCGTCGTGTCGCTGTAACGGCCTCGAACGGGCGCTCTCGCGGGACGCTCCCGGTTTGCAGCCGGTGACCGGGTCGCACCGGTCGCGCGGAATCCAGCGACTGCCGGATCGGCACTCACTACGTTCATCACGCTCTCGGTAGTCTGTGAGAGTGTGCTTGGTAATAACACGCTATTACTGGGCGATGTCCGTTCGTCGCGAACGGAACGGGGGAGCAATCATGGCAACAACAACAGCAGACGACGATGCGACGATCGAGGAGTTAACGGAGACGCTTCGAGGGGAGCTACTCCGGCCCGCCGATCCAGCGTTCGACGACGCGCGGACGATCTTCAACGCGATGATCGACAAGCACCCGCGGCTGATCGTCCGGTGTGCGAACGTGGCGGACGTGATCGCAGCGGTGACGTTCGGCCGCGAACGCGGACTCGAGACGGCGATCCGAAGCGGCGGCCACAGCGGTCCGGGGCTGTCGCTCGTCGACGACGGACTGGTCATCGACCTCTCCGAAATGACCGGCATTCGAGTCGATCCAGATGCGGAGACCGTCCGCGTCGAACCGGGCTGTACCTGGGGCGACATCGATCACGCAACTCACGCCTTCGGAAAGGCGACCGTCAGCGGGGTCATCTCGACGACCGGTGTCGGCGGGCTGACCCTCGGCGGCGGCCACGGCTACCTGAGTCGCAAGTACGGACTGGCGATCGACAATCTCGTGAGCGCGGACGTCGTGCTGGCCGACGGCCGGCTGGTTCACGCCAGCGAGGACGAGAATCCCGATCTGTTCTGGGCGCTGCGCGGCGGCGGCGGTAACTTCGGCGTCGTCACCGCGTTCGAGTTCCAGTTGCATCCGGTCGAGACGGTGATCGCCGGGCCGATGTTCTGGCCGATCGAAGAGCTCGAGACCACGATGCGCTGGTATCGCGAGTGGCTGCCTGAGGCCCCGGAGGACGTCTACGCCTTCTACCTCACCGCCGAGGTGCCGGGGGATCCCTTCCCGGAGGAGATCCACGGTGAGAAGGTTTGCGGGCTGCTGTGGTGTTACACGGGACCCGAAGAGCAGGCGGAGTCCGCGATCCAACCGGCCCGTGACGTTGCCGAACCGCTGTTCGAACACGTCGGACCGATGCCCTATCCGACGTTACAGAGCATGTTCGACGAGCTCTACGCGCCGGGCGACCAGTGGTATTGGAAGGGAGACTTCGTGGCTGAACTGACCGACGACGCCATCGCGGAACACCGGCGTTTCGGGGAGGTGCCGACACCCAAGTCGACGATGCACCTCTACCCGATCGACGGGGCCGTCAACCGCGTGGATGCGGACGAAACGGCGTGGAGTCACCGCGACGCCACCTGGTCGATGGTCATCGTCGGCGTCGACCCGGACCCCGCCGAACGCGATCGACTCACCGAGTGGGCCCGCGACTACTGGGAGGCGGTGCACCCCCACTCGGCCGGCGCGTCGTACATCAACTTCATGATGGACGAAGGCGAGGATCGGATCCGCGCTACCTACGGGGACAACTACGAACGGTTGCAGGAAGTCAAATCGAGGTACGATCCCGACAACTTCTTCCGAGTCAATCAGAACATCGAGCCGGCGACGTGATCGCCGCCGGAGGAGACCACGCTATCGCTCTCGAGGCGGACACGAAACTGACCGTAAGAAGCGGTGGACCAGCGGATTCCCAGCCCGAACCCGATCCCGTTGACTACCCGAACTTGCCGGTAATGTAGTCTTCGACCCGATCGCTCTCGGGGTTCTCGAAGATCTTGTTCGTGTCGTCGAACTCGACGAGGTGGCCACCAGTGAGGAACACGGCCGTTTTGTCGGAGATACGGGCCGCCTGCTGCATGTTGTGGGTGACGATGACGACCGTGTACTCCTCGGCGAGCTCTTCGACAAGGTCCTCGATCTTCGACGTTGCGACGGGGTCCAGCGCCGACGCCGGCTCGTCCATCAAGATGACTTCGGGGTCGGGTGCGATCGCTCGAGCGATGCAGAGTCGCTGTTGCTGGCCGCCGGAGAGGTCGAGTCCCGAGGAGTCGAGTTGGTCCTCGACCTCCTCGAGCAGTGCCGCACGCTCGAGTGCCGTCCGAACCTGTTCTTCGGTGTCGCCGTCGTCTTTCCCCTGGACTCGCAGCCCGTAGGCGACGTTGTCGAAGATGCTCTTCGGGAACGGGTTCGGCTTCTGGAAGACCATGCCGATCTTCCGCCGGAGGGCGACGGGGTCGACGTCGTCGTCGTAGACGTTCTTGCCGTGGAAGTAGAGGTCGCCCTCGACGCGGGCGACGTCGATGAGGTCGTTCATCCGGTTGATCGAGCGCAGGAAGGTCGACTTCCCACAGCCCGACGGACCGATGAGTGCCGTCACCTTGTGCTCGGGAATGTCCATATCGATCCCGTGAAGCGCCTGATCGTCGCCGTAGAAGACGTCGAGATCCCGGGACTCGATGACGGCATCGTCGACGCGCGGGGTGCCGAGCGGCGCGTTGTCGGCCATCGATGCGTCCGACCGAGCGCCGTCGGATTCTGTCGTCGATACGGTTCTGGGTCCGCCGCCATTCGCGGTCATATGAGGTGGTTGATTCTTGGGACTCACGCAGTTACTTGTTCCGGAATGTACTTCGCTACGGACGGTGCCACGCTGGTACTCGCTCGAGCCACGACGGGCCTACAGACCGGCTCGGCGGATCGATAAACCGGTTCGATCGGCCGCCGAACTGGTCCGGTGGATCGGGGGGATCGGGTTCGGTCGGTCGAGAGCTCAACTCGCCCGACTCGAGTCGCCGGTGTCATCACTCGATACGATCAGCCGGTCGAATAAATAGCGTGCTATGACCCCTCTGTTCGGCTGTTGTGGCCCATATACCACTACTGATTGCTATATAGTACACTGTAGTCTCGGGACGAACGCCGTCAGCCCTGGCCACGGAGAGCCCGAGCGTCGGGACGGGAGCGACGGGGTGTGTCACGTCTGCTCTTCGCCGCCGTCGTCCGCCGTCGACTCCGGTGCCCGAGCGAACTCGAGGACGACAGTCGCACCGTCGGCTATCGTCGTCGAGTTCGACTCCTTCGACGGGATCAGTAGCCGACCGTCGTACTGGCTCACGATCCAGTCGACCAGCCACAACCCGATGCCGCCGGTGTGGCTGACCTGCGAGATTTTTCGGTTACCGGTGATAACGGCGGCCTCGTCCTCCGGAATACCGGGCCCGTCGTCGGCGACCAGAATCCGGACGATGTCGTCGTCCGTCTCGACGGTGACATCGACGGTCGGCGAGGGTCCGGCGTGATCGGCGATATTCGCGAGCAGTTCGTCGATTGCGACGGCGACCTCGGGTCCGCAGACGGCGACGGCTCGATCCGGAATCGTCACGGTCAGGTTCGGCTTCGCGTCGTCCGCTCCCGACAGTCCGAACTGAACGATGCGCTCGTGAACGACGGCCGCGAGATCGATCCGGGGCGACTCCTCGCCGACCGGATCGAGCAACTTCTCGGTCATCCGCGCCCGGTCGGCTAACGTGAGCAGTTCCCCCGTCACCAGCCGGATCTCTCGGGCCGACTCCCGCTCGGGACCGTCCAGTCGGTCCTCGAGGTCGCTGGCCCGACCGGCGACCACGTTGAGCGAGTTTCGGAGGTTGTGACGCAGAATTCGGTTGAGGACGAGCAACATCTGCTCACGGCGGGCCAGTGCGGTTCCGAGTCGCTCGAGGGCGTCGTCGATACGCCGCCACTCGGTAGCCCCCTCGAACGACGGGCCGGCGTCGTACTGCCGTCGTTCCAGGGCCCTGACGCGGTCGGCGAACTGACTGATCCGGCGGATCTTCGAGCGATACACCCAGCCGCCGAAGACGACGATCGAGCCGAGCAGGGCGACGCCCGAGACGGCCTGAAAGACGGCGAGGCGGTTGATTCGAGCGTCGACCGCCGCTCGGTCACGGTGGGCCGTGACCGTCCAGTCGACGGTCTCGAGGTCGGCGCTGTGGGAAACGGTCTCGTCAAATCGATCGGCCGTCGAATACAGCGTTTCGGTCTCCGTCGCCACCGAAACGGCCTCTCGCTCGTCGTCACCGCTCAGCCCGCCGAACAAACCCGTTTCCTCGAGTTGGGAACCGCCGTTGACCGAGCCGACGACCTCCCCGTCGATGACGAGCGGCGCACTGATTATGACGACCGTGTTGCCAGTTTGTGCTCGAAACGGATCGCTAACGTGTTGCTCGCCGGCGAGTGCGCGCTGGACGTAGGTGCGATCGCTGAAGTCCGATCCGACCACCGTCTCGGATTCAAACTCGGGCGATGTCGTCTCGAACGACCGGACCGTTCCCTCCTCGTCGACCACTGACGCCCCGTCGAACGCGGTCGACGCGACGAACCGCTCGAGCGCCTCGTCCTGACGATCCGTGCCGTGAGCTGCGAGATCGGGATTGATCCCACCGACGGCGACGGTTCGCCGCTGTTCCTCGAGGCGGTCATCGAGGATCGACGCCGAGAGCGCCGCTCGATCGGCAACCGACGTGTTCGACTGCTCTTCGACGTCGGTTCGGTGGGCGTCGAATGTAACGACGAGTACGGCTCCTGCGACGAGAACGACGACAAGAAAGACGATACCGAACCGATACACGAGCCTCATGCGAGCATGTCTCGATACACCGTACAGATAACGAGCGCATTATTCTTGTGGCCGTACTCTTAATTCACTGTCATTTGTTCAGGTACAAATGCGATCGACCGAACCGAAACCGACCGAACCGAAACCGAGCGAAAAAACCGACGGATCGTCTGCCCGATGTGGATCGGCCGGCGTGATGGTGCTTATTTTCGTCGATCGTACTTGTTCCGGATGTAGATCGCAGCCGCGTTCATCAGTAACAGGACCGTCAGGAGAACGATGATCCCGGCGGCCGCGATATGCTGGAAGTCACCTTCGGGCTCTTTCGCCCAGGTGAAGATCTGCATCGGCATCGCAGCGAACGAGCCGGTCGGATCGGTCAGGTTCGGGGGAGCAAACATCGAGGTGGCCGCGCCGACCATGATGATCGGCGCCGTTTCGCCGATCGCTCGAGAGAGCGAGAGGATGATCCCCGTCATGACACCCGGGATGGCCTCGGGGAGGACGACGTTGCGGATCGTCTGCCATTTCGTCGCCCCCGAGCCGTACGATGCCCGTCGCATCGAGTCCGGCACGGCACGCAACGCCTCCTGGGTCTGGACGATGACGATCGGCAGGATCAACAACGTCAGCGTCAGTGCCCCCGCGAGGAGGCTCGAGCCCGCACCGATCGCTCTGACGAACAGCGCCAGTCCGAGCAGTCCGTAGACGATCGACGGGACGCCGGCCAGATTCGAGATGTTCGCCTCGATGAACCGTGTCAGGAGGTTGTCGCCGGCGTACTCCTCGAGGTAGATCGCAGCGCCGACGCCGAGTACCAGCGTGAAGACGGCGGTCATCGCGATGAGGTAGATCGAACCGACGAGAGCCGGGTAGATGCCGCCGGGCCCGGTCGGCAGGTCGCCGTAGTTCGAGGGATCGTAGTGTTCGGCCAGGTAGGACGGCGGATGCGTCAGGAACTCCCAAGTGAGCCAGCCCCAGGCCTCGTTGACGACGTCGAAGACCAGCGCGATCAGCGCGACGATGCCGACCATCGTCGCCAGCAGGCAAGCGCCGAGGAAGATCCGTCCGTAGAACCGCATTCGACGGATCGAGGAGTCGTCCACCTCGAACGCGTCGGTTTCGGTCGGCGCGCTCATTGGTACTCCTCCCGGTAGCGCGAGCGGATCCACATGCTACCGACGTTCATCAGGAAGGTCATCACGAAGAGCGTCAGCCCGATTGCGAACAGGCTCATGTAGCCGATCGATCCGACGGAGGCGTCGCCGGTTCCGATCTCTACCATGTACGCCGTCATCGTCTGCATCTCGGCGAACGGGCTCGTCGTGATCTGGGGGAGCATTCCGACGGCGAGCGTGACCGCCATCGTCTCGCCGATCGCTCGAGAAATAGCGAGAATGTACGCGGCGAGAATTCCCGACAGCGACGCCGGGAGGACTACCTGCGTCGAGACCTCGAACTTCGTCGCACCGAGACCGTAGGCGGCGTTCCGAAGCGAATCGGGGACCGAACTCATCGCGTCTTCGGAGATCGACGAGACCATCGGGATAATCATGATCCCGACGACGATCGCCCCGGAGAGCACGTTGAACGTCCCCACGTCCGCGTAGAAGTACTGGATGATCGGCGTAATAAACGAGAGCGCAAAGAAGCCGTAGACGATCGTCGGGATCCCGGCCAGTATCTCGAGGGTGGGCTTGACGGTGCGGCGAACTCGCTCGTCGGCGTACTCCGAGAGGTAGATCGCCGTCAGCGTACCGACCGGGAGCGCGATGAGCGCCGAGCCGATCGTCACCACGAGTGTCCCCCAGACGAGCGGGAGAACCCCGTAACTCGGGTCGGTGGCGTCCCGCGGGTTCCAGGTAGTCCCCGTGAGGTACTCGACGACCGACACCTCCGCAAAGAAGTCGATCGCCCCGTCCAGAAGGACGATGATGATCGCCAGCGTCGTCAGCACGGTCACGAGCGCACACGAGAAGAAGATCCACTTCGCGGCCCGGTCAATGAGCGACCCGACGTTGTTGTCCTCACGGCTGAGATCGATCGGCTCCGTGCTCATCGTCTCCCCCAGATTCCTCGTCGATCAGTGTGTGGCTCAGTGCCGTCGGTAGCTGTGTTCATTCGTATTCCTCGAATAGTTCGTCGAGTTTCTCGTGTTGGGCGTCGATCGTCTCGTCCGGAACGGCGTAGAAGCCAACGTCTCGAGCCGTCTGCTGGGTGTTGTCGAGGTAATATCGGAGGAACACCCGGACGACTTCCCGCTCCAGCGATTGCTCGCGTACGTAGAGGTACATCGGCCGCGAAAGCGGCGTATACGTGCCCTCTTCGATCGTCTCCGGTTCGGGGTAGATACAGCCGTCACCGTCGTCGACGGCGATCAGATCGAGCTCGTCCTCGTTCTCGTAGTAGTAGCCGGCACCACCGAACCCGATCGCGTTGCGATTCCCTCTGACCCCGCGGACGATCGCGTTCGTGTCCGGCGTCCCGCTGTAGTCGCTGCGAATGTTTCCGACGGCCCCGTTGATCGTCTCGGTAAAGTAATCGAACGTCCCCGACGCCGTATCACGGCCGTAGAATGAGATTTCCTCGTCGGGCCACTCGTCGTCGAGGTCCTGCCACGTCTCGATATCGGAGTCGCTCCCCCACAGTTCCCGGAGTTCGTCGGTCGTCAGACAGTCACACCAGTCGTTCTCCGGGTGTTTCATTACGGCGAGGCCGTCAGTCACGACCTCGAGTTGAATCCAGTCGACGTCGTTGCTGTCGCACAGATCCCGTTCGTCGTCAGCGATGTCGCGGCTCGCGTTCTGTAGATCCGTTTCGCCGCGACAGAATTGTTGGAAGCCGGCCCCGGTTCCCGACCCCCTGACGGGAATCTGTACCTGATTGTTTTCCCAGTTGAACTGTTCGGCGACGAGGGCGCTGTTGGGCAACAACGTGTTCGATCCGTCGATAACGATTTCGCCCTCGAGACCGCTATCTTCGCCGTGAACGATACACCCCGACAGTCCCATCAGACTCGATCCTGCGACACCGAGTAAAACGCGACGACGAGAGACGCCGTCCGCACCGGACATCGGCTCGGTACCCATCGGATAGGTATAGCGCACGTCCAGTCTAAATACTCTACTATGTTATCTATATATCCCTATGTTCGATACTGAGTAACAGTATTAAATACGCACTGTAAAGCGGTTTCATACGTCGATTGGTCGCCACATTGTTCCATCGTCCCGGTGGAACACATCTATAGAGAGGAGTGAATTTATACGTACCCTCTCGAACGTTCTCGCATGGAGACGCGCAAAGTGCAGGTGACGGGCGGCTCGACGTACACCGTCTCGCTGCCGAAATCCTGGGCGACCGACAACGGCGTCAGCGCCGGGACGACGGTGGAATTCTACCCCGAGAACGACTCCCTCCTGTTGACGCCACAGAGCGAAACCAATCGCCAGGAGGGCACCCTCGAAATCACTGACCTGGAGGGTGAACGACTCACGCGGGCCGTCATGACGATGTACGTCAGCGGCTTCGATATCATCCGACTCGAGGCGAGCCGGATCACGACCGACCAGCGCAGCGCAATCAGGAGCGCGACCCAGAGTCTCGTCGGAGTCGAAGTGTTAGAGGAGACGACCGACAGCGTCGTTATCCAGGACTTGCTCGACTCCGCGGAGCTCTCGATCGTCAACGCCGTGAGCCGCATGCGGCTGATCGCCCGGTCGATGCTCGAAGACGCCGTCACCGCGCTCGTCGAGAACGACGACGACATCGCACAGGACGTCATCGAGCGCGACGACGATGTCGACCGACTCTGGCTCGTCGTCTCCCGGATTTTCCGCGCCACGCTGCGCTCGCCCCGCGCCGCGGAGGAACTCGGCGTCCCCCGCGAGGACTGTTTCGACTACCACTCGAGTGCGCGCCAGCTCGAACGGGTCGCCGATCACGCGGCCAAGATCTCCAATCTCGCGTTCAAGCTCGAGGAGATCCCCGAGGACGTCGCCGACGCGCTCATCGAACTTCACGGGGACGCCTCGGACATCCTCGAGAAGGCGATGGACGCGCTGGTCGCCGAGGAGACCGAGGAGGCGACGCGGCTGGGCCACGCCGCCCTGGAGTCCGTCCTCGAGATCGACGAACACACCCGGCGGATCGACGACATGCTGCGCGACTTAGACCCTGTCCAAGCCCAGTCGCTCGGATTGATCGTCGACTCGCTCTCCCGCAGCGCGGACTACGGCGGCAACATCGCGGAGACGGCCCTGCAGAAGGCCGCGCCGCGGCCCTGAGTCGCAGCTTCGTCGCGAAATTGATAGCTCGAGTGCGCCAATCGTCGCCGTCTCGAGCGCTGTAAGGAATACGCCCGTGAGGGTCGTCACTCGCGATCGGGCGGATAGTACGAGTCGCGTCCGTTGCCGTCGGACGAACCGAGAATCGAGGACTTACTCGAGGAGAACGGCGTTGACCTGACCGGTCTGGCCGGGTCGGGACGTGACGCGGGCCTGTCCTTCCGAGGTGTCGATGACGGCGCCCTTCGTGATGATGTTTCGGCGGACGTAGTTCGGGTTGGCGTCGTTCTCGACGACGTCTTCGATGTCGGCCGAGACGGTCTCGTCGCCCTTGTTGACGCTCGCGACATCCGTTGCGAGCGCGCGGGTCTTCGTCCCGTTACCGCGGACGTCGACGGTTCGGAATCGCTGCTCGCCGACCTGCGTCTCGGTCGGCAGGCGGCCGAGTTCGTCTTTCCGGCGTTTGCGGACGTTCTTCAGTCGGCCACCGGTTCGCTTGCGCGTAGAGCTACCCTGGTCTTGCATACCCGCAAACAATCTCGGCGGATATTTATATGCAACGGGATGGACGCCGGCGATGAACGACGGCCATGCGTCGTGCTCACACGATATGGCGATCGTCGCGCTCGAGTCGAACTCGCTCGTTCTCTTTCGTCCGTTCCCGTCTCACCCGATCTCGTTCGTCCGCACCCGACCTCATTCGTCACTCACCAGACAGTACGCGTGGCCCGGAACCTCGGTCGTCTCCTCGTTTTCGTCGCCCGTCGATACGACGGCCCGTTCCGCGTAGTAGATTCGGCCGTCGACGGGAACCGGCGCGCTGGTGACGCGACCCCGGTTCTCGACCCGCCAGTTCCGGTCGCCCGTTTCCTTGTCCAGCGCGTAGAGGTGCGAATCGTAAGAGCCGGCGAGTACCGTCTCGGCGGTGACCGTCAGCGCACCGATGACGCGGCCGTCGACATCCGTCGACCAGATCTCCTCGCCCGATGCGGCGTCGAGCGCGTAGACGAAGCCGTCGTCGCTTCCCATGTAGACGATATCCGTCTCGACATCGACCGCCGGATTCGACATGATCGATCTGCCCGCTTCGAACGCCCACTCCTGAGAGCCGTCCTCGAGATCGAGGCAGTAGAAGTTGTCATCCCAACTGCCGAAATAGCCGTAGCCGTCATGGGCCGCGAGCGTTCCCTTGATCTCAGCTCCCGCGCGGAACGCGCCGCCCTCCCGTTCCTCGCCGTCGGCCTCGGCCTGAAACTCCCAGCGAAACTCGAGAGAGGGGTACTCCCAGCAGTAGAGGACGCCGTCGTTCGAGCCGGCGAGGATGCGCCCGGCCTCGAGGTCGATCGTGGGCGAGGGATGGGGCTGGCCCCACATGCGGTCGTCTTTCCACGTCGGCTCGCCGGTGTTCGGATCGATCTCCCAAAGCGTCCCCGTGGAGGGAGAGCCGTACTCGGAGACGACGTACAGCGAGCCGTCGTGATAGGCCGGACTCGAGCCGATCGCGAGTGCCCCGTCGAGATCCGCGGATCTGGTCCGCCAAACGATCTCGCCGGTGTCGACATCCAGCGCGTAGAGGTCGCCGTCGTAGCCGCCGATGTAAGCGGTGTCGCCGACGACGGCCGCCGAGCCGTGAAAGCCGAGATCCGTTGCACCCGTCCGCGTCGACCAGCGCAGTTCGCCCCCCGGCGTGTAGCCGTAGAGCCAGCCAGTATCGCCCGCGAACACGATCGTTTCCCCGTCGGGCGTCGGCACGGGACTGGACTTGGCTGCCGTGTGCTCGACGTAGTTGAGCGGGAACTCCCAGTTGACGGCCACCGAGTCCGGGACGGTTTCGTCGGGATAGTAGCCGAGTCGACGCAGGCCGCCGTGGAACAGCGAGACGTCCTCGGAGCCCTCGAGGCGGCGGTCCAGTGTTGACGGAAGATCGACACAGCCGGCGAGTCCCGTCGCCGCGGTCGCCCCGCTCGCGGCGAGCAGTCGCCGGCGGGAGCAGCCAGCACCACGGTCTCGACCGGTCTCCGACGCGGCGGAGTTGTTCGGACGTTGCATTCGGGGTCTACTGACACTCGGTACCCGCGACAGCTAAAACGCGGTGATCGATCGTCGCTTGCTCACGGGTCGTTCCACCCCGTTCGAAATTCGCGGTTCTCATTCACTTCGTCCGCTCACGGTTCCCTTCGGTCACCGTTCGCTTTTCCGCGGTTCTCGCTCCGAACCGCGTTCGCTCCGAATCGCGCTCCTCGCGGGCGCTGTGCGCCCGTTCGTTCGAGGGATCTTTGATCCCTCGTTACTCACGGCTCACTCCGTTCGCCGTTCGTCTCTTCGCGGTTCTCGCTCACTCCGTTCGCTCCGAACCGCGCTACTCCTGCTGTGCGTCGACGACCGCCACACCCGCCAGGTTGACGATGTCCTTGACCTCGTCGCCCCGCTGGAGGACGTGGACCGGCTCGTCCATCCCCACCAGCATCGGGCCGATGGCGTCGGCCCCACCGAGGCGCTGGAGCAGCTTGTAGCCGATGTTGCCCGACTCGAGGTTCGGGAAGACCAGCACGTTCGCGGGCTCGTTCAGATCCGAGAAGCCGTAGGTGCCCTCGAGGATGTCCTCGACGACGGCCGTGTCGGCCTGCATCTCCCCGTCGACGGGGAAGTCGACCTCGGGGTCGTCCTGGAGCATCGCGGCTGCCTTACGGGGTTTGCGGGTGCCCTCGTTGTCGACGCTGCCGAAGTTCGAGTACGACAAGAGCGCGGCGCGCGGTTCGATGTTGAACCGGCGGGCGAGTTTGCCGGTCTGTTTGGTGACCTCGGCGAGGACGTCCTCGTTGGGGGCCTGATTGACCGTCGCGTCGGCGACGAAGATCACGCGGTTCTTGAACGTGAGCAGGTAGACGCCGGCGGCATAGTCGACGTCCTCGTCCGTTCCGATGACCTGCAGCGGCGGGCGCAAGGCGGACGGATAGTGGTGGGAGAGGCCGGTCAGGAGCGCGTCGGCGTCGCCCTGTTCGACCATCACGCTGCCGAAGTAGTTCGAGTCGCGTTCGACGAGTTCGCCGGCCTCGCTTCGCGTGATCCCCTTGCGTGCGCGGAGTTCGTGCAGGCGGTTGGCGTACTCCTCGTAGTCGCCGACCGAGGGGTCTGCGACCTGCGGATCGTAGTCCAGCCCGAGGTTCGCCGCGGTTTGGCGAATCTCGCCCTCGTCGCCGATCAAAATCGGCAGGGCGATCCCCTGCTCCTGGATCTGGTAGGCCGCCCGGATCATCTTCTCGTTCTCGCCCTCCGCGAGGGCGACCGTCTTGGGGTCGCTTTTCGCCTTGTTGAGCACAACGCGCATCATTTCGCGCGACTTACCGAGGCGGGCCTCGAGTTCCTCCTCGTAGGCCTCGAGGTCGATCTCGGTCCGTGCGGCGCCGGACTCCATCGCGGCCTCTGCGATCGACGGTGCCACGCGGAAGAGCACCCGGGGGTCGACCGGTTTCGGGATGATGTAGTTCGGGCCGTACTGGATCGGGTCGTCGCCGTAGGCCTTGACGACCGCGTCGGGGACGTCCTGCCGTGCGAGGTCGGCCAGCGCCTCGGCGCAGGCGACTTTCATCTCTTCGTTGATCTCGGTCGCGCGCACGTCGAGCGCGCCGCGGAAGATGAAGGGGAACCCGAGAACGTTGTTGACCTGATTCGGATAGTCCGAGCGTCCGGTCGCCATGATGACGGTATCGTCGCGGGCCTGTTTGGCCTCCTCGTAGCCGATCTCAGGATCGGGGTTGGCCATCGCAAAGACGATCGGATCCTCGGCCATCGACTGCACCATCTCCTGAGAGACGATGCCGCCGATCGAGAGGCCGACGAAGACGTCCGCACCGTCCATCGCATCCGCGAGGTCGCCTTCGGGGACATCGCGAGCGAACTGCCGTTTGTACTCGTTGACATCGCCCGCCTCGGCGCGTTCCTGGGTGATGATCCCCGAAGAGTCACACAGGGTGATATTCTCTTTCTTACAGCCCAGCGAAACGTAGAAGCGGGCCGTCGCGATCGCGCTTGCTCCGGCCCCCGAGAAGACGATTTCGAGGTCTTCGAGGTCCTTGCCAGCGATATCGGCGGCGTTGAGCAGGGCAGCGCCCGAGATGATTGCGGTGCCGTGCTGGTCGTCGTGGAAGACCGGAATATCGATCTCCTCGCGCAGACGTTCCTCAACGGTGAAACACTCGGGGGCTTTGATGTCCTCGAGATTGACGCCGCCGAACGTCGGCTCCATCATCTTGACGGCCTCGACGATCTTGTTCGGATCGGCCTCGTCGAGTTCGATGTCGAAGACGTCGATATCAGCGAAGCGCTTGAAGAGGACGCCCTTCCCTTCCATGACGGGTTTCGACGCCTGCGCGCCGATGTCGCCGAGTCCGAGCACCGCGGAGCCGTTCGAGACGACGCCGACGAGGTTGCCCTTGGCCGTGTAGGTGTACGCCTCGTTCTCGTCCTCGTCGATCTCTAAACACGGCGCGGCGACACCGGGCGAGTACGCGAGCGAGAGATCACGCTGCGTGTTCGTCGGCTTCGTGGTCGAAATTTCGATCTTTCCGGGCGGATCGGTTCGGTGGTACTCCAGTGAATCCTCGTCTAATCCCATATCGGGGACACTGCGGGCGACTACTAAAAACAATGCGAAGGGGAGGTACGACAGTTGTCGAAACCACTCGCGATCGGTCTCGCGTCTCGCGTCGCTTCGTTCCCCGATTCGACCGTTTTATACGCACCGCTCGAGTGAGGTGGGGTATGGACGTCGCGCTTGGTGGGACGTTCGACCCCGTCCACGATGGCCATCGTCGGCTGTTCGAACGGGCGTTCGAACTCGGGGACGTGACTGTGGGACTGACGAGCGACGAACTCGCACCGAAGACACGACACGTCGAGCGACGGGTCAGAGCGTTCGACGAGCGGAAAGCGGCGCTCGAAGACGAACTCGAGTCGATCACCGACAACTACGACCGCGAGTTCGAGATTCGACGCCTCGACGGACCGACCGGGATCGCGACCGAACCGCAGTTCGACTATTTGGTCGTCTCGCCCGAAACCAAAGATGGCGGCGAACGGATCAACGAAATCCGTCGCGAACGAGGGCACGACCCACTCGAGGTTGTCGTCGTTCCGCACCTGCGGGCCGACGACGGCGACATCATCTCGAGTACGCGAATCGTCATGGGCGAAATTGACGAACACGGGAACGTCCTCGAGGACGCGGAGCGCGAAACGGACCGCTCGGAGTGAGTCGGAGAGTTGCGTCCATCACCTCCGATGTAGGTGCCCGTTCACTGCTGTTGTACTCGGTTTCGGCTGCGTATCGTCTACTTACAGTGTCTCAGTGTAAAACTGTCCTCCTGAAACGGTCGAAACGGAGGCTTAGATCGACCTACCATCGCGGTGGTTCGAGACCCGCCGTCTCGAGTAACTCCTTCCAGCGGGATTGAATCGAGAGTCGCGAGACGTCTGCAGCGTCGGCAACGGCCCCCTGCGTTCGGCCGTCGCCCGCGACGAGCGATCCGGCGTAGACGCTGGCCGCGAGAACAGCCTGTTTCGACCGGTCTTCGTCGGGAACGTCGGCCAGAAAGAGATCCACCGCACACGACCGTGCGTCGGTCGAAAGCTCCAGCCGGTCCGCGACGCACTCGAGTTCATCGAGCCACTGTTCGTATTCGATACGATCTCGAGCGCTGTGCATACGACAGGATATCGGTGCATCGCCGATAAAGCTACGGAATAGGTATGTCAAAAGTGGAGTATATCGGTGGTCCTCGAGACGTACACTCGACGAAACGATCGGCCAATGCAGCGCTGTCCCGGACAACGTTCAGCTACGAACGAGTAGGCGGATTGGCCGTTCACTGTCATTTTCACTAGGATACAACTACTAAACCGTCGCTGTCCCTCCACTCCAATAGACGCTCGTCGTCCGGGTACGATCCGCGGCTGCGTCTCGTCTATGAAAGAGCCAACATGCAAGCTCGTCTGCACCGGATGCGGTTTAGAAATGCCGTACCGGGATCGATCGCTGGCCGAACAAGCGGCGGAGCTACATCAACTCCGGGACTCGGAGCACGTGACGTTCATCGTTCCGCCGGACTGGTCACCCGAGGAACCGTTGACACACCCGTAGTACGTATCGACAGTTTCTTACTGAGTTCGTGGATAGCTGAGAGTGCGCGCGGGTAGCCAAGCCAGGCCAACGGCGCAGCGCTTAGGACGCTGTCCCGTAGGGGTCCGCCGGTTCGAATCCGGTCCCGCGCATGCTTCTCCGAGCGATTACGCGAGGAGAAGCATCGCGATGAGGATTCGAACGAGAGAAGACGCACGCAGCGCAGCGAGCACGTCTTCGCGTAGTTCGAATCCGGTCCCGCCCTTTCTAGACGAACTACGTCGTGAGCGGAGAATCCGGTCCCCCACAACCTTGAGTACAACCCCACGCAACACAATCGAACCGACACCACTCGAGCGTCGACACTCGAGAAACGAACCGACCCGAATCGGTGCATCAACCGTCGCTGAACGTCCGATACGGGCGGGAGCGGCCCTCTGTGCGGCGAGGATGGATGCCACGCGACAGACGCGCGTCAGACGGTCCACAACGCTTATTCACGCGGAACCGACTTGTATGATCAATGGACGGGTTAGATGACGTGTTCGGGGATCTCTATGCGAACGTCGATGCAGTCGTTCTCTTTTCGCCGAGCGGCTCGTACTACGAGCGGTTTACGGAGATCGAGGACCTCGATCTGATCGTCATCGGGACCGAAAACGCCGTCGGCGCGGAGACGTTCGTCGAACTGCCGCTGGCGTTCGACGACATCAGAGAGCGAATCAAGTTCGGACTCGAGGGTGCGTTAGAGCAGGGATTGATCGACGGTGGCGACGAACTTCTGTGTGCGACGAACACCTTTAGCGACAGTATCGACACTCTCTCTCGCGTCCGCGCGGATGCCGAAGCCCACACGGGGATCTACGACCTCTTTGTCAAGTCACGAGCGGAGCCGGAGGTCGTCAAGGCGGTCCTCGAGTTGGCCATCGAACTCGGAAAGAAAGGCCAGAAGGGGAAACCGGTCGGCGCGCTGTTCGTCGTCGGCGACGCGGGCAAGGTGATGAACAAGTCTCGGCCGCTGTCGTACAACCCCTTCGAGAAGTCCCACGTTCACGTCGGCGACCCGATCGTGAACGTGATGTTGAAGGAGTTCTCGCGGCTCGACGGAGCGTTCGTCATCTCCGACGCAGGAAAGATCGTCTCGGCGTACCGGTACCTCGAGCCGTCCGCCGAAGGGGTCGACATTCCCAAAGGGCTCGGCGCTCGCCACATGGCGGGCGGGGCGATCACGCGGGACACGAACTCGATAACGATCGTCCTCTCCGAGAGCGACGGACTCGTGCGGGCGTTCAAGGCCGGCGAGCTCATTCTGGAGGTCGATCCGGAGGCGTACTAATATGGACTGGCAGACCCTCATCGACGAACCGGCCGTGATAGCCGCGGCAGTGCTGGCGCTCGGGATCGTCGTCGGCTATCTCGTCGGACGGCTCAACGAGGAGTTGCTGACAGCATCCGGCGTGCCGGAGACGGTCGAGGGAACGCCGTTCGAGCGGACCGCTCAGTCGATCGGGACCTCCACGGTCGGCATCGTCGCGCGATTGAGTTCGTGGTTCATCTACGGAATCGCCGTGCTCACGGCGATTCACATCGCGCAGTTGCTGGATACGGACGCGTTCTGGCTGCGCGTGACGGAGTTCATCCCACAGGTATTCATCGCCGTCCTCGTGCTTATTATCGGCTTCATCGTCGCGGACAAGGCAGAGCTGGTCGTCGGCGAGTACCTCCGCGGCGTCAAACTCCCGGAGGTATCGGTCCTCCCCAAACTCGTCAAGTATACCGTCCTCTACGTGACCTTCATCATCGCGCTGGGTCAGATCGGAGTGCATGTCGTCGCGCTGTTGATCCTGTTGACGGTGTACGCCCTCGGAATCGTCTTCGTGGGAACCCTCGCCTTCAAGGACTTTCTCGTCTCGAGTGCGGCGGGCATCTACCTGTTGCTCAACCAGCCCTACGGGATCGGAGACCGGATCCGGATCGGCGACCAGACGGGAATCGTCCAGGAAGTCGACCTGTTCGTGACGAAAATCGAGGACGAGTCCGAGGAGTATATCGTCCCCAATCGGAAAGTCTTCGAAGACGGAATCATCCGTATTCGGGAATAGTGAGGCGTGAACGGCGCTTCACGCCTAAGTAGAGAGTCGGTCCCGCTAACGAGCGAAGAGTGAAACGACCCATGAGTAGAGAGGGGCAAAGAACACGCTCCCGATCGGCGCTATGCACGCTCCGAAACGAGAAACGCGTCGTTTCGCAACCGACGTAGGCGGATCGACACTCACTCTCGTAGCCGCTGAACGTCACTGCATACCCGATCGCAGGACGGCGTTGTGATCGGTGTGTAATGCGTTTCAGTTGTTACTATCCTTCCGTGAGGTCGGGACCACTACCTCCAGCGTTCTGGCGAACATACCCCGAGCGTTCGCTGTCGTATTTCTCTTGGCAAATGTTGCAACCACTGTTATCGTGTGCGTCGACAATCCGCAACATTGTTATTGATTACCGGGGTTGTCTCGAACAATCGCTCGAGATAAATACAATGTCTGAACACGGAATAATCGATCAGAAAGTTGGACTGATAGGGGCCACGGTACTGATAATCGGAAACGTCATCGGGGTGAGCGCGTTCGTGCTGCCCGGGCCGCTGGCGGGGGATGCCGGGCCGGGGATCATCTTCGCGCTGTTGCTCGCGTTGATTCCGCTGACCTTCGGGATCCTGATGTCGCTCCAACTCGGCAGTGCGATACCCGTCGCCGGGGGAAGTTACGTCTACGCGTCGCGGCTCGTGGGGCCGTTCTGGGGCTTTTTGCTCCCGTGGATCACCATCCCCGGCGTCTGGGCCGGCATGCTGTTCATCGGACTCGGCTTCGCCGAGTACGCCGGGTTCGTCGCCGACAACATCTCGGCTATTCCGGCGATTCCCGATCTCTGGTTGATTTACGGGCTGCTTATCCCGTTTATCGTTTTGAACGTACTCGGGATCAAGATGGTCGCCATCGTCCAGTTCATGATGGTCTCGATCATCGTCGTCGGAATACTCGCGTTCATCCTTCCGGGCGCATTCATCGTCGATACGACCAACTACACGCCGCTGTTCCCCGAGGGAACCGGCCCTGCTATCGTCGCCGTCGTCTCGCTTTACTTTCCACTTCGGGGCTTCCGACTCGTCGTCGAACTCGGCGAAGAGATGGAGAACCCCGCGAAGAACATCCCGCGCGTGCTCGGGCTGTCGGCCGCGATCTCCCTCTCGCTGCTGGTCGGACTCGTCGTCGTCCTCGTCGGCTCGGCGAATTACGAGGTGCTCGGCGGGATGGACGCCGCCGTCGCGGAGGTGTCCCTGCAGAACTTCCCGACGGCACTGACTGCACTCGTCCTGATGGCCGCGGCGATGGGTGCGCTAACGTCGATCAACATGACCTACACCGCGTACTCGAGGCTCCTGATGCGGGCTGGTCGTGACAACATCATCCCGGGGGCGACAGCCCGTATTCACGAGCGCTACGACTCGCCGTACGTGGCCGTCCTCCTGCTGGGTATTCCGCCGCTGCTCGTCGCGCCGATCTCGCCGGGAACGGTCACCCTCTCCGTGGCGCTCTCGCTGACGATCCTGTTCGGCCTCGCCGTCGCCGGCGTCGCGCTGTGGAACCTGCCGAAGGTGTTCCCGGACCGCTACGAGTACTCGCTGTACAAGTTGCCGCCGTGGCTGCTCAAGACCACCGCCGTGGGTGCGGTCGTCTCCGCGGCGATCCTCTGGGTACTGGTGTCGACGCAGCTACCGGTGATGGTCGCCGTCCTCGCCGGCTGGATACTCCTCGGCTATCTCTTCTACCGCGCTCGAATCTCGTACTTCGAGAAGCGCGGTATCGACCTCGAGAGCCGGATGAAACGCCTCCACGACAACGAGCAGATTTGAGGCGAACCGCACGCGTTTGGATTCAGCGACCGGTTATCGACCGACCGTCGCTCACGCGTCCTCGAGCGAGAGCCCGGCGTGCCATCGATCCGCGCCCGCCTCCCGCTTGACGGCGTCCATCTTCGCGAGCAGGTGGGTCGCGAGCGTCGCCGTCTCGGCGGCGCGAGACTCCCCCTCGGTTCGGAACTCGCCGGTCTCGCGGTTCGCGTAGACGGTACAGACGGCACCGGCCCGCAGGCCGTAGATATTCGCGATGGTCACGATCGCGCTCGCTTCCATCTCTATGTTCTTCACATTCGCCTCCTTCAACTGATCGACGAGGTCGTCCGCGCCGGCAGCCTCGAAGCCGTCGAAGCCGGGCCGCCCCTGGCCCGCGTAGAAGGAGTCCGCGCTCATCGTGATGCCCGTGTGGTAGTCGTAGCCGAGTCGTTCGGCGGCCGCGATGAGCGCGCAGACGACCTCGTGGTCGGCTGCGGCGGGGTAGTCCTCCCGCACGTACTCGTCGCTGGTGCCCTCCTGGCGAACTGCACCGGTCGTGATCACCAGATCGCCGACGTCCATCTCCGGTTGGATCGCACCGCAGGAGCCGACGCGGATGAACGTGTCACAGCCGACGCGAGCCAGTTCCTCGACGGCGATGGCGGCCGATGGACTGCCGATCCCCGTCGACGTGACCGAGATCGGCGTTCCGTCGGTCGTACCCGTCGCAGTTCGGTACTCGCGGTGGTGTGCCGTGACTTCGTGGTCGTCCCAGAAGTCGACGATCTTCTCGAGTCGCTCCGGATTCCCCGGGAGGAGCACGGTCTCCGCGACGTCGTCGGAGCCGACCTCGAGGTGGTACTGTACGTCGGCGTTCGGATCTTCGCTGTCGCCGGTCATTCAGACGCAGTGATTCGCACCGCCGCCGTATATAACTGCAGGGCCGATGTACCAGCGGTATGGCACGCGAAACCGAGGGGACGGACGAAGCCGATGACCAGAATGGGTTCGAGGGAACGCTCACGGACACCTACGTCGCCGCGCTGCAACACGATCTCGTCGGTCTCTCGTCCGAGACGACGCTCGTCGGCGTCGTCCGGAAACCGACGCCGTGGTTTCACGGGGCCGTCGACGAGAATCTGCCGGCACTCGGGCCGCCAGCGGCGTTGCTCGAGTCGTTCCGGACGACCGTCGACGATTGCAAGATGCGTGGCGTCTGCGAGGAGGGCGCGCACAACGCCGCGTGGGACGAAGTCGGATTCGAGGAGCGGTATCGAGGCTACCTCGAGGAGTCGGCCGACGCGCGGGCAGCGCTCGAGCGCCTCGAGACCCGACTCGCGGACGGCGAGTCGCTGGCGCTGGTCTGTTTCGAGAACACCGCAAAGAAGCGCTGTCACCGAACGGTGCTTCGGGACGTGCTCGCGGAACGAGCCTGACTGACTCGGTTGTTTTGCGTGCTCGAGCAAATCGCCGAAACCGATTGAACTGATGTGGGCGTCGAGCGCGCCGACTGTCGAACCGTCTTGGCGTCGCGGGTCGCGAACGCGGCCGTCTCGATGGAGTGTACGTTGCACGACTCGCTCGAGGCCCACGACAAACTGATGATCCTCGGCGATGTCCAGCACGTCCACGTTGACGACGAACTGCTCGATGAGGAGGACGGGAAACTCGATATGCGCAATCTCCCGACCGTCGGCCGGCTCGGTGGGCCGTACTACACGGTCTCCGACCCGGTCGAGTTCGATCGCCAGTTCTGAGTGGTGGTGTTCCGACACAACGGAAGGTGCGACTCGAGGCGATACGGAGGACAGTGCACCGATCTTGGCAGTCCGGAACTCAAAACATCGCCTCGAGGCTGGCACTGAGGGTTTCCACACCCTCCCCAACCGATTTCTTCTCACGGGCGCAACGCGTCCGTTCGAATGTCCGCGGAACCGTTGGTTCCGCGCTACGCTCCTTTCAGTCGCTCATCCCTCGCGAGTTGCGGCACCGCTCACTGTCGTTCGCCGTGCCGCAGCGCGCCGTCAACAGACAGTTACGCGAGGACGGGCAACGAAGCTACTCGAGCATCTCCTCGGTGATCGTGTTCGGCAGCAGGCCACCGAGCGTGTACTCCATCGGGTCCTCGTCCTCGCCCTCGTCGCAGATCACGAGGAGGTCGTCGTCGCAGAACTCGGCGAGGGTCTGGCGACACATCCCGCAGGGGGTGACCCCGTCGCGGCGGCCGGAGCTGACGGCGAGGCGGGCGAAGTCGCGGTGGCCGTTCTTGACCGCCTCGGCGACGGCCACCTCCTCCGCGTGTAAGCTGTTGCTGTAGTTCGCGTTCTCTAAATTGCAGCCGACGAAGACCTCACCGTCGGCGGTCTCGAGGGCGGCACCGACGCGGTACTCGGAGTAGGGAACGTGGGCGTCGGACTGGACGTCGCGGGCGGCCTCGAGGAGTTCGGTTTCGTTCATAACGCTGCTAACTCGAGCGCGGACAAGAAGCCACCGACAGCCGTAGAACCGCCGTCGGAAGCGAAGCGGTCGTCATACGGACTGCTGTAAGTTATTTCCAGAGCAACCGCGGCCGCCTGCGGTTGCTCCAGTAAATCGTTACAGCAGACCGTATCAGTCCTCGCCGGACTCGTAGTTTTCGCCGGCGGCATCCGGGAGCCGAGTCTTCCCGACGAAGGTGATCACGAGGATCACCACCACGTAGGGGATCGTGCGGACGAGCTCCGACGGGACGGCGTAGCCGATGTTCTGAATTCGGAGCTGGAACGCGTCGAGGCCCGCAAAGAGGAACGAGCCAGCGAGCGCGCCGAGGGGGTGGTAGTTCGCGAACAGGTAGGTCGCGATGGCGATGAAGCCGCGGCCCTGCATGTCGGTTTCGCCGCCGCCGGCGAAGGTCCCGAGCTGGCCGAGGGCGAACCCCGCACCGCCGAGACCGGCGAACACGCCCGAGAGGATGACCGCCGCGTAGCGGACCTTTCGGACGTCGACGCCGGCCGTATCGAGCGCCTTTGGGTTCTCGCCGCTGGCGACGACCCAGCGCCCGAAGCTCGTCCAGTTGAGCACGTACCAGCCGACGAGGACGGCCCCGAACATGAGGTAGACCTGCGGCGGCGTGTCGAACAGCAGGTAGCCGAGCAGCGGAATCTCGGACAGCACCGGGATCGTCACGTTGTCGAACGTGCCGACGTTTCCGGTGTTCGGACTGTCGAAGACGATTCGCGAGACGAACGGTGCCAATCCGAGTGCGATGAGCCAGAGCGCCAGTCCCGCGATGATCTGATCGGCCTTGTACTCGATGCAGACGACCGCGAACAGCAGCGCGAAGAGCGTGCTCACGAGCACGCCCGCGAGCAGCCCCCACCAGTGGTGTGAGACCGCGAACGTCGACTCGCCGGAGCCCAGCCAGAAGGTGACGATCACCGCGCTGAACGCCGAGACGATGAGCAGCCCCTCGATTCCGATGTTGATCACGCCGCTCTTCTCCGCGAAGATTCCCCCGATCGCGGCGAGCGCGATGGGGACGGCCAGCCGGAGCATCGCCGTGTGCGTTCCCGGGCTGGCGGCGACCGACAGCGTGACGCCCGCCCACGAGTCGGGAAAGACGACGCCAAGAGCGATCCAGACAACCGCGATCGAGGCGGTTATCGCGACGATGGTCCAGCGTGAGAGTCCGTCAATCATTGCATTCACCTCCGTCGTCGGCCGTTGCTCCGTCGTCGGCTGGTTCACCACCGTCCGCGCGGACGGGGTCGCTACTGCTGACGTCGACGTATCGTGTGCCGATCATACGGAAGAACTCCGGCATCGCGACGAACAGGATGATGAGACCGCTCAGAATCCCCACCAATTCCGGCGGGACGGCCGTCGCGGTCCCGATGGCGCTCGAGCCGCTGTCGAGAACGCCGAACAGGAACGCCGACGCGCCGATACCCAGCGGGTTGTTGGCCGCGAGGATCGAGACGGCGATGCCGTCGAAGCCGAGCGGCGGCACGCTCTCTAGCCAGCGGCCGTGTTGCATGAGCACCCAGAGCGCACCGCCGATGCCGCCGAGCGCGCCGGAGAGGGTCATGCTCGTGACGATCATCCGTTTCTCGTCGACGCCGCTGTAGGCGGCCGCCTCCGGCTGGACGCCGCTCGTCCGGAGTTCGTAGCCGAAGGAAGTACGCGCGAGCAGCCAGGCGATCCCGATCATGAACGCAACCGCGAACGCGAGCGCGAGCAGCGAGAAGTTCGCCCGGCTACTGAAGCCGACGAGCGGGATGTTCGGAATCTCGGCGTACGCGGGAACGCGCTCGGTTTGTGGGTTGGCACTGTCGGGATCCTGGAACTGCCAGGACAGTAGCGTCGAGGTAATTCCGAGGGCGACGAAGTTGAGCATGATGGTCGTGATGACCTCGTTCGCGTCGGCGTAAGCCTTGAGCGCGCCCGGAATTGCGCCGAAGAACCCACCCGCGACCGCGCCGGCGAGGACGCCGATTGGGATGAGCACGACGGTCCCGACGACGCCGCTGGGAACGACCAGCGAGGCGTAGACGACGGTGACCGCCGTCGCGAGACCGCCGACGACTAACTGTCCCTGCGTCCCGATGTTGAACAGGCCGGCCCGGTAGGCCACCGCGAACGACAGCCCGGTGAAGATCAGCAGCGTCGTCTGCTGGAGCGTCGTCGCCAGTCGGTGGTTCCCCGGACTCCAGCCGCCCTCGAGCGGGTGGCCAAGCGCGCCCAAGAACAGCTCGTAGTAGACCTGCACCGGGTTGTAACAGAAGGTCCAGCCGGCGAGGTTCAGCCCGGTCTGGCAGGAGGCGAAGGCGCCCGAAACGAACACGAGCACGCCGCCGACCAGGATCGACGCGAACAGGGCCGCGATACTGATGGCGACCCGCTCGAGGATTGACGCGCGGATGAGGCGCTCGATAAGGGTCTCGAGTCGCTGTCTCATGCGTCACCTCCGGAGTCGGCGTCGGTGGTCGGTGACATTCCGCCGGCAGAGTCGGACGCGGCTCGTGACTCCGGCCGTTCGCCGGCCATGAGCAAGCCGAGTCCTTCCTCGGTGAGATCGTCGGGATCAGTGACGTCCATGAACGACCCCTCGTAGATGACCGCCAGCCGGTCGGAGAGGCTCCGTACCTCGTCCAGATTCGACGAGACGAGCAGGATGGCGATACCCGCGCGCCGGAGTTCGAGCAGCCGTTCGTGGATGAACTCGGTCGACCCGATGTCGACGCCGCGCGTCGGGTGAGTCGCGACGACCAGCCGCGGATCGCGTTCGAACTCGCGCCCCACGATGAACTTCTGCTGGTTGCCCCCCGAGAGTGATTCGGCGTCCGCCTCCGCGTCGGGCGGGCGAACGTCGTAGGTCTCGATGATCTCCTCTGAGTGGTCCCGAACCTGCTGCCAGTCGATGCGTCCGGATTCGGAGAACTCCTCGGAGCGCTGGCTCCCGAGAACGCCGTTTTCGACGAGATCGAACGGCATCACGAGACCGCGCTCGTGGCGATCCTCCGGGATGTACGACATGCCGGCGTCGATTCGGTCGCGGCGCGACCAGCCGGTCACGTCCGCGTCGTCGAAGACGACCGATCCGCGTTCGGGCGCTCGAAGCCCCGTAATCGCTTCGATCAGTTCGGCCTGACCGTTGCCGTCGACACCGGCGATGCCGAGGATCTCGCCGGCCCGAACCTCGAGATCGATGCCCGAAACGACCTCAACGTCGCGCGCGTCTTCGACGGACAGCTCGTCGACGGAGAGGATCGTCTCGCCGACCTCGTTCGGCTCGGTTTCGGCCTCGAGGAGGACCTCTCGACCGACCATGTACTCGGCCAACTCCTCCCGCGTCGTCCGGTTCGGATCGACCGTGCCGACGGACTCCCCGTCCCGGAGGATGGTGATCGCGTCCGCGGCGTGGGTCGCCTCGCCGAGTTTGTGCGTGATGAAAATAATGGTCTTCCCCTGGGCCGTCAGCTCCTCGAGCACGTCGTAGAGCCCCTCGACCTCCTGGGGCGTGAGAACGGCCGTTGGCTCGTCGAGGATGAGGACGTCGGCGCCCCGGTAGAGCGCTTTGAGGATCTCGACGCGCTGCTGGACGCCGACGCTACAGTCGGCGATCGTCGCCGTCGGATCGACGTCGAACCCGTAGCGATCGCAGAGATCCCGGATCTCGCGCTCGATACGCTCGCGGTCGACCGCCATCCCGAACCACTTTCGCGGCTCGTTGCCGAGCGCGATGTTCTCCGCGACGGTCATCGTGTCGACCAGCATGAAGTGCTGGTGGATCATGCCGATCCCCGCGTCGATGGCGTCGCGCGGCGAGTCAAACGCCCGTTCGGTGCCGTCGACGACGACTCGCCCCTCGTTCGGCTCGTAGAGTCCGTAGAGGACGTTCATCAGCGTCGTCTTTCCGGCCCCGTTTTCCCCCAGCAGGGCGTGGACGGATCCTCGCTCCACCCGCAGGTCGACGTCGTCGTTCGCGACGACGCCCGGAAACCGTTTGGTGATTCCGTCGAGATGCACCGCGAGATCGTCCGCAGCCGCTGTCTCGACCGCGCCCGCGTCGTCGGTGTGTTCCGTTCCCGGCTCGGTCATGCGCGATCAGACGTCGTCGGGATCGTCCGGAACCTCGATCTCGCCGTCGATGAGTTCCTGTCTGGATTGGTCGACCTGATCCGTGATCTCGTCGGGGATCTCGTCGCCGATCGTGTCGCCGTAGACGGCCTCAACGCCGCCGTCCTCGAGTCCGAGCTCCTCGGTTTCGCCGCCCTCGAACTCGTCGTTGACGACCGACTCGACTGCGGTGTAGACGGCCTCGTCGACACGTTTGACCATGCTCGCGAGGATCACGTCGGCGTAGTCTTCCTCCTCGAGCGACTGATCGGAGTCGACGCCGATCGCAAATCGGCCTTCGGATTCGGCGGCCTGGAAGACGCCGACGCCGGTCGCACCAGCGGCATGGAAGACGATGTCGGCGCCGTGGTCCTGATACATCGAGAGTGCGGCCTCTTGACCGCCGCTCGTGTCGTTGAAGTCGCCGACGTACGACGAGATGACCTCGGCGTCGTCGTTCGCGTACTCGACGCCGGCAGTGAAACCGGCCTCGAACGACTCGATCAGGGGCGACTCGACGCCGCCGACGAAGCCGACGACGTCCTCGTCCGGGTTCGTCTCGCCGTCGCCGGCCGAGAACTCCTCGGCGGTCAACAGTCCCGCCAGGTGGCCGACCTGGAACGAGCCGCCCGGCTCGTCGAAGACGTAGTTTCGGACGTTGTCTTCCTCGATACCCGCGGTGTCGATGATCATAAAGTTCTGTTCGGGGTACTCGGGTGCGTTCTCCGCGAGCGCGTCCTCCTGTGCGAAGCCGACACAGGAGATTAGATCGTACTCGCCGCCCTCGGCGAAGTCGCGCTGATGGCCGTCGAACTCGCCCTCGTCGTCAGGTTCGGCCTGGTCGTAACTGACGTCGAAGTCGTCCACCGCGTCGTCGATGCCCGACTGCGCCATATCGTTGAACGAGTTATCGCCGAGTCCACCGCTCGCGTAGATCATGCCGACGTTGAACTCCGTATCGGCGTCTTCGCCGAAGCCGCCGACACAGCCAGCTATCGTTGTTAGTCCTGCGACACCTGCTCCAGTAAGGAACCGCCGTCGATTCTGCGCCATAGTCCTGAATAGCGTAGACATTCGGTTTATACTCGTCGAAATCGACGAATGTAATAGCAACAGAACTATTCGGATTACATTTGCTATTCGTTCCGAACACGAACGGTGTGAAAACCACAGCCGTAATTGAAGTCGTTCGGCTCTCACGAGACCCGATCCGGTTCGACTCCGCCGTCGTGTCCCCGATACGACGCTCCGGAACCAACTCCTCACCGGGAGGCGGCGATCGCAGTCTCGACGACGTCGCGAGCGTCCGCGACCAGGTTGTCGACGGTGTCGCTCTCGGCGTAGATCCGCACGTAGGGCTCGGTCCCGCTCGGGCGGACGAGGATCCACGAGGCGTCCTCGAACTCGAGACGAACGCCGTAGCTCGTGTCGACCGTTGCCGCCGGGAATGCATCGGAAAGGTCGGTCTCGAGGGCGGCCATCGCGTCGGCCTTGGCGTCGTCCGGGCAGTCGACGCTGACCTTTCGGTAGGGTCGTTCGGTGACGGGAGCGCGGAGCGTCTCCGTATCGCCGGCCGCGGCGACGAGAGCGCTGACAACGGCGGCGCTCGCGACGCCGTCGATCCAGCCGCCGAAGGCCGTGTGGATGTGTTTCCACGGCTCCGCGGCGAAGACGACGGCGGTCTCGTTGTCGTCCGCCGCCGCGCGGCGCTCTCGAGCGATGCCTTCGTGAAGCGCGCCGAGACGGACCCGTTCGACGCGTCCGCCTGCGTTTCGGACCTGTTCGTCGATACGGGCCGATGCGTTGGGCGTCGTCACGACAACGGGGTCGTCGGCGTCACTCGCCGCCGTGTAGTGGGCCGCGACGAGGGCGAGCACGGTATCCTCGTGGATAACCTCGCCGTCGGGGCCGAGCACGACCAGTCGATCGGCGTCACCGTCGTGGGCCAGCCCGAGATCGAACGATCCCGTCTCCAAAAAGGCCGAAAAGTCCGACAACGTTTCCGGCGTCGGTTTGCTCTCGCGGGCGATAAAGTGACCGTCGACGTTCGCGTTGAGCGCGACGACATCGGCGCCGAGTCGTCCGAGGACGTGTGGTGTCGCGAGCGATCCTACCCCGTTGCCGCAGTCGACGGCGATCTCGAGGCCCTCGAGCGGCGCGTCGTCGGCCGGACCGTCGCTCGACGACGAGAACTGCTCGCGTACGTAGGCGACGACGGCGTCCCGATACGCGTCGAGGACCTCGAGCGTCGCCGACTCGCCCCATCGATCCCAACGGGCGGACTCGAGCCCGTCGTCACCCTCGACCCGATCCTCGACGGCGCGTTCGGCGTTGCGGTCGAACTCGACGCCGTTCGCGAAGAGTTTGATGCCGTTATCCTGGGGCGGGTTGTGGCTCGCGGTGAGCATCACGCCCTTGCGGCCGCGCGAGGCGAACGCCAGCGTCGGCGTCGGTACTTCGCCGATTCGATACACGTCCGAGCCGGCGCTCTCGAGGCCGGCTTCGACCGCGGCGGCGAGTGCTGGCCCCGTTTCTCGACCGTCTCGGCCGACGACGAACGTCGTGTCGGGATCGCCGGCGGCCTGACCGACCGCGAGCGCGAGCGCTGGCGTTACCTCCTCGACCGGGCCGCGGATCCCTGCAGTCCCGAAGAGCGTCATAGCAGGCCGTTCCGCGAGGAACTACTTAGCAACGTTGCACCCGGATTCGGAGGCCCGTCGCTACGGGATCGGCGGGCGCGGGAGGGGAAAACTGAAAACGAGAGGCTGCCAGACTGCCTGAACGGTCGGTCGACGGGCGGTGTGTCGACTACTCTTCGGGCATGTCGTCGATCAGGACGACCGCCTCGCCGTTGATGACGGTCGCGTCCTCGCTCTCGTTCCGGATGATCGTCTCGAGGCGGTACTGCCTGTTCCCGAGGTCCTCGACGATCTCGACGCGAGCGGAGACGCGGTCGCCGATACCGACGGGGCCGCTGAACTCGAGGTCCTGGGAGAGGTAGATCGTGAGCCCCGGGAGTCGTGCCAGCGCGGCGCTGATGAGACCGGAAACGAGGGTCCCGTGGACGATCCGTTCGCCAAACCGCGTGCCGGCGGCGAAGCCCTCGTCCAGGTGGAGTCGGTTCGTGTCGCCGCTAACGTGGGCGAACGCCCGAACGTCGTCCTCGCTCAAAACCTTCTCGAAGGTGACGGTGTCACCGACGCTGATGTGGGCTGGTTCGTCGACCGTTCGGTCGAACTGCCAGTCGAGGTGGGAGTGCTCGATCGAGGGGATCGAGGCGGCGACGGTCTTGTCGTCGGCACCGTTCGATACGTCGGGTGTCAACATAGCGGACATAGCCGCACGGTTGGCAGCAGTCGCACTTTCGAAGAGAGTCTGGGCCATCGACGTCCACGCGTCTGTCATGGCAGCGAAGTTGTGTTTCGCAGGCTTCTCGTGGGACATCTACGGGCCGATATGCGTGTGGTGGTTATGACTTCTTTGGCTGACCTGGACGATTTTAACCGATTTATACACGATTATTACCCACTTTCGATCGCCAGGTTCGATCGATCGGTCGATCAAGGGTTATCGTCCCCTCGAGGGGAGTGAGTCGCCGTCACCTCGGTCGGTTGGAGCTGCCGAATCGTCGTCCGTTCGAAATCCGTGAGAGCGTACCCGATACTTAATACGCCATCAAATGGTATTAGATGGTATCTAGTGGGAAGCCTTATAAGCCCGGAGCCCATACGTACTGTTGATGACGGACGACTCCGACCGATCGCTCTGGTTCCCGCCTGCGATGTTTTCCGAACAGATGCAGGAGGCAGGCGAGCAGGTTGCCGAATCCCAGCAGGAGATGATGAAGAAGATGATGCAGGCCAGCGGCTCGAACCCGTTCGACACCGGTTCCAGCTTCGGCCCGATGAACATGGGAACGGCGACGTTCAAAGCTCGCGTCCAGAGCGGCGGTCGGATCAGCATTCCCGGCCCGGAACGGGAAGCCCTCGACATCGAAGAGGGCGATATCGTCCAAACGATCGTCGTACCCGTCAAGCGAAACCGAGAAGATCAATCATGACTCAGAACCCATTCACCGCCGTCTTCGACGCACAGCGCACCGCACTCGAACAGTCCCAGAACCTCACCCACGACGCCCTCGAGGCCCAGAAGTCCTCGATCAGCGCCTTCGGCGACGCCGTCGAAAGCTCCGGCACGCTGTTCGAATCCAACGCCGAACTGACCAAGGGCGCCGTCCACGCCTACTTCGACGCTCTCGAGGCTTCGATGCCCGAGGAAGCGGCTGACTTCGACGAGATGCGTGAACTCGTCGACGAAGGCTTCGACTCCGCGACCGAGGCACAGCACCAGTCGATGGAAGCGATGATCGAGGCCATCGACGAGTCCGAGGCTGCCTACGACGAGTTCGCCGCGAGCTACTCCGAGGTCGTCGACAACTCGTTCGACGCCGCACTCGAGGCCCACGAACAGGTCGAAGCGAACGTCGAATCCGTCGCCGAAAACGTAGACGAAGCCGCCGAAGAGTTCGACGTCTCGGCGTAGACCGCAGCATCAGGCGTACCTTTTTCAGCGCCGCTCCCCAATTTTAGCACAATGACAGATTCACAGCCCCAGGCCCAGAACTGGAACGCAGTCGTCGAACAGTGGAATGAACAGTTTATGGACGCGATCGAGGAGAACATGGAAGCCCAGGCCCAGTTCGTCGAGAGCTGGTCCGAGGCCGTCGGCGAGGCCACCGAGGAAGACGAGATTTCCGAGGGCGTGGAGGGCTATGCGCGGGCCTACGAGACGTGGATGAACGCCTCCCAGCAGATGGTCGAGCGGATGAACGACAGCATAGAGGGCGAAGAGGTCGATATGGATGAGTTCCGCGATATCTGGCTCAACACGGCCAACGAGGCGTTCAAGGACGTCATGTCGACGACCGCCTTCGCGAAGATGACCGGCGAGACCGTCGGCGACATCCTCGAACTCCAGCAACAGGCTGATGAGGCCTCACAGGAGACGCTCAGCCAGCTCGGCTTCGCGACGGAAGACACCGTCGTCGAGGTCGGCGATCGCCTCGTCGAACTCGAGCGCCGCCAGCACGCCGTCGAGCAGAAACTCGACCGCGTTCTCGACCACCTCGAGGAGGAATGATGAATCCGTTCACATCCGTCCTCGACATGCAGCGCCAGGCCTGGGAGGCGACCGCCGATCTGGCCGACAAGAGCAAAGTCGCACCCGATCGGACCGAAACGCTCGAGAACGTCGAGGTCGGCCAGACGCCGAGCAAGATCGTCTACGAGGAGAACAAGCTCAAACTCCTCCACTACGAGCCGATGACCGAGGAGCAACACGACGTGCCGATCCTCGTCACGTACGCGCTGATCAACAAGCCGTACATCCTCGACCTCCAGCCGGATCGATCGGTCGTCCAGACGCTGCTCGAGGCCGGCTTCGACGTCTACCTGATCGACTGGGGCGAGCCCTCGAAGCTCGACCGCACGCTGGGTCTCGACGACTACGTCAACCGCTACATCGACAACTGCGTCGACGTGGTCCGCGAGCGCTCCGGACAGGACTCGATCAACATCCTCGGCTACTGTATGGGCGGGACGAAGTCGGCCATGTACGCCGCGCTCTACCCCGAGAAGGTCAAGAACCTCGCGCTGATGGCCGCCGGCCTCTGCTTCGCCGGGGACGGCGGCGTGCTCGAATTGTGGGGCGCCGATGACTATTACGATCCCGAAACTGTCACAGACACCTTCGACAACGTTCCCGCCGAATTCCTCGACGTCGGCTTCGCGCTGATGGATCCCGTCGCGAACAACATGACGAAGTACGTCCGGTTCTACGACAACATGGAAGACGAGGACTTCGTCGAGAACTTCGCCCGGATGGAGCGCTGGCTCGACGAGGGGATCGATGTCGCCGGCAAGGCCTACGAGGAGTTCATCCGCGACATCTACCAGGAGAACAAGCTCTACAAAAACGAGCTCTACCTGAACGGCGAACACGTCGACCTCACGAAAATCGACATGCCCGTTCTCCAGATCGTTGCGGAGTACGACCACCTCATCCCACCGGAGGCGTCGAAACCGTTCAACGACGTCATCAGCTCGGACGATACCGAGATCCTCGAGTTCGCGACGGGCCACATCGGGATGTCCGTCTCCTCGAGAAGCCACGACGAACTCTGGCCGCAGGTCAGCGAGTGGTTCGAGGCGCGCTCGAACGGCACAGAGGTTGAGGCTGAACCGGAGACGCCGGAGCCCGAAGCGGCGGACGCCGCACTCGCAGAAGACATCGCCGGCGACGAGTCCGGTTCCAACGACCTGACCGACGGCGGCGCGGCGGTCGAGTCCGAGGGCAACGCGGAGATGGAGGAGACCGGTGTCGACGCCGAAAACGGCGACATCGGCGCGGAGACGACCGACCGGACCGACGAGGAAGTCACCGCACGCGGTGAAGACGACATCCAAGCGGAGCCCGCAGAACCGGGTGAGATGACCGTCGACGAAGACGTCGTCGAGGAGGTCGCCGGCGAGGACGCCGCCTCCGAGATCGAGTCCGAGACCGACGACCTGACCGATCTCAACGGCGTCGGGCAGGCCTACGCGGATGGTCTGACGGAAGCCGGTATCGAAACCTTCGACCAACTGGCCGACGCCGATACCGCGGAGCTGGCTACCGAAACCGGCATCTCACCCAGCCGAATCGAAGACTGGATCGAGCAGGCCCAGAATCGATAGCGTCGCTGCGGGAATCGGCAGTTCACACGACGGTACGGATCGTCGATACGTGTCCCCGCTTGTTCTTCTCACCGGTGTATATCATGATACCCAACATGTTGTTATTTATCGCCGGACGTTGAACGGGTGTACCATGTCTATGGATGGGCGGACCTGTGTTATCACCGGCTCGGCGCGCGGGATCGGACGCGGTATCGCGGAGTACCTCGGTGCGGAAGGGGCGAACGTCGTGATCAACTACCGGTCGTCGGAAGAATCGGCACTCGAGGCAGTCGACGCCATCGAAACGGCCGGCGGAAGCGCCGTGACCGCACGGGCCGACGTCGCCGACCGCGACGAGGTCGTACACATGCGCGAGGTCTGCCACGACGCGTTCGGGCCGGCGGACGTACTGGTCAACAACGCCGGGATCACGGCCGACGAACAGTTCACCGAGATGACTCGCGAGGAGTGGGACCGTGTCATGGACGTCAATCTCGGCGGGATGTTCAACTGCACCCAGGAGTTCTTCGACGACATCTGGAACGCCCACGAGGGGCGACTGATCAACATCTCGAGCGTCGTCGGCAAACAGGGGAACTTCGGACAGGCCAACTACGCCGCCGCCAAGAGCGGCATGTTCGGTTTTACCCGCACCATCGCCCTCGAACTCGCGAAGGGCGGGTCGACGGCCAACTGCGTCGCGCCCGGCTTCACCGCGACCGATATGCTCGAGAGCGTGCCGGATCACGTCCTGGAGCGGATCATCTCGGGCATCCCGCTCGAGCGACTGGCCGAAGTCGAGGATATCGCCGCCGTCGTTCGATTCCTCGCCAGCGAGGACTCGAGTTACGTGACGGGCGAAGTGATCGACGTCAACGGCGGGATGGACCTGTAACGCACCGTGATCTCGCCGAATGCGTTCTTCCACGTCGCGCTGAAAGTCCCGGATGTCGGCGAGGCCGTCGCGTTCTATCGCGAGCACCTGAACGGGGACCTCATCGAGCACGAACAGCCCAACGAAGAGGCCACGGGCGCGACGGCCGTCGAGCACGCCGCGCTGATGGTCGGCGACAAACACCTCTACGTCTTCGACCGAGCGCCGTACGAGGCCGCGGGACTGGTCGACGAGTTACCGTACGGGGTGCTCCACTTCGGCTACACCGTCGACGACGTCGACGCGGCGGTCGCGGATCTCGCGGACGACGTCTCGTTCGTCATGGAGCCGACTGTCTTCGGCGACCTGAAGGTCGCCTTCTTCGAGGACCCCGCCGGAACACGGATCGAACTGCTCGAGTACGTGGACTGACGACAAACGCGGCTCAGGCTCGCTCTTTTTCCTTCGCGAGCACCCGCACGTTCTCGATGCCCGTCGAGGGATACTGTCCGTCGTCGTCCTTCTCGACGGCTTTCACCATATCCCAGACGACGTTGAGTCCGGTCGTGACGCCCTCGAGGGCCTCCATCTCGCAACCCGTTTTGCCGGTGGTTTCGACGCCGACCTCGAGTTCGATACGGTCCTCTGCGAGCGAGAAATCGGTGTCGACGTTGGTGATCGGAATCTGGTGGCACATCGGGATCGTCTCCCAGGTGTGTTTGACGGCCTGAATCGCGCCGATTCGGGCGGTCGCGAGCACGTCGCCCTTACCGACCTGGTCCTCCCGAATCGCCTCGATCGTCGACGGCTGAAGGTGGATCTCCCCGACCGCGACGGCGCGGCGTTCGCTGTCCGGTTTCTCGCCGACGTCGACCATCTGGACATCGCCGTCGTCGGTGGTGTGGGTGAGTTCGTCGGCCGCGGCTGCCTCGGAGGACTCCGCCGCGTTCGACCGCTCGTCGGGCGTTTCACTCATCGACCCCACCCCACAGTGCCGCAGGAATCTCGTCGAGCATATCGGACGCGAGGAAGCCGAACGCCTCAGTCGTTGCGATCCGTTCCCCTGCGAGGCCGTTGACCTGCGCGCCCGCCGCCGCGGCGTCGAACGGCTCGGCGTGTTCCATCAGGGCCGCGACGATGCCGGCCAGCGTGTCGCCGGTGCCGCCGACTTTCATGCCGACGGTGCCGGAGCGGCTGATCCGAGTCCGCTCGCCGTCCGTGATCACGTCGGCCGCGCCCTTCGCGAGCACGATGTGGCCCAGTTCGGCGGCGAAGGATTCGATCTTGTCGGCCGCGCCGGCCAGATCGTCGGTATCGGGGCCGCCCATCCGGGCCAACTCGACGCGATTAGGCGTACAGACCAGCGTCGCGTCGGTCTCGAGGTCGGGCACGACCCGCAAGGCGTCCGCGTCGACGACGACGCGGCCGTCGTAGGACTCGAGGAACTGTTTCGCGGCCTCGAGCGTCTCGTCGGCGATACCCAGTCCCGGCCCAAGTACGACGACGTTGTCGTACTGCTCGGCGGTCTCGAGGAGTTCCTCGGTTCGTTCGGGCGTGAGCACGTCCTCCGCGTAGGGCTGGACGATGAGGTCCTCGCTGTAGCCCTGAATCTCGCCTGCGACGGCGTCGGGGGCGGCGACGAAGGCGAGTTCCGCGCCGGCTCGAAGCGCCCCCTGCGCGGCGAGCGCCGGCGCGCCGGTGTAGGGTCCGCCGCCGATGACGTAGGGCCGACCGTCCCGGCCGTCGGGCCGCGCGAGCGAGACATCGCCCGGCCCGACGTAGCGCTCGGCTGCTGCGGGGATGCCGATGTCTGTGACCGTCACGTCGGCTGTGAGTTCGTCCAGCCCCGGTTTCGTATCGTGGAAGGTGACGATGCGATCGGCCTCGACGCCGTTGCCCGCGTGGTCACCGTCGTTCGCGTCGAAGCCGGAGGGAACGTCGACCGCGACGACGGTCGCGTCGGCGTCGTTGATCGCCTCGGCTGCAGTCGCGGCGGGCTCTCGGAGGTCCCCGCTGATTCCGGTGCCGAGCATCGCGTCGACGACGACGTCACAGTCGGGGAGGTCGAACTGACTCGAGTCCGTGATCTCTCGCGTCTCGTACTCGCTCTGCTGGAGGGCGTCCCAGTTCTCACGGGCGATCTCGGTTCCGATGGTTTCGGCCTTACCGAGCAGGAGGGTCGTAACCGAGTAGTCGTCCAAGAAGCGAGCCGTGACGAACGCGTCGCCGCCGTTGTTTCCGCGGCCGGCGACGATCGCGACGCTCGAGTCCGGTTCGGCAACCTCCCGAACCGCGCGGGCGACTGCGTGCCCGCTCGACTCCATCAACTGCTTTTGTGCCACGCCGAGCGCCGCGGCGTTCTCGTCGACGGCGGCCATCCGCTCGCCTGTGATCATGCGGAAGCGTTCGACGGGCCGACCGTTGAAGATTGCGGACGACACGCCGGATTTCACCCACCCTTTCAACTCGGTTGGCGTTAATTTCTCAACAAATCACAAATTGACCTTATCAACTGTATTTGAGGTACAGAACAGTTCCTCAACCGCCGTCCAGCGCGGGAGATGGTTCACCAAATCTACGCGTGGAAAACCGAACTATCTCCTTCCCAGTGTGTAAGGTCGGCATCACTCGGCGCTTCGCCGTTGTGCGACACCCGAAGAAGTTGAGCAGAACGTTTCCGATTTTCATCGTCCCCTGGGTCGCTAATACACGTATATGCGTGCATCTTGTATGCATCCCGTTCGCCAATAATTTTCTCACGCGTTACATCAACTGGCCGTAATTCACTCGAGTCAGTTGACGAGAAGACTTGTATCGCAAGAATGGAATTCCGTGTAAAATCCGTCTCGTCGATCCACTGCCGCTCTTCGGTACTGAGATCTCGCTCATCGAGAAGATCGATTTCGGATAGCTGATCTCGTTCCGTGAATAGATAGATTCCTATCCACTCTTCGTCGAGCTGTTCGAAATGCAATCGTTCGTAGGACAACGTGTCACCTTCCTCGATATCTGGTTCTGGGCAAGAACGATCGCTCTCTGAATCATCCATTGATTGGCACCCTGCTAACGTGATGGAGAAGCTGGATACAGTGACCGACAGTAACGCTCGCCGATTCATATTCTACATAATATGACGGCATTCAAGTTTTTTCTGTCATGGCAGTAACAACGTAATCAGTGCACTGTGGACATGCTGTTCGCCCCTGCAGAGACGCTCTCCACGGCAATTCACGAAAACCGGTACGAGACCGACATCCCTCTCTATTCGTCGACCCCTCCGTCGAAGAGTGCGGACGCCGATGTCGGTCCACTCCGGTGAACGCCGCTGGTCGACCGAACCGAATCGATCACCGAACACCGGTCGACACACTAAACTGCGCGATTGGCCTACTCGCGTCGCCAATACGCTCAAGTTCTCGTGTCCCCCAGCACCGCTGTGAACGTCTTCTGGCTCGACGAGGACCCGCGGCTCGCGGCGCGGTATCACTGCGACCAGCACGTGAACAAACTGCTGCTCGAGGCCGCCCAGGTGCTCTGTACGGCGGCCCGCGAGAACGGCTCCGAGGAAGAGTTCCTCTACCAGCCGACCCACACCGGCCACCCGGTGACGCAGTGGGCGACCGAGTCTCGAGCTAACTGGCTTCGGTTGCGCGAGCACGCCGAGGCGCTCAACGCGGAGTTCGTCGAACGGTACGAGAAGGACGACGATCACGCTTCGTGGAAGGTAATCGAGCGGATCGATCCCGACCGAATCGCGTTCCCGAGCGACGAGCCGACACCTCGCCCGCAGGCGATGCCCGACGAGTACAGGCGACCCGACGATCCGGTCGCAGCGTATCGGGCCTACTACGCCGGCGAGAAGGCCGACTGGGCCGAGTGGCGTTACACTGACGAGCCGCCGTGGCTCGCGGAGTACGCCGCCGACCTCGAGTGATCGGCCGGGCAACGGTCGACGTACCTTCGTCGTCGGTCCATCCCCAAGACAACAGTTCAGTACCGAATCTCGAACCCGTCCTCGCCCTGTGGCTCTTCGAACTCGGCGTCGACGTCCTCGACCTCGGCCGCGGGACTCCCCGTGTGACACCACTCGATCATCGACCCGACGGCGTCTTCGGGTCCCTCGAAGATCGCCTCGACGCGGCCGTCCTCGAGGTTCTTCACCCAGCCGTCGACGCCCTTCTCTCGAGCCGTGTCGCGAGTGTTCGCGCGGTAGTAGACGCCCTGGACCGTCCCCGTGATGAAGACGTGTGCGCGGATTCGATCTGTCATGTGCGGGTCATCGACCGCGAGCGTCAAAAACCCGGCTTCGTGTCACCCTGTATCGAGGCGATTACGATATACGCCGCCCGCTACTCACTCGACGACGAGAGATGGGTATCATCGAACGCTTCGAAGACGAGTATCTCGACGTCTCGAACAGCCGCGCGACGGTTCGCGAGTTACTCGAGTTATTTGCCGGGGCCGTCGTCTTCGCCGTCGTCGCGAGCGCCCTCGCGTACTACCTGCTCGGCAGGACCATCGCCCTCGCCGTCGGGGCGATTCTCGCGGTGATCTTCGCCGTCACGCTCGTCTCGCAGGCGTACTGGGCGGTGACTGGACGTGACGATTACCGGACGTAGTCGATCAGCGCCGAACGGGACGCCGACGCATACAACGCGCTCCCCAGACTGCATGCGAACGCAACTCTCATCCAGCGTCTTCGTACCGGCGAGCGCCGACGATCATGCGAGCGGTCAGTCCAAACACCACGATGAGGAAGCCAATCCAGACCAGTTCGGCGGCCGCGAACGTCTCCGTATACTCGACGGCGGCGACGAGCACGAGCATCGCAGCGACGTAGAGCGTGTTCGTTCCGATGAACCTCGACAATCCCTCCTCGTCGGTGACGCGGTCGGAGTCGTAGCCCGCGATCAACTGGACCATCCCGAAATACTTGATCAGGACGCCGAGCGCGCCGACGAATCCAGCCGCGAGAAGGAGTGAAGCGACCGTCCCGTCAACCATAGCTGGTTAGTGATGCCGAACCAACAAAATCGTTTCGAGAACGAGTTCACTCCCCGGTCCGCAGGTGATGAAAGATGTACGTCTGGGCGTAGCCCGCGTACTCCCCGCCTAATCGCTCGCGGATCGCTCGCGAGGTGTCGGCGTAGGAGCCCCGATCGCAGTCGGGGTAGTACTCTTCAATGGCCGACTTGATCCAGGTGTCCAACGGGACGGCCTCATCGAACTCGAGCGAGAACAACAGGACGCAGTCCGCCACCTTGTCGCCGACGCCGACGAACTGCGTGAGGAAGTCGCGAGCGGCTTCGTACTCGAGCCCTCGAGCCGCGGCCGGATCCGCCTCGCCGTTCGCCACCATCTCGGCCGTGCGAACGACGTACGGCGCACGGTAGCCGAGTCCAAGCTCTCGGAGTTCCGCTTCGGTCGCCGTCGCGAGCTGGTCCGGCGTCGGAAACGCGTGGTAGGTCTCGCCGTCGAACTCGATCGCGTCGCCGTACTCGCGGGCCAGCGTCGAGACCATCGTATGGATCCGACTGACACGCATTTGAGCGGAGCAGATAAACGAGATCAGACACCCAAAGGGGGGATCTTCGACCAGTCGCATCCCGCGGTGGGCGTCGTACGCCTCCCGAAGGAGCGGATCGTCCGGCGCGGCCGCCACGATGGCCTCAAGGTCGTCGTCCAGCCGCACCAGTCGACGGACGGTCGCCTCTGCATCGGTGGTCGACTCCCACTCGAGGACGTCGTCGACCTGCCGGATGCGAACGACATCGCCGCCCACAACGGTGTGATACCACGCGCCATCTGGCGACGCACCGCCGTACATCTCACCGTCGCTGCGTCGCCAGCAGTAGCTCTGTCCGCTCTCGAGCGTCCGGTACAGGTCGAGCCCGCCGGAGAGGTTGTCGACCGAAATGGTCCCTGTGTCCATCTGTCCGACCCTTCGAGAGCGGAGGCTTTTGCCTTTCGAACTGGCCGGCGACCGGTATCGTCTCGTCGTGATCGGAGGCGTGGACCGAGGGGACGGCACAGCGGTTCGTGGAATCAGATTGAGGTGAGGCGAACCTTCATACTGCAGGCGACACAATGTCTAGGTATGCACTGCAGGGTCGTCGTCGAAGCCGCCGTGCCGGTGTTCGACGTTGAGACGGAAGACGAGGCGATCCGTATCGCCATCTCGAAGACGGGCGAGATGCTGAACCCTGATTTAAACTACGTCGAGATCAACATGGGCGAGCGCACGACTCCATCGGGGGAGGAGCTGCCGCCCGCCTTCATCGCGGCCGACGAAGCACTCGTCGCACTCGAGTTGGAGATGTCCGTCTTCAACGTCGAGCGCGAGGAACATGCCTCTCGAATTGCTCGCAAGGAGATCGGACAGCGTCTCGAGAATATCCCGCTCGAGGTCATCAGCATCGAGGAGTTCGAGGACGAAGACGACGACGATGAGTCAACGGCGGACGACGAGACGGAATCGACCGACGAGACGGAGTCGGACGAATCGACATCGTCCGAGACGACGGACGACGATGACGACGAGATCCTTCCCGAGTTCGAAGATCTAGTCGAGTAAGTTGTTTCCGAGTTCGAGGATCGAATCGAGTACCCGAGCGGTCACTTTTCGGTGGACCTTGATGTTACCTGCTAGAACGATCCGTTGACTCGAATTGAGTGGACCGAAACAGTATATCGTCGACGAAACCGATCGGAACGGTCAACAAGAAGATACGTCTCGGCAGTCAATTATAGCGTACTCGAAGGAGACGTCTTGTTTCTCAGTCTGCAGTAGCGGCAACTGCTTCCTGCTCCCCCTCGCGCATATTCATCGTGATTCCCCCCGCGAGTGCAAAGACAGCAGCTTTGTGATCTGTTTTCGATTTGTGAATCGATGTCGGTCGGATCCCGAGTGTTTCGTACTCCTCGAGATCAATCTGACAGTCGTCCCACGCCGCACACTGGTTCGATACCTCCGCGAGAAGGCCGTGAAGGTGAATGAGCTCCTGCTTCTTCATAACCATCCAATCCTACCCACTGCAGGGTTATATTATTATCTTGAGTCGCGTTAACACGCAATCCGTGCTCGGACCGGGGTATGTCACCGGCTAGATGTCAACGAAGGTCGTTCCTACCGCTCGGAAATCGCCCGAAGGAGCCGACTACAAGAAAGTATTACCGCCGTAAATCACGCGTTCGTTTCAGTTTCCAATGGCACTACTTCGGAGAGTTAAACCGTCACTACTGTTGGACCGAACGCGAGAACGATGACGGCGATCAGGGTTAGCCGAGTTGTTTTAGCGTCTGGAGATCGCGGTCCGTCCGCATGAACTCGGAGAGTCGTCGGGAAGCGTGACAGTTCGGACAGTGGAACATCGCGGTGGATTCGGGGAGGTCACCCGGAGTAATCTGCCACTCTTTCGTACATTCAGGACACAACAATTGGACTGTCGTCTGGTCCATGTCACGGTATTCCACACCATGCCTCAAAAGTGTTGCCGCACGAATACTCACGAAACGGTCGATCGCAGATCCCGACGTCACACCGGTACCGCCGATGACAGATCCCCGAAAGACGTTGTTTACGCTGGGGCTGCCGTGTCGGAAGCTTCGAGGAGTTCCTTGTAGCGGTTTCGGATCGTAACCTCGGAGATGCTCGCGACCTCGCTGACGTCGTTCTGGGTCACCTTCTCGTTGGTCAACAGCGCGGCGGCGTAGACGGCGGCGGCCGCGAGGCCGACTGGCGACTTGCCGCTGTGGACGCCTTCCTGACGCGCGGACTCGAGCAGTTCGCGGGCCATGCGCTCGGTCTCGTCCGAGAGGTCCAGATCGCTGACGAACCGCGGGACGTACTGTTCGGGGTCAGCGGGTTTGACCTCGAGACCGAGTTCCCGGATGATGTACCGGTAGGTTCGGGTCAGTTCCATCTTCTCGACGCGGCTGACGGCCGAAATCTCGTCGAGACTGCGAGGCGTGCTCGCCTGCCGTGCGGACGCGTACAGCGACGCCGTCGCGACGCCCTCGATCGAACGGCCCGGGAGGAGATCCTCCTCGAGGGCGCGCCGATAGATCACGCTGGCGGTCTCGCGGACGTTTTCCGGGAGACCGAGCGCGCTGGCCATGCGGTCGATCTCGCCGAGGGCCTGCTTGAGGTTGCGCTCTTTCGAGTCGCGAGTGCGGAAGCGCTCGTTCCACGTGCGAAGCCGCTGCATCTTCTGGCGCTGGCGACTCGAGAGGGCGCGGCCGTAGGCGTCTTTGTCCTGCCAGCCGATGTTCGTCGAGAGCCCCTGGTCGTGCATCATGTTCGTCGTGGGGGCACCGACGCGGGACTTCTTGTCCTTCTCGGCGGCGTCGAATGCGCGCCACTCGGGACCGCGATCGATCTCGTCCTCCTCAACGACGAGCCCGCAGTCCTCACAGACGGTCTCGGCGTGTTCGGCGTCCGAGAGGACTCGGCCGCCACACTCGGGACAGGTTTCTCGCTCACCCGATTTTTCGGTCGTTTCTTCGCGCTCTTCCTCGTCCGTATAGGTTCTGATTGTCGTGTCTGTCATGGTGTATCGGGATGGTTACTCGGGGCTCCCGGGTGGGGAATCCAGAAGAAACCCGGTCGCCTCGGCTAACGTATAGTTAGGCCGTAAGCCATATAAAGATTTCGCCTACTTTATAAGCTAATCGGGAAAGCTGTTATATATGTTTTGGTTATATGGTGATTGATCGTTACTGATTGGTGTCGCAGTGACCGACTACTTGCCCCCGCGGCCGCTGCAGACGGACGGGCGCAAACGCAGCCCGATTCGCGATCGGTTCTCGGTACTGTCACGTCACTCGAGTCCACGTCGAGTAGGTACAGAAAGCTACCGTCAACACACGTTGGGAATCACCCCATTGGCCCGGTTCCTATCCCGTGACGACAGCGCTCGAGATCAGACTGTGAACAGATGTCCCTCCGTCGGGACATCGAACAGCCCAACGCGCGCACCGGCGTCGAGCCACGCGTGGCCGTAGGAAAACGACGCCAGCGCGTTGACGCGGTCGCCCTCTTCGCGGAAGTGCCGACCGTCCTCGAGATACGAGGCCGCCATCTCGTAACATTCGTCGGCCGCCTCCGCCATCGGCGTTCCGTCCGGTGGGGCGATCGATGCTTCCTCGAGCGCCTCCGCGAGCAACTCCCCGTAGCGATCCGTCTTCTCCTCGAGATCCGCAGCCATAGTCGACGGTCGGTCGTCGCCACCGTAACTGTGTCGTCACCGAGCCGGTCCCGGTGGCGGGGACGGTCCCAGATATCGAACGGTTCGACCGTGAACACGTATGGAACGCGTTCGACGGCGTTAACGCCTTCATAGGTTTGAAACCGGGCGTGCTGTGCTCGAGCGTGCGACTGATCGAACTGTTCGTGCCGGACGACAGATCCGACGACGCGTTGTCGGTCCTCGACGACGAGGGGATCGACTACGTCCGGACTGCCGAAGCCGGCGACGGGACCGACGGCGAACTCGTGAGCTTCCCGCTTCCGCCCCAGGCAGTCGAACGCGTGCTGTCGTCACTTCGCGAGGCCGGAATCGACGACCAGTTCGTCGTCGTTTCCTCGATCGAGACGGCGCGAACGCCGCGGATCGACGAACTCGAGGAGCGATACGTCAACGGCCAGGAGGAAGACGACAGCATCGCCCACGAGGAGATCCGATCTCGAGCGATGAACATGACGCCCGGCCGCGTCACCTACTACGCGATGACCGTGTTGAGCGCGATCGTCGCGACCGCGGGACTGTTGCTCGACTCGCCGGCGATCGTCGTCGGTTCGATGGTGATCGCGCCGCAGGTCAGCGCCGCGCTGACGGGAACAGTCGGGCTCGTGCTCGACGACCGGAAGATGATCGTCGACGGGCTCACGTCGCTGGCCGTCGGGCTCGTGGTTGCCATCGCCAGCGCGTTCGTCTTCGCCTGGATCGTCCGCTCGGGTGGGATCGTCCCCTCGACGATCGACATCACGGCCATCGTCCAGGTCCAGAACCGGATCTCGCCCGGACTGCTCGCTATCGTCGTGGGAATCTGTGCCGGCGCCGCGGGTGCGTTCGGTCTCGCGACGGCGATTCCGGTCTCGCTGGTCGGTGTGATGATCGCCGTCGCCCTCATTCCGGCGGCCGCGGCGGTCGGTATCGGGATGGCCTGGGGTAACGTCTCCGTCGCGCTCGGTGCGTTCGTCCTGGTCGCGGTCAACGCCACGTCGATCCTGTTCTCCGGGCTCGCCGTCTTCTGGTATCTGGGGTATCGACCCGACGGCTGGACGCGCGGCTCGATTCGGGAGAATATCTCCGGCGATTGGGTCGGCACGCTCGCCGTCGCCGTCGTTCTGGGCGTGGTCGTCCTCTCTCTGGGCGGTTTCGTGCTCGGTCAGTACGTCCTCTACGAGAACAGCGTCAACGACGACGTTCGAACCGTCCTCGACGACGACGAGTACGCCGACCTCGAACTCGTCGAAGTGCGAACCGAGTTCGTCGGCGTCGGCGTGGACGACGGAACGGAGGTGACCGTCGTCGTCCAGCGACCCGCCGACGCGCCGTACCCGAATCTCGTCTCCGATCTCGAAACGGCCCTCGAGGATCGGACCGACCGCGACGTCGCCGTCGTCGTCGAGTTCGTCGACGCGGCGCGATCTACCGAGGCCTAACGACGTTACTCGGTGTCACAGGAGAGCGCAGCGTTGCTGAGAACGCAAGCGGTTTAGGCACTCTGTCCCAATCCGTAGCCATGAGCGAACAGCCTCGAGTCGAGATCTATACCAAAGAGGACTGTCCGTACTGCGACAAAGCCAAGCACCTCTTCGACGCGAAGGGAGTCGAGTACGAGACGTACAACGTCACGGGCGACGACGACCTGTTCGAGGAGATGGTCGAGCGGGCAAACGGGCGCAAGACGGCCCCCGAAGTGTTCATCGACGACGAACTGATCGGCGGCTGGGACGACACCAGTGCCCTCGACGAGACGGGCGAACTGGACGCGAAACTCGGCGTCGAAAGCGACACCGAGGACGGTGAAGTGCTCGAACACCGAAAACTGATCATCGCCGGAACCGGAATCGCGGGCCTGACGGCGGCGATCTACGCCGGTCGCGGTGACAACGAGCCGTTAGTCATCGAGGGCGACGAACCCGGCGGCCAGCTCACCCTGACCACCGACGTGGCGAACTACCCCGGCTTCCCCGAGGGGATCAGCGGCCCCGAACTGGTCAACAACATGAAAGAGCAGGCCACGCAGTTCGGCGCCGAGCTGAAAAACGGCATCATCGAATCTGTCGACGCGGACACCAAGCCGTTCCGCGTCGAGTTGACCAACGGGGACGTCTACACCGCCGACGCCGTCATCGCCGCCTCCGGTGCGAGCGCGCGAACGCTCGGTATCCCCGGCGAGGACGAACTGATGGGGTACGGTCTCTCGACGTGTGCCACCTGCGACGGCGCGTTCTTCCGCGACGAGGACATGCTCGTCGTCGGCGGCGGCGACGCCGCGATGGAGGAGGCGACCTTCCTCACGAAGTTCGCCGACACCGTCTACATCGCCCACCGACGCGAGGAGTTCCGCGCCGAACAGTACTGGGTCAACCGCGTCCACGAGAAGGTCGAGGCGGGCGAGATCGAGATTATGAAGAACACGGAAGTGACCGAACTCCACGGCTCGCAGGCGGAGGGCGTCGACCACGTCACCCTCGTGCGAAACGACAAGGGCCACCCCACGGATCGCCTCGACGACCCCGAGACCGAGGAGTTCGAGTTCGACGTCGGCGCCGTCTTCTTCGCGATCGGTCACACGCCGAACACGGCGTACCTCGAGGGCACCGGAGTCCAGATGGACGACGAAGGCTACCTCCGAACCCAGGGCGGCGACGGCGGCGGCCAGACCGAAACTGACGTCCCCGGCATCTTCGGCGCCGGCGACGTCGTCGACTTCCACTACCAGCAGGCCGTGACGGCCGCCGGAATGGGATCGAAGGCCGCACTCGATGCCGACGAGTATCTCGAGGATCTCGAGCGCGCGGAGTCGACGAGCGAGGGCGAGGCCGTCGCCGCGGACGACTGATCGGTCCGATCGCCGAACGACCGCTTTTCTATCGCTGTTCGATACGGCTCCTCGAGAGCCGTACTGATAGCGCAGGTGAGCGATCGACCGCGCGAATGAGCGATCGACCGTACCGATCCGCCGCTCTCGACGTTTCCTGACTACCCGATTCTGATCTCGCGGCCGGTCGCTCGAGACGCCGTTTCAAGCCCGACAAATAGCGTTTACGGCCGTTTGCCGGCCGAAAGACCGGAAGACCTACACCGACCGTGTGACGAGGAGGCAACATGACCGTTCGATCCGCTATCGTCCTCGCCGCGGGGGAAGGAAAGCGGCTCCGGCCGCTGACAGAGCACCGACCGAAGCCCATGCTTCCCGCCGCCACCGACCCGATTCTGGCCCACGTCTTCGACGCGCTGATCGCTGCCGGAATCACGGAGCTAACGGTGGTCGTCGGCTACGGACGGAATCGCGTCCAGTCGCACTTCGGCCCGACGTACCGCGACGTCCCCGTGACGTACGTGACTCAGGAGAAACAGCTCGGGAGCGGTCACGCGCTGGCGGCTGCCGAATCGACGGTGACGGGTCCGTCGCTCGTGGTGAACGGCGACCAGCTCGTCGACCAGCGGATCGTCGAGGACGTCATCGACGCACACGACGAGACGGACGACGCCGCGGCGACCATCGGTACGATCCAGCACCGCGACGTCACCGAATACGGCGGCGTCCTCCTCGAGCCCGACGAGCCGTCGATGTCGTCCCGTCGCGTCGCCGAAATCGTGGAGAATCCGACCGACGGACGAAGCTACCTGCTCAACGCGGGCGTTTACGCCCTCGAGAAGCGTGCGTTCGACACCGTCCGATCGGCGAACTCGCGGGGCGGCGAGCACTCGCTCGTGGACGGACTCACCGCGCTGATCGACGGAGACGAGCCGATTCGAGGGGTGCGCTCGGAGGGTATTTGGATCGACGCGACCTATCCGTGGGACTTACTCGAGGTCGCCGATGTCCTCCTCGAGAGCGATGACGGCGTCGAGAGCACGACCGCGGCATCCGCCCGAATTCACGAGAGTGCGACGATCCGTGGTCCCGTCGTCATCGCCGACGATTGCGTCGTCGGGCCCGGCGCGGTGATCGGTCCCAACGTCTGTCTCGGTGAGAACGTTACCGTCGGCTCGAACGTCGTCTGCGAGCACAGCGTCGTCGACGCCGATACGCGGATCGGTCCGAACGCCACCCTCGTCGACTGCGTGACCGGCCGCGGCGTCCGGGTTGGTGCCGGATCCACCGTCGTCGGCGGCCCGGGTGACGTCCACGTCGGTGATCGGATCCACCGAAACGAGGATCTTGGCGCGCTCATCGCCGACCGCGTCCGCGACGAGGGCGGCGTGACGTACGCGCCGGGGACGATCGTCGGCTCGAGTGCCGTCATCGGGTCCGGAACCACCGTCAGCGGGACGATCAACTCTGAAACGGAGGTTCGGTCCTGATGTGCGGCATCGTCGGGTACGTCGGCTCGAGCGACGCTATCGACGTCCTGCTGAACGGGCTCTCCAGCCTCGAGTACCGCGGCTACGATTCTGCAGGTGTAGCGCTGGCGAACGGAACGCTCGCGGTTCACAAGCGGGAGGGCGAACTCGCCGCGCTCGAGTCGGCGCTGCCGACCGCGGAACTGCGCGGACGCTCGATTGGCATCGGGCACACGCGCTGGAGCACGCACGGGCCGCCCTCGAACGTCAACGCGCATCCCCATACGGACGGCGAAGGACGAGTGGCCGTCGTTCACAACGGAATCATCGAGAACTACCAATCACTGCGCGACGAGCTGACGGCCGACGGCGTCACGTTCGAGAGCGAGACGGACACCGAAGTCGTCCCGCACCTGATCAGTCAGGCCCTCTCGGCGGGTGCGAGCCCCGAAACGGCGTTTCGGACTGCCATCGATCGGATCGAGGGGAGCTACGCCGTCGCGGCCGTCTTCGCCGGTTCGGAGACGATCCACGCCGCCCGACAGGCGTCGCCGCTCGTGCTCGGGATCGGCGACGACGGCTACTACCTCGCGAGCGACGCGCCGGCCTTCATCGACTACACCGACCGCGTCGTCTATCTGGAGGACGGGGAGTTCGCGCGACTCTCGCCCGAAGCGGTCGTCGTCACGGACTCGAACGGAAACGTCGTCGAAACGTCCGTCGAGACAATCGAATGGGACGCCGAAGACGCCGGCAAGAGCGGCTACGACCACTACATGCGCAAGGAGATCCACGAACAGCCGACGGCGCTGCGACAGTGTCTTCGCGGCCGCGTGGACGAACTGACCGGGACGGTGACGCTCGAGGAACTCGACGAGCTCGAGTCGTCGTCGCCGGTACAGTTCGTCGCCTGCGGAACGTCCTATCACGCCGCGCTGTTCGGGGCCACGCTGTTACGCGACCGTGGCGTCCCGGCTCAGTCGTTTCTCGCCAGCGAGTACTCGACCGACCGGATCCCGGTCGACTCGTCGACGCTCGTCGTCGGCGTCACCCAGAGCGGCGAGACCGCGGATACGATGCGCGCGTTGCGCGAGGCAAACCGCGCAGGCGCGGAGACGGTCGCCGTGACGAACACCGTCGGCAGTTCGGCGGCACGGGAGTGCGACCACGCCTTGTACATTCGCGCGGGTCCCGAAATCGGCGTCGCCGCGACGAAGACCTTTGCGAGCCAGCAGGTCGCATTGACGCTGCTCGCGTGTCGGCTGAGCGACGGGTCGAACCACGACGTGATTCGCGCGTTGCGCGACGTTCCCGACCAGGTTCAGACCGTTCTCGATACGTCGCAGGCGACCGAGATCGCCGCGGAGTACGCCGAGTCGGACGCCTTCTTTTTCATCGGTCGGGGCTACCAGTATCCCGTCGCGCTCGAGGGCGCGCTCAAACTCAAGGAGATCAGCTACCGCCACGCCGAGGGGTTCGCCGCCGGCGAGTTGAAACACGGGCCGCTGGCGCTCGTAACTGAGGAAACGCCGGTGTTTGCGCTCGTCACCGGAGACGACGAACGGGCACACAAGACGGTCAGTAACGTCAAGGAGGTCGAGGCCCGCGACGCGCCCGTCGTGGCGGTGACCGACGGGCAAACCGATGTCGAACGCTACGCGGATCACGTCCTCGAGGTACCGGCGTCGAACGAAATCGGCGCAGCGATCACCGCGAACGTCCAGTTGCAACTGCTTTCCTACTGGATCGCCCACCGGCTGGGTCGGTCGATCGACAAACCGCGACATCTGGCGAAGAGCGTGACGGTGGAGTGATGGCCCGGCCTGAATTCGCCGCTCGAACGCGGCGAAACGGGATCGCCACCGCCGGCTCGGAGCGAAAACGTGATGAGTCCGTACACTCACGTGATGGCCAATGACCGACGCCGACTCGAGCGCGCTCGCCGATGCGACCGCCTCGTTTCTCGCGGATCACGACGAGGCGGAACGGGCGCTCGAGACCGCACTCGAGGTCGACGCCGGAGCCGAAACCTGGACCTTCGACGACCTCTCGCTTGATTCCGGAACGTTCGGCGAACTCGTCTCTCGCGGGATCGTTGAGAAGGCTGACGGCGAGTACCGGGTCGCCGACGCGGCCGTTGTCCGGGCCGTGCTGTCGGGCGAGGCGGTGGAGTCGGACTCCGACGAAGACTCGTTCGATCTCCGCTCGGCGATCGACCTCGGCGTCTGGGGCGACCGACGGGCACTCGCCGGATTAGTTGGCGCGCTCTTGCTGGTCGTCGCGATGCGGCTCACGCAGTTCCAGTCGGTGTTCCGCGGCGACCACGTCGTCTCGCCGGGCAACGACCCGTACTATTACCGGTACTGGACGAACGAACTGCTGGCCGAATCGACGAGTCCGACGGACATCGGCGTCCTCGCGGAACTGCCGGCCGGGGCCGCCGCTCGGCGGCCGCTAACCCACGGGCTGAACTGGTGGTTCGCGACGTTGTTAGGCGGGGATCAGTGGGCCGCCGATGCGGTCGCGGCCTGGCTGCCCGTCGTCGCCTCCGTCGCGCTCGCCGTCGTTATCTACGCGCTGGCGGTCGTGGTGACGAGGGACGTCAGAGTCGGGATTGCCTCCGTGGTGTTGCTCGCGGTCACGCCCGTACACGCCGTGTACACGCAGGTAGGATTTCTCGAACACCGGTTACACCAGTACCTCTGGCTCGGGGTGACGCTCCTGGCGCTGGCGTGGCTCGCGGTCGATCTGACCCGTCGTCGTGAGACGAACGCCGGTCGGGACGCGGTTCGTGACCACCTCTCGTCGCCCGGAACGTGGCTCACTGCGGTGGTTCTGGGTGTTGCGCTGGGTGTGTCGGCCCACCTGTGGGGCGGTTCCTCACTGCTGTTTGTACCGTTGGCCGCGTACGTCGGCCTCCGAGCCGTCGTCGACGCCCGCGAGGGACTTTCGCCAACGCTGGCGAACCTCCCAGTGCTGGTCGGGATCGGAATCGGGACGGCGATCTCGGTCTGGCTCTACACCAACTGGGGCTGGCACTCCGGGTTCGTCGCGTACACGCCCGCGATGGTGCTCGGGGGTAGCGTCGTCGTACTCGCACTCGGCGACCTGTGGCGACAGTTCGAGCTTCACGTCGGCGGACTCCTCGCGCTCGAGGCGGCCGTCGTCGGCGCGGGACTCTACGCGCTGCGCCGGCTTCGACCGGACGACTGGGCCGAGGCGCGGTCTCGTGCTGATGATCTGCTCCTCCGGGAAGGCATCACGGAGACGTCGTCGTTGTTTACTCCCGAGTACGCGGTGATTTTCGGACCGCTGATCCAGCTCGGGGTCGGCTTCTATCTCGGGGTCGCGGTGTTGATCTGGGCCGTCTGGCACGTCTCTCGCCAGTACGAACCGGCGTGGTTGCTGCTTGCGGTATACACGTCGACTCTCATGCTACTCGCCGCGATTCAGGTTCGGTTCGCCGCACAGTTCGCGGTTCCGCTGTCAGTTCTGGGCGGCGTCGGTTTCGTCTACGCGCTCTCGACGATCGACCTGGCGCGGCGACCGTTCCCGTTCCGGCGAGAAACTGAACGACCGAACGCGGTGGCCGCGGACGGCGGCAGCGACGAGCCCTCGATCACGCTGCCCGACGCACGGAAGCTGGGATACGTCCTCGGCATCGGTCTTCTCGTCTGCGGGTTCAGCCTGCTCTACGTTCCCGGACTCTCCGGGCAGGTCGCTCACGGCGATTCGGAGTTCGAAGCCGCACTGACGATCGACGAGCACGCCGCCGACGCTGACCGGGAGTACCCCGACAGCTTCGTGCTGAGCGAGTGGGGCGACAACCGGATGTACAACTACCACGTGAGCGGGGAGTCGGAGAGATACGGCTACGCGATGTCGAACTTCGACGACTTCCGGTTCGGCAACGATCCGGACGGCAACTACAGCCAGTTCGAGGACAGGGTCGGCTACGTCGTCGTAACCGAACGGGAGGGCGAGCTGCCGGCCGAGAGCGCACACGCGAAACTGCTCGAGGACCTCGGAGCCGGCGGCGACGGCGGCGAGGCGCTCGCCCACTACCAGTTGCTCTACGCGGCCGACGATCGGTCTGCGGCGGCGTTCGCCGTCGTTCCGGGTGCGACGATCGAAACGGACGCCGAACCGGGCGAGACGGTGTCCGTCAGTACCTCGGTGTCGGTCGACGACGAGTCGTTCACCTACGAGCGCGACGTGACCGTCGGAGACGACGGTCAACTCGAGGCGACGGTTCCCTACGACGGGACGTACGCGGTCGGCGACGACAGCGTCGACGTGGCCGAGTCGGACGTACTGGAGGGTGCGGTCCTCGAGGTCGGCGCGGACGGCGACGGGGACTCGAGCTAAGGCGAGATCGTATTCGACCGACACCATCAAGACGACGACGGTCCAGCACAGAGACGAATGCGTCTCGCCGCCAGAATCGCCGTCTCCACGCTCTTGCTCGCGGCACTTTTCGGACTCTGCGTGCACTACGGTGGGGCCTACGACGACAACTGGCCGCATCCGACGGGCGACCAGTTACAGGACGAGTACGACGCCTACGCGGGCGAACGCGTCCTCCTGTTCGGGAGCGTCGAGTCGGTCGATGGCGAGACGACCGTGATCCACGTCACGGACTCCGCCGACGAGGTCGCGGCCGAACTCGAGATCTACGGCGTCGACGACTCGGTGGCCCCCGGCGGCACCGTCCAGGTCTACGGTATCCTCGACTCCGATCGAACGATGACGGCCGACGAAACGGTCGTCGTCGACCGCGACGAGAGCGCGTTCGACTACAAGCTCGGAACCTCCGTCGTTGGCGTCCTGCTCGCGATCGGCTACTTCGGCCGCCACTGGACCGTGAACCCGCGAACGCTCGCCGTCGAACCGCGGGGGCAGGATGCTACCGATATTGTGGAGGCTCCCGACGATGGCTGAACTCCTCTCGCACGTCCTCGTCGCCTACGCTCTCGCTACCGTAGCGAGTTGGCGACTCGAGTGGCTGACAACGCGCTGGGTCGCCATCGCGATGATCGGCGCACTCCTGCCGGATCTCAACCGCATCGGTCTCTTCGTCGCGGATGCGACGCTCGAGAGCGTCTTCGGCGTCCCGTTCAGCGTCGACGCGATCCACACGCTCGGTGGCGTCGTGCTCCTCTCGGGTGTCGGCGCGATGGTCGTCGTCGACCAGCACCGGCGGGCATTCGGCGTGTTGCTCGCGGGCGCGCTCTCGCATCTGCTCGTGGACGCGCTCAAGGCGTACGCCGACGGTGCCGCCGGCGCGTGGCTGTATCCGGTCACCTGGGCCCGCCATCCAACCCCGAACCTGTACGTCTCGTCGGATCCGGCCGTCCTCGCAGTTGTCGGTACCGGGACACTTCTCGTCTGGTGGAGAGACCGCACTCGAAACGAGTGAGCCGCGACGCACGGTCGTTGGACCGAAAGGGAAACCCCTCATCCCTATCGCCAGGTCAAAATGCCTATGTGGATGCGATGAACTCAACAGTGATATGAACGATTCGGGTGCGCCATGGAGCTAATCGACGAAGACGGGAACCTCTTCGGGGCCGTCAACGTCGTCGATGCGCTCGCCGTCTGCCTCGTCCTCGCAGTCCTCGTCGCCGGCGTCGCGGCCGTCGGGACGCTCGGGGCAAGCGAAGAGACCGAGACCGACGAACCTCACATCGAGACTCGCTACGCGACTATCGATCTCGGGACACAGTTGTCGTCGACGGCCGACGATATCTCGGTCGGAGACGAAATGGCTCACGACGACTATCCCCACACGCTCACCGTTACCGACGTGTACGCGACGCCGGTTTCGAGCAGTGAGGCACACGTGACCGTCCGAACGGAGATCGAGGGAACGCAGTTCGAGAACGGAACCTACGCCTTCGGCGATCAAGAGTTCGCCCCCGGACAGAACGTCTCGATCGACACGGGCGAGTACGCCGCCACCGGCGGTATCGACGCCGTCGAAGACGAGGGAACGGACCTCCCGCGCACCGAGACCGACGTGCTACTCGAGACGACGCTCTCGCCGTCCGCCGCCGCAGACGTTCGGGTCGGCGACGAGGTCACGTTCGGTGACGACACCGTCGCGACGGTCGAAACGGTCTCCGTCTACCCCGTCAGTGACGAGCAACACCGAGTGTTCGTCGGCGCAACGCTGACGACCCTCGAGCGAGGGGCGGATCTTCGGTATGGAGACGCGCCGGTCGAATCCGGGTCAGTGATCCCGCTCTCGACCGCCGACTACGATCTCATGTTGGACGTGCTCGAAACGGAGACCATCGAAGAGACCGGAGAGCCAGCGACGACGACCGTCGAAATCGACCTCGAGAAACTGAGCGACCGCGAGGCGAGTCTGTTCGAGCCCGGACTGACCGAGACCGCCGGCGGCGAGACGTGGGCCACGATCGAAGACGTCGAGCGCGAACCCGCGTCGGTCGTCGTCGAAAGCGAGGACGGCCAACTCCACGAGCACGAGCATCCGACGCGAGACGACGTGACGCTCACCGTCGAATTGCAGACTCGAGACACTGAACTAGGCCCCCGATTCAAAGGAGACGCTCTCAACAACGGCGACACCGTCTACCTCGACTTCGGCGTAACGTCCGTCGAGGAACGGGTCTGGATCGTCGACGACTGATCATGCTCGATTCGAACGCCGACTCCCCGAAATCGACGCTCGAAACCCTCGAAGAGCGACTTCGGCGGGGAGTCTCGCAGTCGCGGCTCACTGGCGGTGTCCGAACGCTCGCGCGCTTCGTTCGTCACTCGCGGCTGTATCGCTGGTTCACGACCGAACCCGAGCCGGACGTGATCGTCATCGACCTCCGCGAGACGTACACGGTCGGGCCGTTCATCCGACTTCTCGACCGCTGTCTCGAGGGGGTTTCGGACGCCGCGGAATCGTCGAAAACGGCCGCCGTCGCCGCTCGAGTCGACGCGGCGTTTCGGGTTCGGCCGTTGCGGGTCGTCGGGCTGGCGATGACCGCGGCGGTACTCGGTTCGCTGGTCGTCTCCCTTGCGCTCGGTCGACCAGGGACGGTATCGATCGTCGCGCACGCGGTCCTCGTACTGATTTCGATTTCGGGACTGCGTTCGGAGCGGACGCTCGAGGAGATCACCGAGACGCGGGGTTGGACGGTGCTCGCTGCCGCGTTCGAACCGCCCGAGCCGCCCGAAAAGCGATAGGTTCGCCATCGCGGACGGACTTCCAGACCACCGCGGATATCTCTTCTCGAACCGCGCCCCGTTCTCGAACAGCTGACGTCGCCGTACGCGACTCGAGACGGCTGTCGATATTCGAGGGGACGCGGTCCAAAAAACCGGTGGCCGGTTTCGAGTCGGCGCCTCATCAGTAGAGTCAGCGAACTCGAGTTTCGATACGATTCGGGCCTACCCTCGAACCATCTTCCAGACGTCCGCGAGCACGTTCCAGACCTGTCGGACGACGATCTTTACGTCGACCCAGAACGACTGTCGGCGGATGTACTCGAGGTCGTACCGCAGCTTCGCGTTCGGATCGGTGCTGTTCGCGTCGTTGATCTGGGCCAGCCCGGTCAGCCCCGGTTTCACGAACCAGCGCTTGCGCCAGGCCGGTGCGTCTCGCTCGAGCAGTTCCTCTTCTTCCGTCCAGACAGCGCGCGGGCCGACGACGCTCATGTCGCCGACGAAGATCGACCACAGCTGGGGGAGTTCGTCCAGATGCGTCTTCCGCAGGACGCGGCCGACGCGCGTGATTCGATCGTTGGTCTCGTCGTCGGTGGGCGTCGCGTCCTCACCTTCGGGGACCATCGAACGGAACTTGTAGACCGAGAAGGTCTCGCCCAGCCCGGCCGTCCGATCCTGGCTGTAGAAAACCGGCCCGGGGCTGTCGTATTTGATCGCAGCGGCGATCAACAGCATAACCGGCGCGAAAACGAGCAGCCCGACCGTCGCGAACAGGACGTCGAACACGCGCTTGAACAGGTGGTCAAGCGGATCCCAGGGCTCGAGATCCACGTCGACCAGTTCGCCAACATCCCCCGGGGAGACGAGCACGCTGTCAGCGTACTCTCGGTGAACCTTGGCGTTGACACCGTGTTCGTGACAGGCGTCGAGCGCGCCGAAAAATTCCGCCCGATCGGCCTCTCGAAACGCGAGCACGACGGTATCGATGTCGCGCTCGACGAGCACGTCCTCGAGTCGCGAGAGCCCACCGAGTCGGGTCAGTCCGGCGAGTGCTCGCGGCTCGTCGAGTGTCGAGTCGGGGGAGGGTCTCGGTTCGGGGCCACCCGTCTGACGGCGCTCCACGGCGACGCCACCGTCGGCTCTGACGTTGCCGGTCGTCGCTTGGGGGCCGTGGCCGTCGATATCGTCCTCGTCGAACCCGTGGTAGCCGACGCTCGACGGGCAGAGATAGCCCAGCACGGGGGCGTTGACGGCCGGTGCAATACGCTCGATCTGGGCCAGATCGTCGCCGACGAACAGCGTGCGGCCGTCCGACGCGGCCGGTCGTCGGCGGATCCAGACGAACCACGCCGGGAGCAGTATCGCGAGAAGCCCGACGATCATGACCAGGGTTGCGCGAGGCAGCCTGTGGGACCACTTGAAGTAGCCCAGGGCCGCGAGCCCGAGTCCGGCGACCAGCACCCGTTTCTGGGCCATCGTGACGGTATCCAGGAGGCGACGCGGGCGGGGGCGATAAAGCGGTAGGAGACACGCCGTGACGGCGAGGACGGTGAGGGCGACGGCCCAGTAGAACGAGCTCCCAGTCAGGACGGTCACCTCGAGGCGATCGAACAGGGGGACGTACGTCGTGAAGACGTGCTGGGCGAACGGGTGGTTGGTGGCGAACACGGCGGCGATGGTCAACCCGACCACGCCGAGGACGCTCACGATTCGATATCGCCACCCAGTAAGCATTCGTTACGATGAACGAGTCGGCAGTGTCATAACGTTGTTGAAAACGGTGTCAGACCGAGGATGAATTGGCGATACACGGATCGGTTTTCGGGGTGGAGACTGACTGTATCGAATCTGCTATCTCACTCACCACGGGAGGTAAGGAGCCTATAAGACGGACTCGTGAGAATCCGTGATGGTAATTATTCGGGACGAACGTCCTGTACACCAAGAACCAGATATGTTTTATCAGTTGACGGTTTCGTAGAATTATGTCGGTCGGCCCGTGAGCGCGGTCGAACGCCGAGGCGGGCCGCTCTCGGAATCGAACTGCTGTCAGGGCCCCAAACGGACGCGGTTTCCGACGCACCGAACCGGGACGGTCTCGAGTGGGACCTATTCCCGCTCGAGCGAGTCCGCGTGCACCCAACAGCCACACGGTGACGCTCGGTGCTCGGTCGGTCCGGTGACCGTCACGGCGATGACGGGCCTCCCGCAGGTGGGACACGGCGGGAACGAGTGCGTGTCGGTGTCGCTCGAGTCGGCCGGATCGGGATCAAGAGCGTCGTCCGGACCGTCGCCGGAAGCGTCGTTCGGATCGTCGCCCGAAGTGTCGTCGATGCCTCCGGAATCCGCGTTCTCGCTCGAGTCGCGTTCGTCGACCGCCAGTCGTCGATCGGCCGTGGTGGGGACGATCGGTGGTGGCGACTCGAGACCCGCGCTCGCGGTCGGTCCTCGTCGACGGACGGTCGTTGGCGGTGCTCGGGGTCGATACTGTCGGCTTGCGAGACGTTTAAGCCTCGGTGGTGAGAATTCGGACATGGCTTTCGAAGCCGCACGGCTTGGAAGCCAGTCTCGGGTGGTCCTAGCACCCGGGGCGTTTCGACGCGCGCCCTCTGGGAGGTGGCTTCCGGATACGCGTTCTCGCGGCAGTTATTTAGGCTTATTGAACAGTGTTGAGTTCGGACAGTAAGCGGTGCGTGTCGCCTCACGACAATCGAGTGCTAGAGTGACAACTGAAACGGTGTACACACCGATTGTACGGCGATTGTGCAGTGATTTTCAGTGGTCGGCTACAGCGTCTCGAGATCGATCGGGGGTCAATTTATAGCGTTGTACGGCTTACAGTCGCCCATGTCCACGGATGTCTCTACTCGCGTGCGGAAAATTGCTCGCCATCGCGGCGTCGACGAGTCCCAAATCATTCAGCGGGCCGTCGAGAAGGGACTTGAGGAGCTCTGGCGAGATATCGTGATTACGCAGTATCTCGAGGGAGAGCTCTCGCGAGAGGCGGCTATCGACGAACTCGGGCGCGAGACGGTCCGGAAAGTGGATACTGCAGCGCAGTACGTCGAAGCGGACGTCGAGTGGGGCCTCGATGCGTGAGCGGGAGTCGCGTCGTGATCGATAATTGATAGGGATCATTTTGCGGGCGTATTCGTCCGGTTCGATCGATGCCTCGCAGGCAAGGGAACTCATTAGGGGGTTGAAACGGTCGACATCGCTCTACCTGTCGGATCCGCTCGTGGAACACGCCCTTCGACGGATCGAAGCGAACGAGACGGACTGGTAACTGGGCTGGACTCGAGACGTACGCTCCCATTGGATCTCCACTGTCGAGTGGAGACGGTGGACTGGTTTCGAACGGATCCGGTTCGACCAGTAGTCACGAACGGAGGCAGAACAGAACGCGGTCGCTGTCCGGGTGTAAACGTGGCCTCGAGGAGAACAGAAACGACAGTAACGACTGCGACGGCTGTCGCTGTGTGGTGTAGCGGTCGAAAGAAATGAAAGTGCGTCGGAGCCGGACGAAGTCCGGTGGTTAGTTACGATTTAGTTCTGGCGTCGCAGGGCCAGCATGGCGGCTGCGAGCAGAGCGACGACAGCGACAGCGACACCGAAGCCGGGCGTTCCGTCATCGTCGTCGTCATCGTCGTCGTCATCATCGTCGTCAGTGGCGTCAGTGGAGTCGTCCTCAGTGGAGTCGTCCTCAACGCCGTCGTCGTCATCATCATCGTCCGTAGCAGCCTCTTCGACGTTCAGCGTACCGTCGTAGGAGGCGTCGTCAGAGTCGCTCTCTGCGGTGATGGTGAAGTCGAATTCACCCTCGCCGAGGTCTGCACCGTCGGCGGTGGTGAGCGTCACAGTCTCGGAGTCCTCTCCGTCAACAGTGACTTCTTCGTCGTAGACCTCACCGTCGAGCTCGAGCTCGAGGTCAACCGTGACTTCGTCGGCGTCGTTGTTCGTAACGACAGCGTCGATGTCGGTCGACTCTTCGGTGGTGATCTCTGCGTCGTAGTCAGCGCCGAGCTCGAGGGCGTCAGCATCGTCAGCGCCGGTGAGCGTCAGGTCCTCGAGGACAGCATCGTCTGCTGCGATTCCGCTGTCGACAGTCGAGTCTTCAGCGGTAATGGTGAAGAGCGAACCAACCTGTTCGCCTTCGAGGTCGAACTCAGCTGCGAAGGTGTAGTCGTCACCGACAACAGCGTCGGTGTAGTCGACGAAGCCACCCTCGTCACTTGGCGAGTCTGCGTCAGCTTCGAGTTCCGTACCCGGTGCGACGTTTGTCTCACCGTATGCGGTTGCGTCAGACTCTGCTGGGAGCGAGTCGATATCGTTCCATTCGAGAGTACGCTCGTCGAAGTCGATGTCGAGTTCAGCCTCGTACTCGTCATCGTCAGCGACGTAGTAGTTGTCGTCAGTCACCGTGAAGGTGACTTCGTGTTCGGAATCTTCGTACTCGAAGCCGTCGAGTTCATCGAGGTCGATTTCGAAGATCAGGTCACCGTCGTACTCATCAAGGTCATCGTCAAGGAGTTCGACGAAATCCAGGCTGGTGTTGCTGCTGTTCCAGGTGACGTCGTCTTCACCAAGCACTGTCGATTCGTCCTGAACGATTTCAACAACGAACTCATCAGTGTCGAGGTTCTCAACTGCGCCATCGGCACCGAAGTCCTCGAGCGTCAGGAACAGCTGGTCACCCTCTGCGATGGTGTCCGTCTCAGTTGCGTACTCGTGGAAGTCTTCGAAGTCGTCAACATCTTCATCGGCTGGTGCGGTGGAGCTAACCGTGTCACCGAAGCCAGCGTGCTCGTTAACGACGAGTCGGTCACGGTCGAAATCCTCGAAGTCCTCGAGGTCAACCGGGTCATCCAGCTGGTCGCCCTGACCGATGCTCAGGTCCCAGTTGTGGACTGGCAGTGCCTGATCATCGATCTTCTGGTCACCGTGGAACGCTTCACTCACTTCAGCATCGGAGTCATCGTGGACTGTCCACGCTTCGTCGTCGCTGGGTGCGTGCGTGTTGTACAGAAGAGTGACCTCGTCACCCTCAATGTCGGTCACCTCAACGCCCGAGGCGAAGTCTACGTCCTCTTCGTAGAGAACAACGGAGGCACTGCTAGCCTGCTCGACACCGATGGTGATCTCAGCGAAGTCACCTTGGTTGACATCCTCCACATTGACGAATTCGTAGTCAGCATCGTCGTCGGTCACAGAGACCGAAGCATTGTCGGATGCCGTCGTGTCAGTTACATCGAACGTGAATTCGTAGTCACCGACTTCGCTTTCGGCGAAGTCAGCTTCGAAGTCATCCTCAACGTCGAGGTCGTCAATCTGGACGGTCTCATCGCCGACCTCTTCGCTGTCGGTGAAGATCGCAGCGAGTTCGTCGTCGCTGAGGGTTTCGCCGTCGAGTTCACCAGTCACATTAAGGGCGATGTTACCGTCAGATCGTTCGACATCACTAACGTCTTCGTAGTTAACGGTAACTGGGTCGTCCTGACCAGCAACAGAGGATTCGAATTCTACATCAATCTCCTGCTCATTGACCCAGAAAGAACCGGTGTCCACATCGTCATGGTTGATGTAGTACCGACCCTCGTCGAGTTCGGTCGTGTCGACAGTAGCGGTTCCGTCTTGACCGACACGGAGGTTCTGGATGACCTCGTCGCCCTGTTTCAGGTCAGCAGGGTCGTTGAGGTTCGTGAATTCGACTTGCTGTCCGATCCATACGTCGTCTCCATTGAGGTCGGTTGCGTCAAGCGACCTATCTGCGTGCTCATTTGCCGCCGCCGCACCCGCAAACGCTGCGGACATGGCGACAACAGAGAGTACCATAAGCGCGGCCAGGAACACTGCGCGTCCCTTTTCGCGATATGAAATTTCGTTTGTCATTTATGTTGTGTTGTCTTTTGTTGTTGGTTGGTCTGCGAGCGATACGACAGGAGTGCGAGTGAGCGACCAGTGCAAACCGCCGCACTGACCCGCACCGGGTAGGGGTATCAGAAATGTATAAAGCATCACGTAATAAGCTTTCTGGAACACTCAGTGATCGATTACTTCGGCTTCGATTGGATAAAACCGCATGACGTGGCAGCGATTAACGACTCGAGTCACCAATTGATACCACTTCGTGAAGATCGATTCCAACTGAGAATTACTCATAAAGAAACCTGACTTTCTCGATTTGGTGTGGATCTTCACCCCTTGTTACTCGTCCCGACCACGCCACAGTCGCGAGTCCATTCTCTCCTAACCACTGATTACCACCTTGGAAACCGACACGAACGCCCCCTCGCGCGCACAACAACCAAATTGGTCTCGAGCGAGGCGAACCAACCCACGACGAGAGCGCGGATGATCGGTCCGAAAACGGGACAGTCCCGATCAGAACGATTTTGGCGAATCCCTCAGAACACGAGCGGTATGAATCTGGACCGACGACGCTTGCTCGGGCTCACCGGGGCGACCGCAGCCGCTTCGATGGCCGCGCTGGCCGGCTGTACGAGCGCCGATGATGGCGACGATGACGGAAACGGGGCCGACGACAGCGACGAAAACGGTGACACCGACGAAAACGGCGACAACGGGGAACCCGAGTCGGAGGACGCCAGCGAGTCCACCACCCACCCTACCTACGAGCGGTGGCTGGCGAGCGACGACGAGGACGAACTGCTATTCAGTTACATCGACTGGGCCGGCCTCGAGGCGTTCGAGGACGACGAGGACGAACCGATGCCCGACGACGACCACACCGACGCGGAGGATCCGATGATCCAACTGCCGATGCTCGGGCTCTTCGTCGGCGCGATGTCGGCCGGCTTCGCGATTCCGGGAACCGGACTCGATCGAATCGTCGATATGGAGGACGACCTGGCTGCGGCGGACGCCGAGACGACGCTCAACGAACTGCTGGTCGTCAACGAGACGGTGCTCTTCCTGGGCGACGTCGCGACCGACGAAGTCGTTGACGCGCTCACCGAAACCAGTGACGACCCGTACGCCGCCGGAACGACGTTCGGCCACGTCGAGGATGTCGGCGACTTCGAACTCTACGAGAGCGAATCCGACGACGACGGATTCGGCGACCCGTCGGACCAGGCCGTGGCCGTCGGTCCCGACGCAATCCTCCTCGCCAGCGACTCCGAGACTGCGGACGGAATCGACCACGTTCGATCCGTCCTCGAGACCGAAGCGGGCGATCGCGAGCGCGCGACCGACGAGCGCGACGAGTTCGACTGGACGCTCGAGACGGCCGGCGAGGGCCACGTCGTCCTCGGCATCTACGGCGGCGAGGAGGATATCGACGACGTCGAAGAGGCGAACACGATCGTCAGCTCGCTCACGTTCGACGCGGACGGCAGCGCCGAGGGCGACTTCGCGGCGACCTTCGAGACGATCGACGACGAGACGGAAACCGAACTCGAGACCGAACTCGGCGCGACGGCCGACGATCGGAGCCTCGAGGTCGAAGACGGTCGGGTCACGGCGCAGGCGTCGTGGGATGCGGACAACGAGGCGCTCGAGTAATCGGTTTACGGGATGGGCACGTCGTCGGGAACGAGCGTGAACCCGAGCGTTCGAAAATCGCTATCGAACGCAAACACGTGTTCAACCTCGTAGGCAGCCGCGAGCGATCCCGTCGCGTGATCGACGAACGAAATCTGCTGGTCGTCGAAGTGAGCGAATTCGTCACAGATCGCATCGAATTGCGTTTCGTCGGGGTGGAGGACCGTGACCGCCGACGAATTTCGAATCCTTCGAAGCGTCTCGAACGCCTTTTCGTGGCTCTTTTTTCGGAGAATAAGCGTCGCTAATTCGCCGAGAACGTATCCGGTGGTGTACAGCGGACGAAACCAGAGGTCACCCGTCTGAATCCCGTTCATGACGGTACGTGCTCGTTCGTGACGAGGAGAATCCCGGACGAAGTGTGCGAAGAACGCACCCGTATCGACGAACAGCGGAGTCGTTCCCGGACCGCTCATTCCTCGAGTTCACCGTAGAGGACGTCGTCGATGTCGTCTTCGTCGACCGATTCGTCGACAGCAAACGCAGGAGCAGTAAAAAGTGGGTCGTCGGCCTCCGTTTCCGTGTGCTCTCCGGCCGTCTCCGTCGGGTACCACCACACGACGGTCCGACTACCGAGGGTGACTTTCTCCAGCGCCCCGGCTGCCGCCAAGTCAGATAATCGACGATAGGCCGTGGATCGGTCGACACCGAAGCGGTCGGCGACCTCCTGAGCGGTATGGAACGGCCGACCGTCGGCGAAGTATGCGAGAACCTCCTCGTCGTCGAACGTCGATTCGAACTGCCCCGATTCGTCCCGATCGGCGTTTCCGGACATCTCCTTCTCTACTCGAGAAAGTACCCGCACACCAATAGGTGTGCCGGGTCAGCGTTAGCCCACACTACGTAGTGCTTGGTCGGTACAGATTCGAGCACTCGTTCGTTTTTGAACTGTTCGGAGGAAGAGATTCGTCCTGCGATCGCGTTAGAACAATGAAACGGCTGTTCGTCGCTCAGAACGGGAACAGCGAGTCGGCCTCGAGGTCGCGCTCGATCAGTTCGATCTCGTGGCCGTCCTGATCTTTCGTAAAGGCGTACATGTTGTCGTTGCTCTCGGGATCTCGGTAGTCCTCGGCCTCCCGAACCAGCAACTGGTCCCAATCCTCCTCGAGGTCGTCCATCCGAACGCAGAGGTGTCCCCAGGCGTCGCCCAGGTCGTAGCTGCGGCCGTCGTAGTTGTACGTCAGCTCGACGGACATCGCCTCGTCGGCGGCGTCGCTCGGCTCGACGAAGTAGTTCGCGAACGTGTCGGACTCCCAGCGACCGATCTCGTCGTACTCGAACTTCCGGGTCCAGAAGCCGAGGGCTTCGTCGGCGTCCTCGACACGGATCATGGTGTGGTCGAGCGACCACGTCTCGCCCTGATCACGCTGGACGATCTCGATCTCGTGGCCGTCGGGATCTTTGACGAACGCGTACCGGCCGCCGCAGCTCTCCGGATCGCGGTAGTCCTCGACGCCCGCGTCCATCAGCTGCTCGTAGTGGTCCTCGAGCTCCCCCTCGGGCACGCGAACCGCAATGTGTCCCCAGGCGTCGCCCAGTTCGAGATCCGCGCCCTCGTTGTGGGTGAGCTCGAGCATCGCGCCCTCCTCGTGCATCTCCTCGGGCCCGAGGTAGACGATGGTGAAACCGTCGCCCTCGTAGCGGTCTTTCTCCTCGTACTCCAGGTGCGTCTGGTACCAGTCGAGGGACTCCTCGAGATCCTCGACGCGAATCATCGTGTGGTCGAGCGTTCCGTCCATACGCGACACGACGCCTGCGGGATCAAAAAGCGTGGCGAAGCCGGCGGGCTACTCGTCACTGCTGTCGCCGTCGGCGCGCTCCGCGGACGTCCGCGACGCGATCGGATCGAGTCCCTTGCGCGCCCCGTCGAACTCCGACAGCCCGCGGACGAGCCCGTAGAGAAGCACGACTCCCAGTGGCAGGAAGATGACTGGCGAAACGTCCAGATAGCCGTAGAGCAGGTAACAGACGATCACGACGACCATGACGGTCGCGGCGTAGTAGATCTGTGTGCGCACGTGGTCGATCAGATCGGCCCCGGTGAACGTCGACGACAGCACCGACGTGTCGGAGATGGGCGAAGTGTGGTCGCCGAAGATCGCCCCCGAAAAGACGGCCCCGACGACGACCGGCATCAGATCGAACGTTCCCGTCAGGCTGTACGCGAGTTCGATCGCGAGCGGCGTCACGATCCCCATCGTCGCCCATGACGACCCCATCGTGAACGCGATAAACGCCGCCACGAGGAGGATCACGATGGGAAACACGGCGATCGGAATCGCGTCCCCGACCGCACCGGCGACGTAGTCGCCCGTCTCGAGCGCCGACGCGACGTCGCTGATCGCCCACGCGAGGACGAGGATCGTGACGGCGGTCACCATGAGCCGGAAGCCGTCGATGACGGTGTCGACGCCGTCGCCGAGATCGAAGAGATCGTAGGCGACGCCGATCGCGATCGCGGTCGCCACCATGGCGAACGAGCCCCAGACCAGCGCGCCGGCGAAGTCCCCCGCGCCGACGATATCGACGAGCACCTGCAGCCAGCCGTCCTCGCCCGCGGCGGTGCCGACGGCAGTCGGCGCGCCTTCCTCGGCCTGCTCCGCGGTCCACCCGTCGTACCCGGTCCAGAGCGCACCGGCCAGCGTGACCGCGATCAGGACGACGACGGGGGCGAAGAACGTCCGCAGCATCGGCCGATCGTCGATCGGTTCGCCGAGGTCCTTCTCGACTTCCTGTAACGGCTGGGCGTCCTCCCGGCTGACCTTCCCGGTCGTCCACGCGCGGTGTTCCGCGTCGAGCATCTCGCCGTAGTCCCGGCGGGTGTAGACGACGATGCCGACCATCGCGATCGCGAGCAGCGAGTAGGTGTTGTACGGAATCGACCAGACGAACGTCTCGAACGCCGTCGGGGCCTCCTCCTCGACGCCGAGATCGTCGTAGCCGGCGGCGATCAGCGAGAGCTGGAAAGCGACCCAACTCGAGAGCCCGATCGTCGCCACGGGCGCGGCCGTCGAGTCGACGATGTAGGAGAGCTTCTCGCGAGAGATGCGGAACTGATCCGAGATCTCGCGCATCGTGCTGCCCACGATCGCGGTGTTCGCGTAGTCGTCGAAAAACATCAGCAACCCCAGTACCCACGTCGTCAGCCCGACGGTTCGCTGGGTCTCGAGTCGGGCCGTCGCCCAGTTACGAACGGCGGTTGCCCCGCCGAGACGCCAGATGAGCGCGACGCCCGAGCCGAGCAAGATCGTAAACAGCAGTATCTGGACGTGAAACCCCTCGTCGGCGATGATCGCCCCGACGATCCAGTCGAACGTCTGTGCGAGACCGAGGCCCTCGGTGTAGATGACGGCTCCCGACCAGACGCCGAGGAACAGCGAGAGCATCGGCCGCCGGGTGACGATCGCAAGGACGATCGCGAGCAGCGGCGGAACCAGCGACAGAGCACCGAATTCGGACATGCTAGAGATCCCATCGGGCTGGCGAATAACGCTAGTCGATCAGAACGGTACACTCAATTTGCTAACTAATTCCGGAGTGACTGAACGAGCGGGCGAACAGTTCCTCGAGTCCACACTACCATCGAACGAAACTGCTCCCGCCGTCTCGACGCTGAAGACGGCTACCGTCGCAGAATCAGTTTCAGCACGTCCTCGTCCTCGAGCACGTGATCCTTCCCGACCTGTTGCTGGTCGTGGGTCGCGCTGGACCCCGTCACGCGGGCGAACCGGAACCGCTCTTCCATCTCGCCGCCGAGTTTCTCGATGGCTTCGGCGACGGTCGCGCCCTCCTCGATGACGAGCGGCTCCTCCCAGTCGATGCCGCGTCCGGGTTTCTCCATGTAGACTCGGATGAGTCCGAGGTTGTCCCAGATGCGGTCTTTGAGGACGTCCAGTCCCTTCTCCTCCTCGGCGCTGATGAACGTCACCTCTTCGGGATCTAAGTCGCGCTCGCGGAGTTGCTCGTCTACGGTTTCTTTGTAGGAGGGTTCGATCAGGTCGACCTTGTTCACGCAGGTGATCGAGGGAATGTACTCCCGATTCTCCATCAGGCCGTCGACCAGTCGGTCGATATCGACGTTCTCCTGGAGATTGAGGTCGGCGTTCACGTAGCCCTGATCGCGCAACACGTCCGAGATCGTCTTCTCGTCTAAGTCCTGCTCGGTGCTCGAGGTAATCTTGATGCCGTCTTTGATCTTCGGCCGGACGGTGACCCGCGGCGGTTCCTGATCGACGCGGATGTTGATGTCGTACAACTCCTCTTGCAGTCGATCGTACTGCTCGATCTCGAACACCGAGAGGGTGAAAATGATCAGGTCGGCGTTCCGGACGACCGCCAGCACCTGCTGGCCGTCGCCCCGTCCCGACGCCGCGCCCTCGATCAGCCCGGGCACGTCCAGCATCTGGATGTTCGCCCCGCGGTGCTGGAGCATGCCGGGGTTGACGTCCAGCGTCGTGAACTCGTAGGACCCCGTCTCGCTCTCGGCGTTGGTCAGCGAGTTCAACAGCGAGGACTTGCCGACGCTCGGGAAGCCAACCAATGCGACGGTCGCGTCGCCGTGTTTCTCGACGGAGTAGCCGGTGCCGCCGCCGGCCGAGCTCTGATTCTGGAGCTTTTCCTTTTTCTCCGCGAGCTTGGACTTCAGCCGGCCGATGTGGGCCTCCGTCGACTTGTTGTAGGGCGTGTTGGCGATTTCGTCTTCGATCTTCTCGATTTCGTCCTCGAGCCCCATTTGTCTGTACCCAACCGCCCGTGCCGAAAAACCCTTTCGAGACGCACGGCGAGTGGGGATCCTCCGTTGTGGTTCGCGTCCGCTCGCGAGCGACGGCTCCGAACGGCCGAGTCCGAGCACGAACGAAAAATAGCTTCGGCGGAGAACACGAGGCCGCTACTATCGTATCTCCCCGTAACTTCCGACCAGCTCCCCCGCAACGTACCGTCGCTGTTCGAATCCGAGGGCGTTGCAGAGCAGAGTGTGGCCCATAAACGATACCGCGTAGTCGCCCATGCCGAACGGATGAAGCTCGGTCTGCTGGGCCGGCGGCAGGGCGGAGCCGAGGACGTTGATCTCGCTGTCGCCGGCGGTGAGCCGGCCGGCACCGACGCCCTCGCCACCGATCGTCCCGGCGACTTCACCGCCAGCGCCCTGGAAGGCGTCCTCGTCGACGACGGTCGCCGGCTGGTCGACGCCGGTCGTGTAGCCGAGCTGTGACCCCTTCCACATCTCCTGTTGTCGGGGCCGAATCCCCGCGAGGAAATCGTGATCGAAGTCGCGGTCCTCGAGGTTGGCGAACTGGACCTCGATATCGCTGACGTCGTCGCCACTGAGCTGGGCGGCGTCGCCGACATCTAGAGTGCCGAGGAGGTTGACGCCGCTATCCGTTAAGACGAGATCACCCCCGGTCTCGACGAACGCTTCGATCGCTTCGATGTACCGGGAGTCGTCGATCCCGTCGTCGTGTGAGACGACGAGTTTGTCGTAGTGGCGTTGTCCGGAGTTGCCTCGGAGCAATCGCCCGCGGCTGACGTGGTGGACGCTCATTTCGTCCATCGCGCCGTCTTCGACGTACGGCTCGAGGTCGGCGAAGAACTGCACCGGGTTGACGACGTACTCGCGTTGCTCGTACCCCAGGACCTCTTCGGGGTCGGGGTGTTCGTCCTCGGAATCGAGGCGGGTGAGCTGGACGTCGACGTCCGCGTCGGCGTCGACCTCGACGCGCCAGTCGCCCCCCTCGGGGCGGCGGACGAACCAGTCCTCGAAGTCGTGTCCAGGGACGTCCGTCGCGGTCGGATCCGCCCGTTCCGCGAGGTCGAGTTCGCGGACGACGTTCCCGGCGGGGTTGTGGAGCCGTACCGTTCCCTCGGTCGCGTCGTCGAGGCCCCGGAAGTGGACGAACAGCGAGTGCGACGACTCGACGGCGGACGTGTCGACGCTCGCCCTGCCGCTAGGTCCGGACTGGATGGTCTCGTGGCGGTGCTGCACTGCGGTGGCCCGGCCTCTCCCGGGCCCGCGGCCCTGACCGGGGCTCTCGTCGGTGTGCGAAAGATCCGCAGACCGACGGGTCAGCGTCTCCGAGGTGACGTAGGCGGTGTCCTGGCCTCCGGTCCCGACGGTCGCGTCGGTCTCCGCGGCGGTCATCCGCGCGTACTCGCGCATCGACAGACGGTAAGCGGTGGCGTAGTGACGCGACCAGTAGGGCTTCCACTCCTTGATCGCGGATCCGAAGTGATTCGAGATGATGACCTCGGGGGCGACGGTGACGGCACCGAGGCCGCCGAACGCCCCGGGCTGGCCGGCCCAACCCAGGAACGCACCCGTGACCTGGTAGGACAGCGAGTCGTAGATCGTCCCCCAGTCGAGGAGACCCTCGTAGCTGTCGCCCTCGGGGAGGAACGGGGCCCCGTACTCGGTTTCACCGGCCTCCATGATGTCGGACGCCAGCGGTTCGGTCTCGACCGAGCCCCACTCCTTGGCCATCGCTTCGCCGATCTGGATGCTCACCTCGTCTAAGTCGTGGGTCTTGTCGTGGGTGAACGGGGCGTTCGTCTCGAGGTTGAACACCATGTGGTCGGCGGTGTACATCCCGTGGTAGTCACAGAGGAACTCCACGTTGTCGTACGCCCGGAAGTGCTCGACGATGGCCAGCGCGTCCGGAACCATCTCCTGGTAGCCCCGACCCTCGGGATCGTCGGGACGCACGTCGGGCGTGTCCTCGGGTTCGGCGGGCCAGAACGACGGGTCCGTCCAGCCCATGGTTGGATACTGTCGATTCGTGTCGAGACCCGACGCGTTGCCGCGCTGGAAGTTCCAGTCGTGACCCGCGACCCACGGGATCTCGGTTTCGGGCTTCCGCGAGACCCAGCCGTCCGGGTTCGTGAACAGGAAGAGGAGAACGATGTCGTCGAGCAGGTCCTCGAAGTCGGGGGCCTCGCCGCGGGCGATATCCTCGATGATGCGACAGCCGGCCTCGGTGCCGGCGCGCTCGTCGCCGTGGATGTTGAGGGAGTAGACGACCTTCTCCTTCTCGGCGAAGGACGCCTCGTCGTTGACGTCGTTCGTGACCTCGGCGACGTAGACGTCACTCGGATCGGGATTATCGCCGGTGAACTGGTTGTTCCAGCCGGGCGACTGTCCGATCGAGTAGCAGTTGATCCGGTCGGGACTCACCTCCTCCTCGAGGTATCGGATGCCCTGGACGGATTCTTCGTACGAGAGCCAATCGCGGGATTCCTCGACCGGCGGGAAGACACCGTCTGCGTACGGGTCCTCCAGGTGCCACCACGGGTTCGCCCCCGGGGAGTAGCCTACCCCCTCGATGTCGTCCCCGAACTCGTCGAGAACCGAATCGAGTTCGTCTGCATCGAGGTGGGCGTGTGCCGCCGCCGTCGGCTCGGTTCGCGTCACCGCCGTCGGCGGCGCAGTCTGGTCGTCGACGTCCCAATCGGGGTCGGTGTACGCCGCTTCGAACGTCGCCGGAACGCCGCCCTCGAACGTGATGACGACAGGTACCTCGTAGTCATCCGGAGTAGCGTTGACGGCGAAGGCGGCCCGTTCCGTCAGCGCATCGTGCTCGACGGTGGCCGATACCGTACTCGGTACTGCGAGTGCCACACCGGTTGCTGCCGCGACGCTCAAGAAGGTGCGCCGTCCGACGCTGCCGCCGTCGAAGGCACTTTCGTCCAGTTCCGCGGCTTCTTCGTGAGTGTAGCGTTCCTGATCGTCGTCCCGTGTCGCTCGGTCGGAGTCGTGTCGTTCAGTGCTCATGTTTTATTTGGTAACTCTCCGCACAGCCGGCTATTATAGAGTATTATAATATCGTGACTATCACTCTCAGATTAACGTACTCAACGAAATACTTATAGGAAATAAAGATATTCATCGAGGATAGAATCGTCGAATATGATGGTGTCTCAATCAGTTATTCAAGACCTTATGTCACAGATATAATATATAGTGGTATGAGGGTTTTGAGTAGTACGCCTGTTGGCGGTACGTATCCGACTGTTTCGCTGGGTGACAGTTATCGCCTCTATTTCTTCTAGAAAACGCTGGCTCGAGGACCGCCCCTCGGTCGATGGTACCGCGTGCTTCGATTACCGTTCGCAACGGGTTTTCGATACCCATAAACGACATGCACGGCATCGATTAAGACGATGCCAGACGCGGCGCGGCTGCGCGATAGCACTCAGATCGTGCTCCCTCGAGAACTCCTCGAGGACCTCGAGCCGCCGCTGGACGACGAGTTTACCGTGACTATCGTGGCCGACGGCGAGGATCGTTGTCGGATCATTGGCAGCCCCGTCGAGATCAAGGCGGCCAGCGAGTTTCTCGTCCGCCGCGGGATCGCAGTTCAGTGAGAGTGCACCGGTCAATATCGCTGTCGTGAAAGCGTGTCCCGGCTATCGAACCGGTCGTTCAGTGAATCCCTCGAGTTCGCCGGCCGGCGTCCGCGTTCCGGCTCTTGGAATCGGTGAGCCGTTGCTCGAGTGACCGTCGTACGGTATCGATTCTCGGACAGCGGTGATTTCGGTGAGGTGAGCTGTCGTCCGTTCTGTCGGTCGCTGTGGGCCCGACGAGTCGCTTCGCGAGTCGAGACTGGACGCCGAACGAGCGAAGACGGCGGGAAAATATGGCGTCTTCTCCCGGAGGACGCAGTTGATCGTCGGCCGTAGTGGAAATTGGTAACGAAAATCACGAGTGCAGCTTCCCAGTCACAATTTCCGATGTGATGGGTGTGAAGACCGTCTACTGTTCCGTCAGTATCACGTAGCCCGTATCAATATCTTGGGTAGTTCGCTGCTAACTTAGTGGAAACAGGGAGAAGGAGCTCTTAACGGCGATTGTTATGTCAATACCAGTATCAGAGACATCGACCCAGTTACGGATCACAGAACCCGATCGAAGGTCCATCCACCGATGAGCCTCACTGTACACGATCCAACGATCGAGGGCTCGACGATCGAGTGTGAGATCACTCCACCCCGTCACACGCAGCGATTTTTTTCGGGCGAGCCGTTTCGCGTGGAGTACAACGTCGATCTCGAGGGACTGCCGACGGAAATCGCGACGATACCCGCGCTCGCACATGTCTGTCCGGTCGCGTGGGCCAACGGTGTCGACGTGGAGGTGTCGGCGGTCGACGAGACGTTCCTGGAAACGCTCGAGGAGGTCCGCGAGGTCCTCCGTGGGATGTACCCGTCGTTCATCGAGGGCGGCGACATCCGCGTCGGCGAGGTCGTCGACACGCGAACCGACCGCTCGCCGGAGGAGTTCGACCGCAGCGGACTGCTGTTCAGCGGCGGCATCGACTCGGTCGCGAGCTACGTGCGACAGCGCGAGGAGACGCCGACGCTGATCAGCATTCAGGGCTGGGTCGTCGGCGTCGAACAGGACGATCGGTGGGAGGGAGCCAGAACGGACATCGACACGTTCGCGGCGGATCGCGGCCTCGACGTGCAGAACGTCCGTTCGAACATGCTCTCCTGTCTGGACATGCCGATGTTGCAGGCCCACTACAAGCGCTACGTCGACGGCGCGTGGTACAGCTCCGTCGGCCACGGTATCGGCCTCGTCGCGCTCTGTGCCCCCCTGTCGTACGCGCTCGGATTGGGAACGATCCACATCGCCTCGAGTCACACAGACGAGTTCGAGCACCCCTGGGGATCACACCCCAGCATCGATAATAACGTCCGCTGGACGTACACGAGCGGCAACCACGACGGCTACGAACTGAGCAGACAGGAGAAGGTCGAACTCATCGCCGACTACGTCGAGACCGAGACGACGGCGTTCCCGATCCGAACTTGCGTCCACGAGGATCGCGGGGGTAACTGCAACGAGTGCGAGAAGTGTTACCGGACGATGGTCGGGATGGTCCTCGCGGGGCTCGACCCCAACCGGTTCGGCTACGAGATGGACGAGCGGAGGTTCCACGAAGTTCGCGAGGGCTTCGAACAGCGAACCTTCGTGATGGACGACCACACCATCTTCCACTGGCGGGACATTCAAGACCACGTTCGCTACGGTCGGGAGTTCCCGGTCGACGGCGCGACCGCGTTCTTCGAGTGGCTGGAAACCGTCGATATCGGCGCGATCACGGAGTCGGCGACCGAAGCCACACACCGCAAGGTCGTCCGCGGCGTCGCGCGCAACATTCCGTATCCCGTCTACAACTCGCTGTACCCAGTCTACGGTACGCTCAAGAAGCAGATCTGATCGGATTCGTCCAGGTCCGAGAGAGACCGCGTTTGACGAACCCCGTCCGCTCGCACAGCACCTACCGCTCGGGGTGGGTCGGCGCGTCGAACCCCCCGCGGACCAGCGGCTTTGAAATGTGTCTCCGTGCGCACGGGGGCACCTCGTACCAGCCCGTCTCGAGGTCGCGGTCGAGCCCTCGTTCGACTTTCCCGTCCCTGCTGGTTCCGCAGTCCCGACAGCGATAGCCCTGGTTTCGCCCGGCGCTTTTCATCCGCCGCTCGCAGTCGGGACAGGTCGGCGTTACGCGCTCGGTCGTCACCAGTTCCCGGACGGCGAACTTCTCGAGTTTGAGCGTTCCCCGCGACACCTCGCCGCAAGCGGTGAGCCGATCGCCGACCCGCAGCGCTCGCACCCGATCGCGGAACCGTTTCGTGGGTTCGAAGGCGGCACACTCGAGCCGAGCGTCGTCCGCCGATCCAGCCGCCAGATCAACGAATACGTGCCCGCCCCGACGCGTTTCGGGCTCGCTCGCGACCCGTCCGTCGATTCGGTACGCCCGGCCGTCGACGACCGACTCGAGGTCCCCGTCCTGCAGGTGGACGTCCGTCCCCTGATTGGTCACGAACAGCTGGCTCGAGGCGACGGGCTCGCTCTGGATCCGCTCCGCCACGGTTCGAACGGCCTCGGGATCGTCGCCTCTCATTCCGTACAGGATCGGTCCGGGCGTGTGGGGGACGCAGACGGCCTCGTCCTCGCCGCGGTCCACTGTGTCCCAGACATCCGGGTAGCCCCAGTCGGCGGCGTCGAAGACGCTCTCGCGGTCGACCTCGCGAGGGGTTCCCCACCGACTCGAGTCCCGGTAGGAGATGTGTTCGTAGGTCCACTCGGAAAGCGCCCGTCGGCCCCCGATCGCAGCCAGCGCGCCGATCCGACCCCGACCGTCGCCCGCGTGCCACGAGCGGTAGCCATGGCACTCGAGCAGCGCCGTCGCGTCCGAAATCTCGAGGTGCTTGCGGATCGCTTGCTCGGCGAACTCGCTTACGTCGTCCGGAACGTCCTGGGGCCCACCCTCGGCGACGACGAGCCCCGGATTCGTTCGCTCGTCGGCCGTTTCCGAGAGCGACTCGAGGCGGTCTCGAGCGATCGAGAACGCACGCTTCGGATCGGCATCGGTGTGGATCGCGAGCGCGGCGTTCCCTCGCGTCTTGTACGGCACGGCGGGGTTGAGTCGGACGAGCAGCAGTCTTGAGACCGTTGCCCCCTGCCGGCGCAGTCGCTCTGCGATCTGGGCGGCGACGTAGGTCGTACACATCCCGTGCTCGCGGGAGTCGGTATCGTCGAGGCCGACGACGGTCATCGCCCGGAGTTGGGACGGGAGCGAGTAACCGCTTTCGGGAACGCTCTGCGAGTCCCCGGCCGAACCGAGCCGAACCGATTCGCGGAGGCGACGTACCACCGACGGAGCGGATACCAACTATAAAAGTATACTGCTGGTACGTATCCGAACCACGACACGGCACCCGGATATCCCGGGGAAAACGTCTTATAGGAGGAATCGCTTACATCCCCCTATGTCCCGCTCCGCACTGGTCGGTAACGTGACCGCGATGTTAGAGGACGCGGGATTCGTGGTGAGCGACCGGTGTGCGATCCGACCGAAGAGTTTCGATATCGCTGCACGCCGGGGTGACGATCTCATTCTGGTCAAGATCCTCGGCAACATCGACGCGTTCAACGAGGCCACGGGCCACGAGATGCGCCGCCTGGGGACCTATCTCCGGGCGACGCCGCTGGTCATCGGCCTCCGGAGTCGTGACGAGGATCTCAAACCCGACGTGACCTACTTCCGTCACGGCGTCCCCGTCCTCAGCCCCGATACCGCGTACAACCTGTTCATCGAGGAGGTCCCGCCGCTGATCTACGCCGCACCCGGCGGTCTCTACGTCAACATCGACGGCGATTTACTCGCCGACAAACGCCAGGACAGAGAGTGGAGTCTCGGCCAACTCGCGACCGAACTCGGCGTCTCCCGGCGAACCGTCTCGAAGTACGAAGACGGGATGAACGCCTCCGTCGAGGTCGCGATGACGCTGCAAGAGCTGTTCGACGCGCCGCTGACGAGTCCGGTTGACGTACTCGACGGCGCTGACGAGGTCCACGAGAGCGACTCGACGCCGGACGACCCCGACGCCGATCCCGACGACGAACAGGTCGTCGCCGTCCTCACGCGGGCCGGATACAGCGTCCACCCGACGCTGCGCTCGCCGTTCAAAGCCGTCAGCCGGGACGACGAGGACGACGACGAAGAGGTCGTACTCACCGGCCACTCCGAGTTCACGAAGGCGGCCGAGAAACGGGCTCGGATCATGAGCTCTATCGGCCACGTCACCCACACGCAGTCCGTTTACGTCGTCGACCGGGCGAAACAGGAGTCCGTCGACGGCACCGCGCTGGTCGAACGCGACGAACTCGAGGAGCTTCGCGACGCCGCGGAGCTCCGGAAGGTCATTCGAGAGCGCGCCGAACACGAAGAAGCGGCTTAAAGCGGTTTTTACACAGTTCGAGTGTGATGTCCGGCTTCGAGACGACGCGCGAGCCGTTGCTCACGAGTGGGCGTCAGACCGGAAACCGATTCGAACGACCGAACGGTAGGGGCGACTCAGGCGTACGTTTCTTCTAAGTACTCGACAATATCGTCGCTCTCCGGCATCCCCTCGACGCCCTGTGACTCGTCGGTGATGACGGGAACGCCGGTCTGACCGCTGACCTTCTCGACTTCGGTGCGCTCGCCGTGTGACCGGGGGACCTCGATGACATCGTACTCGAGCTCGAGGTCGTCGAGTTTCGTGCGGACTTTCGCGCAGAACGGACAGCCGGGAAGATCGTACATCGTAATGTCAGCCATATGGATGCGGATAGTCGACTCAGCCCTAAGAGACCACTGGTCGGGTGTCGAATTGCCGCAATCGAGGACGAACGGGCAGAAAGCGACGGCGCGAGCCGGTCAGAACGTGATCTGCCCCGCTTCGACGGCGAAGTAAATCGCGAAGTAGCCGACGAACAGGACGGCGAGTACCCACTGGCCGGGGCTGACATCGCGAGCCTCACCGATAGCCGCCTTGATAAGCGGGTAGCTGATGATCCCCGCGGCGAGTCCGTTCGCGATCGAGGCGGTCAACGGCATGATCGTGATCGTCAGGCCGGCGGAGATGGCCCAGACGGGATCCTGCCAGTCGATGTCGGCGACGCCCTGGAGCATGATGATCCCGACGACGACGAGCGCGATGTACGTCGCGTACTGCGGAACCGCACGCATGAGCGGCACGAAGAGCAGCGCCGCCAGAAAGAGGACGCCGACGATCAGTGCCGTGAAGCCAGTTCGGCCGCCCTCCTCGATACCCGTCGAGGACTCGATGTAGGTCGTCACCGTCGACGTCCCGATCATCGCACCGAACGTCGTCCCGACCGCGTCGGCCATCAGCGGCCGCTCGATCTCGGGGAGGTCACCCTCGTCATCGAGGAAGCCGCCGATCTGGGAGACGCCAATCAGCGTCCCCGCGGTGTCGAAGAAGTCGACGAAGAAGAAGGTGAAGACGACGAGCGCGAAGACGAGCGGATCGTCGGCCATCATCCCCAGTCCGTCGATGAAGCCCGAAATCAGCGGCGTGATGTCGTACTCGACGGAGAGCAGCATGCTGAAAAGCCCGTCGTTCGTCGCCTGATCGTACGCGGGTTCCGGCACCAGCGAGCCGGGAGAGACGACATCGAGGAGCGTCAGCAGCCAGCCGGCGACTGCCGTCGAGAGAATCCCGATAATGATCGAGCCGCGGATACCGCGGGCGTAGAGGAAGAAGGTCAGCGCGAGACCGGTGAGCGAGAGCGCCGCGACGGGGCTCTCGAGGACGTTCCCGAGCGTCAGCAGCGTCGCGTCGTAGCCGACGACGACCTCCATCTCCTGGAGTCCCAGAAAGAGCAGGAAGACACCGATACCAGCCCCGACGGCGAACTTAACTGGTTCGGGGAACAGCTCGATAATGTACTTTCGGGCCCCGACGGCCGTCAGTGCGATGAAGATGATTCCCTCGACGAAGACGGCGGCGAGAGCGAGTTCCCACGGCACGCCGAGGATGATCACGACGGTGAACGCGAAGAAGGCGTTGAGCCCCATCCCGGGGGCCAGTCCGAACGGGCGGTTTGCCCAGAACGCCATCACGCCGATCGCCAGAACGGACGCGAGGATCGTCGCGATCGCAATGACGTCCCGCGTCTGGGCATCGGTGTAGCCGTCGATGGTGATCGCTTCGGCCAGAATCGCGGGGTTGACCACGATGATGTAGGCCATCGCCAGAAAGGTCGTCACGCCGGCGAGCGTCTCAGTTCGATAGTCTGTCTCGTGTTCGTCGAATCCGAAGTAGGCCGCGATTGTATCGGAAGCCCCCATATTGGACGATCGAGCATAACAAGAGCGATTAGTTAAAGCTTCCCGTCCGAGAGCCGATAGCTGATAGACACGTTCGTGCAATAATTTCGCGACAACCGCTTTCGGGGATTTCGGTTCGGTCTCCCGTCGAAGACTCGAGGGAGGCCGGATCAGGATCACCTTTATCGGCTTCGGGAGAAACGCCTGACTATGGAGGAGACGGTGTACGGGCCGTTCGCCGGCGATTCGGCCATCGAACCGCGACACACCGACGACCGACTACTGCGACGGCCACCGGACCGTTTGCTGCGACGGCCACCGGACCGTTTGCTGCGACGGTCACCGGATCGTTCGGTGGGTGATCGCCTATGATCGAGAACCGAAATCGGCTGGCGACGACCGACGCTCGTGACCTCGCTCTCGAGTGTATCGAAGCGGGAATCGCGGCCGGCCACCCGCGGCGAGTGATCCGCGAGGCCGTCTCGCTCGAGGGAGACGATACCCTTCGCGTCGCCGGCGGGACGGACGATCTCGCACAATACGACCTCGGCGGGTACGACGAGATCATCGTGCTCGGCGGCGGGAACGCCGCCGCACACGTGGCCGCGGCGCTCGAGGACCTCCTCGGCGATCGGATCGACGGCGGCGTCGTCGTCACCGACGATCCGACCGAGACCGACCGCGTCGCGGTGCTCGAGGGCGACCACCCGGTCCCGAGCGAGCGCGGCGTCGAGAGCACGCGCGAACTGCTCGCGGCCGCAGACGCCGCGGACGAACGGACGCTCGTGCTGGCGACGATCACCGGCGGCGGGAGCGCGCTCATGCCCGCGCCCGCGAGAGGCATCTCGCTCGCGGATCTTCGGGCAGTAACCACCGCGCTGCTCGAGAGCGGTGCGGACATCCGCGAGATCAACGCGGTCCGAAAGCACTGCTCGGCGCTGAAAGGGGGCCAACTGGCTCGTCGCGCAGCCCCCGCGACCGTCGTCTCGTTGCTTTTGAGCGACGTCGTCGGCAACGATCCGAGCGTGATCGCGAGCGGGCCGACGGTCCCTGACGAGTCGACGTTCACGGACGCGATTGCGGTGCTCGAGCGGTACGAGACCGACGTTCCCGGAGCCGTGGCCAATCGGCTCGATCGCGGTGCCACCGGCGAGGTTCCGGAGACGCCGGGCGCCGACGATCCGGTTTTCGGGAACGCGACGACGCATATCGTCGCCGATGGGATGACGGTGCTCGAGGCGGCCCGCGAGGTCGCCGTCGACCGCGGCTACGAACCGCTCGTACTCTCCTCGCGCATCCGCGGCGAGGCCCGCGAGGCGGCGACGACACACGTGGCCATCGCGGAGGAGGTGCTGGCGACGGGAGTCCCGCTGTCGCCGCCGACCGTGCTCCTTTCGGGCGGCGAGACGACCGTGACGGTCACCGGCGACGGAACCGGCGGGCCGAACCAGGAGTTCGCGACGAGCGCGGCGATCGAACTCGCGGACGACGCACTCCTCGAGGGGGCGATCACCGTCGCAGCCGTCGACACGGACGGAATCGACGGCCCAATCGATGTGGCGGGGGCGCTCGTCGACGAGACAACCGTCGAGGAGCGAGAGAGCGCTCGAGATGCGTTACAAAACAACGACGTCTCGCCGTATCTGGCCGCCCGAGACGAACTGATTCGAACCGGCGCGACCGGCACGAACCTGAACGATCTGCGAGTGGTTGTCGTCGAGTCGGCGTCGACGAACGGCGACTGACGGATGCGGCGTAGGGACAATGCGACGCTCGCGTCCGCTTTCCCCGTCCTCGAGCCAACGTATTTGACCTCGGAGCGTGTACTACTGTACCATGAGATTCGTCATCGTGGGTTACGGACGGGTCGGGTCGCGAACGGCGCGCATTCTGAGCGACGAAGGTCACGAAGCCATCGTCGTCGACAACGATCCCGATCGCATCGAGCGTGCGGAAAGCGAGGGATTCGAGACGGTCCACGGTAGCGGGTCCGACGAGGACATCCTCATCGACGCCGGGGTTGATACCGCCGACGCTATCGGCGCGTTCTCGCCGGATCTCAACGTCAACTTCGCGGCCTGTATGGTGGGCGAGCACCACGACTGCCGCACCGTCATGCGGATCGACGAGGATTACCGCGAGGACATCTACGAGAAGTACGCCGCGGACGTCGACGAGATAATCTATCCCGAGCGACTCGGTGCGGCGGGTGCCAAGACGGCCATGCTCGGCGGCGACTTCAACGTCGTCGCGGATCTCGCGACGAATCTGCAACTGACCGTCCTCGAGATCACGGACGATTCGCCGGCCGTCGGCAAGCGGATCAGCAAACTCGACTTGCCCGCGGACGCGCGGATCTACGCGCACGGTCGTGCACGCGAGTCGCTGACGATTCCGTTACCCGGGACGGAGCTCGCAAGCGGCGACGAGGTCGCGATCATCACCGAAACCGATCGGGCGGACGACGTTCGGGCGGCGCTGTTGCCGGCGAGCGCCTGAGGCTGCGTCGCGGAGACGAGCCGTCCTTCTGTACGGTTCGGTCGTCCACACGAAAGTGAGAGGGGAGGAATGCTGGCGCGCGGATGGGGTGGATTGGAGTGGGATGGGGAGCGAATCCGCCACTGCGCGCCAGTTGAACGATCGTCTCGAGAGTCAATAAAACCGCGTCAGACGCCCGAATGACACGGGTCAGCCTGCGGGAGAATCAGCTATTCGGTCGGAAGACGAGGACGTTCTGGTGGACCATCGACGGGACGAACGAGAACGGATAGCCGTAGACGTGGAGGTCCTTCGTCGGGTCGTACCAGATGAGGTTCGCCGCGAGTGTCACCGGTGCCGTCGACTCGATCGCCTGCGCGAGATCGGCCGAGAGGAACTCGTAGGACTGCTCGCGGTACATGTCGCCGATGAAGACGACGAGGTGGCCATCGGGCGCGACAGCGTCGGCAAATCGGTCGAACTTCTCGGCCATGTCGGCCAGCCACTCGGCTTTGGACTGCGTGTCCGATTCGTCGCTCGCTGCGTCGTCGGCTCTTTCGGCGACGTTTTCGGTGTCTTCGGCGTTTCCGGCGCTTCCGGCGTCTTCGTCCGCGTCGAACGCACCGAGTTTGCTCTCCCGGGTTGCGCGCTCGTTTCGGGTCTGCTCGAGTTCGTCCATGTTCCAGTAGGGAACGTCGGTCAGAAGCAGGTCGACCGAGTCGTCCGGAATCTCCCCGATCAGGTCCGCACAGTCGCCGTGGCGCACGTCCTGTTCGGAAAGCGGCGGTTCCCCGCGGCTCCGCCGTTCCTCGTTCTCGCGCTCGAGGACCGTCTCGTAGATCTCGATCCAGCGACGGGTCTGCTCGAAACCGATCGCCTCGCGCAGGCCCGTCCCTTCGTGCTCACAGAAACTCGCCCCGAGCAGCGTCCCACCAACGCCGGCGAACGGGTCGAGGACGGTGTCGCCGGCCTTGCTGAACCGCTCGATCAGGTCGGCACAGAGTCGCGGTGGCTTCTGGCCGCCGTGTTCGCTCCGCAGGTCGTGTTGGACGTCGGGCGGATAGCTCTCCGCAATCACGGACTTCGTCGCGTACTTCCACTCCTTGCCCGTGAGGTCGTTGACCCGATTACGCTCGTCGTAGATCCCACGTCCCTCGACGTAGCGCTGGTGATCGGCGAGTTCGTCAGTATCGATCAGTTCGCCGTCCTCGACCGGGAGCGACTCGTCTCGAGCGCGTTCGGCGTCGAATCCCCCGTCGTCGTCCGTGAACAGGCGACTCTGTCGGTGCCGGTCCCCGTCCTCTGCCATATACCTCGAGTGCTCACTCGGGTCGCTTAAACGTGTGTCTCTCGGTCGCCCGAGTGGCGAAAAACCGTGATCGAAACTGCGGAGTGATTACTGCGTGTAGGAACTCTCGCCGACGACCTCGAGGAACTCGCCGCGTCCGGTCGACTCCGCCTCGTCGAACTCGGTCACCCGGAGTCGGACGCGCTTCTCGACGGTCTCCGGACCGGCACCATCGATGATCAGTCGCGTGTCACCGACGTAGGCCAGTCCCGCGTCGGTACCGTTCGTCTCGGAGACGAACACGCTAATCTCGTCGCCCACGTCGAACGACGGGTTGGTACTCCGGAACGTCCATCCTTTGAGATACTTTTTGAAGACACTCATATTCGTGCCACCTCCTCAGTTTCGCGGTCGGTAACGTACTCGCGGCCGAAGCCGGTGATCGCCGCGACGACGAACACCGCGACCAGCAGCCAGCCCTGGAAGACGAACGGGACGACGTCGATCGGCGTGACGAGCATGCCCGTGTCGAACCAGTCGTACGCGTCGGGCAGATCCTGCATCGCGGTATAGCCCGCGAGGACGCCGCCGGACCACGGGAAGATGTAGCCGAGCGCGGCGGTCTGTCCGTCTAAGATGTTCGCTCGACGGTAGCCGTTCAGGTTGAACCGTTCGCCGATCTTCGAGATGTAGGGCCCGATCGCGACCTCGGCGGCCGTGTTGATCGTGATGACGGCGTTGATCAGCGCCGCGGAGCCGACCATCGTGAGTTCGGCGTTTCGGACGTTCGTCGCGAGGTTCTCGATCGACCAGTCCAGGATCGCCTGGAACGCGCCGCCCCGGATCATGATCTGTGCCGCCGCGATGATCAACAGGACGAGAATCGCGAGTTCGAAGAAGCCCGCCGCGCCGTTGATCAGGCTCCCGCCGACGCCGACCGCGTCAGGGTTGTCGACGATGGTGAGAAACGGGAGGAACTCGAGCGGTTCGGCCACCGGTGCGTCCTGGGGCGCGTTGAAGGTCACGATGTCGCCGACGCTCATCAGCCCCAGCACGAGGCTGAACGCGATCGCGGAGACGATCCCCCACGAGATCGCTTCGACGATGTGCCGGCCGGCGACTGCGGCACCGATGACGATCCCCATCGAGACGAGATGGATCAGACCGATGGGTTCGCTCTGGGCGACCAGAATCTCCTGGGCATCACCGGCGATCTCGAGCCCGCTCATGAACTGTCCGGCGACGACGTAGCCGACGAACGCGATGAGCGCAGCGATTATCACGTACTTGAATCGCGACGCGACGACGCCACCGATGTCAGAGTCCTGCGTGACGGCGCTGACGATCGTCGTGTCGCTGACCGGCGCGAGGTTGTCGCCGAAGATCGCACCCGACAGGATCGCGCCGAACAGCAAGACCGGGTTCGCGCCGAGCAGGATGCCCGCCGGGAAAAACAGCGTGACGAACGCGATGGCCGCGCCGTATCCGGTCCCGATTCCCGTCGTGAACAGCGCTGCGAGGACGAAGGTGATCGCCGGGAAGAGGGTCGCACCGATCCCCGCGATGTCGGCGAACCAAACCAGTCCGTCGACGAAGCCGCCGTCCTGTAACACTTCAGCGAACATTCCCGCCCAGATCCAGGCGACGATTGCCGTCACCGCGACGGGCTGGGTCATCCCCTCGAAGATGGTGTTCGCGTACGATTTCCAGTTCCCGCGGACGAAGAACATCCCGACGATGAGGCCGATCAGGATACCGACGATCAGTCCGCCGGTGTCGGAAATCCGCCAGAGCGCCGTCTGTGCGACGGCCCAGACGATGAAAAAGGCGATCGGGAACGCGCTCATCCCGCGACCGCCGTAAAACGTTATTCGTGGGTCATCATCGTCCGTTCCTTGGACGAATGCGTCCGTCGGATCGTCATCAGCTGAATCATCACTGACACCACTCATTTGAAGTCCCAATATGTACAATCAAACTCTCGCTGAAAAGTCTTACCCAGAGGAATACCGCCAGCCGATAGGTCTCTGCGACGATCTACCGGCCGTCTGCCGAAAATCGTCCCTCCAGCGCACACATACCTCCACGAGTCACGGGGTGTCGGCCCGGTGCTTTTGTCGGGTCCGGGAGAGAGAGGAACTGATGGGAGTCCTCGAGAGCGTCGCACTGTTGGTCGTCGGTACGATCGCCCTTTGGCTCGGGGCCACGTGGCTCGTCGCGGCCGCCTCGAGGCTCGCCGAGTCGGTCGGGATCTCGCCGCTCGTCGTCGGTCTCACCGTCGTCGCCTTCGGCACCTCCGCGCCGGAGATCGCCGTCTCGACGACCGCCGCACTCGAGGGCCAGAGCGACGTCGCGGTCGGCAACGTCGTCGGTTCGAACGTGTTCAACCTGGGCGTGATCCTCGGGATCGTCGCCCTCCTCGCCCCGTTCCGGGTCACGACGACGCTGCTCCGCCGCGACGCGCTCGTGATGGCCGGTGCGACCGTTATCGCCGCGCTGGTGCTGGCGGATCAATCGGTGTCGCGACTCGAGGGCGCGCTCCTCCTCGTCCTTTTGTTCGGCTATCTCGGGGCGCTCGGGATGGCGATCCGGCGGTCGTCGGCTTCGGACTCGAGTACGGAGGCAGGTGATTCAGACGGTGGGACGGCGATCGAGGAAGTCGAGGAAATCGACAGTCCCGAGATCGAAGCGATCGGTGGAACGGGGGACGAGAACGGTGCCGTCACCGACGAGACCGCTACGGCCGAGGATTCCGTTCGCCTCGGTCGCGAGGGGCTCCGGCTGCTCCTCGGCCTCGCGCTGGTCGTCCTCGGCGGTCGCATCCTGGTCGTCTCGGCCACGACAATCACACTCTCGTTCGGGATCTCGCCGTGGCTCGTCGGCGTGACGATCGTCGCCGCCGGCACCTCGTTGCCGGAACTCGTCACGGCGGTCGTCGCGACGCGGCGGGGCGGGGTCGCCATCGCCGCGGGCAACATCATCGGCTCGAACGTGTTCAACTTGCTCGGCGTGCTCGGCCTTGCGGCAGTCGTGCGTCCCATGACCGTCGATCCCGCCGTCTTCCCCGGCGTCATCTGGCTAGTCGCTCTGACCGTCGTCGCGACGGGGCTGCTCGCGACCGGGAGGCGCGTGACGCGCCTCGAGGGTGGCCTCCTCGTCGCCATCGGCTCGAGTTACTGGGTCGTGACTGCCGCGGGCTGAGATACCGGGCGGGGCTGCCGTGGGCTGACCGCCCGAAGCGTCGTTCCACGGTGGTAACACGGATGTCAGCGGGACGCTTTGTACCTTCGAGCCGTACGCTCGAGCATGAACATGCTCGTCGACGGCGAGTGGCGCACGAATGCCGGGGAGTACACCGACGACGACGGCTCGTTCGAACGCCAGGAGACGACGTTTCGCGACCGGGTCCGCGACGATCCGGACGCCCGGTTCCGGGCCGAAGCGGGCCGGTACCACCTCTACGTCTCTTACGCATGCCCGTGGGCGCACCGAACGCTCGTGGTCCGGGCGCTGAAGGGGCTCGAGGACGCCATCTCCGTCTCGGTCGTCGACCCCTACCGCGACGAGGACGGCTGGCAGTTTACCCCGGACAAAGAGGGGTGTACGCGCGATCCCGTCCTCGACGCTGACTACCTCCGAGAGCTGTACGTCGAGGCCGACTCGGACGTCACCGGTCGCGTCTCGGTGCCCGTCCTCTGGGACACGCAGGAAGGCACGATCGTCAACAACGAGTCCAGGGAGATCATGCGGATGCTCGACACCGAGTTCGGGGAGATCGCCGACCGAGACGTCGATCTCTACCCGGACGGGTATCGGGACGACGTGGACCGAATCATCGACGAGATCTACGAGCCGATCAACAATGGCGTCTACCGGGCGGGCTTCGCGACGAAACAGGGACCCTACGACGATGCGGTCGACGACCTGTTCGCCGCGCTCGATCACTGGGACGACGTGCTGGCGGACCAGCGGTATCTCGCCGGAGACCGGCTGACGGAAGCCGATATCGCGATGTTCACGACGCTCGTCCGATTCGATAACGTCTACCACACGCACTTTATGTGTAACGTCCAGTACGTCCGCGAGTACGAGAACCTCTGGCCGTACCTGCGCGACCTCTACCAAACGCCGGGCGTTGCAGAGACGGTGAACATGGACCACATCAAAGAACACTACTACACGACCCATCCCGACGTGAACCCCAATCGGATCGTCGCTCGAGGCCCGGATCTCGCGTTCGGGGCCCCACACGATCGCGACGAACTGCCGGGCGGCCCGCCGTCGGCGCTGGCCGGCGTGAGTGCGGACGACTGAGGCTCGCTCGACGACCGACGTGCGGTGGCGCGCGGGACGTGGCGCTCCTCGTTGCCAGTGTGAGCAGCGTACCGCTCGCTTCCGGTATCGAATTCAGCGGAGCGGTCGTGAGAAATGCGACGGTACTGACCGCTTACGAACTGCTCGGCGGTCGCCCCCGCTCCTTTCGCCACGTCTCGAAGCTGTGCTCGGGTTTGTCGGCGGAGAACACTCGCCAGATGAGATACGCGGGAACGATCACCGGAAGCAACGGTAGCGCAATCATCACGAGAACCGCCGCCATGATGTACCCGAACAGGGACATCTGGGTGTTCGGTCCGTAGCCCGTCGACTCGCTTACCCGTGTCATATGTCTCGGTACGGACCAGTCGCTAATCCGTCTTACGGTCCACGAATCGGCCGACGCCGAACGGCCCACTCGCCTCGAGTCCCCTATCCCCTCAGTCTCCCAATACGTCCGCCGAGTCGTCTTGGGGCCGATAGCCCAACTCGAGCATCGTCTCCGACAGCGAAAGGAACCGCTCGGAGTTGTCCGAGATGCCGTGGGCCGTCGTCGGATTCGACTCGAGGCTCGCCGTCGCCGCGGCCTCGATCACCCGCCGGCAGTCGCCGTCACTGAGCCACATCGCGCGGGCGAAGCGCTCGCCCGCGCCGTCCCGATCGGCGACTTCCTGCTCGAGTTCGTCCTCCGAGAGCAGCCAGCCGATCCGCAGGTTCACCACGTCGATCCCGTGGCGGTTGGCGTAGTAGTGGCCCATCGCCTCCCCGAATGCCTTCGTCACGCCGTAGTAGGTGTCGGGATCCATCTCGTCGTCGGGCCGGACGATCTCGGGCTTGCCGACCGTCGACTCCGGCCGGATCGGCGAGACGGTGTTTTTCATGTTCACCGCGTGGTTCGAACTCGCGAAGACGACCCGCTTTACGTCGTTTTCCGCCGCGGCCGCGTAGGCGTTGTACACTCCGTCGACGTTCGGTCCCGAAACCTCGTCCCACTCCGCCCGCGGGTTCGGGTTGGCCGCGAGGTGAATCAAGACGTCCTGGCCCTCGAGGGCGTCGACGAACGTCTCGCGGTCCGCGACGTCTATCGGCGTGGTGTCCAGATCCTCGGCCTCGCTGTGGGAAAAAAGCGTGAGATTCGCGTCGGAGAGCGCCTCGATAGCCTCCCGTCCCACCCGTCCTGACGCGCCAGTGATGGCGATATCGGTCATGGGCGTTCGACATCGGGACGGCGGAAATAGCTCCGGCCAGCGCGTTCCGGCTAGTACTAAATAGCGTGTGAATTGATACGGATTGCGTGAGCGCGGACGCGAACACCCTGAAAGCCCCTTTCATTCCCACGCGGCGGTGGATGGCCGGGTGGCCGAAATCTGCCCGAATGAAGGCTGCTGAGCTACGGTTGGACGACCAGTTTGCCGACGCTCTCGCGGTCCTGCATCGTCGCGAAGGCGTCGCCGGTCTCCTCGAGTGCGAACGTCCGGTCGATCTCCGGCGATAGCTCTCCTGAAGCGGTCAACTCGACGAGTCGTCGCAGATCGTCCTGGGTTCCCATCGTCGAACCGACGACGCGCTTGTGTCCGAGGAACAGATTCGTAACGTCGATCGTCGACTCGTTGCCGGCTGTGCGGCCACAGATCACCATCGTCCCGCCGCGGGCCAGTACGTGCTGGCCGAGTTTCGTGTACTCGCCGCCGAGGTGGTTGATGACCGCGTCGGGATCGCCGATATCGGCCACGGCATCCTGAATCTCGTCCACGTTGGTCGTCTGAATCGCGTGGTCGAGGCCGAGTTCCTGAACGCGCTCGAGTTTCGTCTCCGACGACGAGGTCCCGATCGTTCGTGCACCGAGAAGGTCGGCCAACTGAATAGTCGCAACGCCAACTCCACCCGTCGCGCCGGGAACGAAGACCAGATCGCCCGGGCCGACGTCGGCCCGCCGGAGCATGTGATAGGCGGTCATGTACGCCGTGGGCAGCGCGGCGGCCGCGGTCGTATCGACCTCGTCCGGCAAGACGATGAGTCGATCGGCCTGGACTCGAGCCCGCTCGGCCAGGCCACCGTGGTACAGTGAGAATCGCTCGCACGTGTTCTCGGGACCCTCGCTGCAGAACCGACAGGCGCCGCAGGTCTCGTTCGGACAGAGCACGACCCTGTCGCCCGGTTCGACACCGCGGACCTCGTCACCAGTCTCGCTGACGACGCCCGCGACGTCCAACCCCGTGACGAACGGGAGGTCGGCCGCGTCGACCATCGCCGAGTCGCCCTCGAGAATCCACAGGTCGTGGCGGTTGATCGCGCTCGCTTCGACGTCGACAACGGCCTCGTCCGGGCCGGGGTCGGGCTCCGACTGGTTGATCACGCTCACGCCGTCCGGGCCGATCAGATCGGTGAAGGCTGCGGCTCGCATCGGTACAGGAGTCGGTCTCGAGCGCAAAGACGATGAGGGACGCGGAACCGTCGGGAGTTACGTGGCGGTTCACCGGCAGGAACGCTTTAGGGACTCTTGCCCGACGACTCGAGTATGCTGGAGAATACCACAGCGTTCGTCACCGGTGCGAGTCAGGGATTGGGTCGCGAAATCGCCGTCGCGTTCGCCGACGCGGGTGCGAACGTCGCACTCGCGGCCCGTGGCGACGGGATCTACGAGACCGAGGAATTGATCGACGCACCCGAACGAACGCTGGCGGTCGAAACGGACGTCACGAACTCCGACTCCGTCGCCGACGCCATCGAGGCCACCGTCAACGAGTTCGGCGGACTGGACTGTCTGGTGAACAACGCCGGCATCGCCGGACCGACCGCCCCCGTCGAGCGAACGACCGACGAAGACTGGCTCGAGACGCTCGACGTGAACGTCGTCGGTATCGCTCGAGCGGTTCGGGAAGCCTCGCCACACCTCCGCGAGTCCGATCACGGCAGCATCGTCAACCTCTCTTCGATCGGCGGCAAACGGCCCTACCCCAATCGGACGCCCTACGCGGCCTCGAAGATGGGCGTCATCGGGCTGACGCGCGCACTGGCCTTCGAGTTCGCCGAAGACGACGTCACGGCGAACGCGATCTGTCCCGGTCCGGTCGAGGGCGAGCGCATCCGGAGCGTCTTCGAGCGACAGGCCGACGAACGAGGGATCGAGTTCGAGGAGGCCAAAGGCGAAGTGCTCGACAATCTCGCGATCCGCGAACTGGTTCCGCCCGAAGAGGTCGCCGCACTGGCTATCCAGCTCGCGAGTCCGGACGCCCGTCACGTGACGGGCCAAGACATCAACGTCTCCTCCGGCGGCGCCTGGTACTGAGGGGGAGAACGGGCCACGGCCGGACCACCTCGAAACCGGGTACCGGCAGCCGCGAAGTCAGTCGACGAACTGATCGAGCGTCGAGTCCAGTCCGTTTCGAACCTCCCGCACGAGCGCGCCCTCGATATCCAGCCCCAGCACGTCGACGGCCGCTCGGCCGACCCGTTCGCGCATCTCCGGTGGCGAGTAGACGCCGAGTCGCCACTGGGAGTACTGGGCGGCTCGCAGCGCCTCGACGAGCGGCGACTGCTGGCCCAGCCGACGAATGTCGCCGTTGACCAGCACGCGCGTCGTCGACTCCTTCATCGACGGCCGTCCGGGAACATCGAGGATCACGCACTCCGGATCGACATCCGCCGTATCGGCGACCTCACGTTCGAACTCCCGGATCGACTCGTGCTCGGACTCGATGATCCCGCCTGGAACGTCATCTATCTCCGCCCACACCGCTCGTTTGTACAGATCTCGCTGGTCTAACCGTCGCGAGAACTCGCTCGTCTCCGTACAGGTCCGCAGGGCGACGATCAGGTCGTGATCGTCCATCCGCTGGAGCGTTCCGGCGTCGACATCGGTGTCGGGGGACTCGAGCAACCGTTCGCTCGCCCGCCGGAGCATCGCCTTGGTGAGTCTGGCGACGCTGTGGCTGTAGACGGTCGGGTTCATCAGTGCCCGGGCGACCAGCAGGCTCTCGGCGGCCTGGACGTTCCCCTCGTCCAGGACGAGTTCGCCGTCGGTAAAGGTGAGTTCGCGGACGAGCCGGCCGTGATCGATGGTACCGTAGGGAACGCCCGTATGGTGGGCGTCTCGCACCAGGTAGTCCATCCGGTCGACGTCCAGTTCGCCCGAGACGAGCTGTCCGAACCGCCCCTCGCCCGCGACGAGGTCCGCGACTGCCGCCGGCTCGAGGTCGTGGCTCCGAAGGACGTCGCCAACATCACCCTCCGCCAACAGGCTGTGGACATCATCGTGATAGCGGCCCGTTCGTCGGTGAGTGACCGCCTCGAGATTGTGGCTGAACGGGCCGTGGCCGACGTCGTGAAGGAGCGCCGCGGCGTGGACGCGTTCGGCCTGTTGGCCGTCGATGCCGAGGTTATCGAGGGCTTCACAGGCGAGGTGGTAGACGCCGAGACTGTGTTCGAACCGGGTGTGGTTGGCGGAGGGGTAGACCAGCGAGACGGTACCGAGTTGGCGAATATTCCGAAGTCGTTGGACGGCGGGCGTATCGAGGAGGGCACGGGCCACGCCGTCGACCCGGATATGATCGTGGACGCTGTCCTTGATCGTGGTCATACCCCTCGGTTCGGCGCTATCGTACAAAAACTGTCGTTCGGGCCGGGGATGGTGCGGTCAGTTAAAAACGGCCGTCAACCGACGCGTGGCCACTTACTGACATCGCCGCCGTCTGTCCGAAGACATGACCGAACTCACTGTCCCGCCGGACGCCGACGAGGAGAAAGCCGCAGCGCTCGTCCGAGAACACATCTCCGTCGGCGACGTCGTCGAAATCTGGAAACGGGAACGAACGGACGCCGAAGATCCTGAACACTCTGGCGCGGTGACGAGCTTCGAGCCGGCCTACCTCGAGATCGACGGCCAGTCGCCCAAAAACAAGAGCGTTCGCTACGACGAGATCGATACGGTCATCAGAGCGAAAACGGCCGACGAGAAGGCGTAGTCGGTTCGAACGATGGAAGCGTTCGCGGCACTCACTCCAGGTCGTACTCGCGCTCGTGTCGATCGCCTGTGGCGTCCGTTTCCCCGGACGACCCTCCGGCGTCCGCCTTCGTGGACGATTCGGCGGCGAACACGTCGTCGGGAAGTTCGTCGACTGCCACCAGTCGCTCGAGGCGGTGCTCGAACTCGTCGTCGTCGATTTCGCCCGCCGCGTAGCGGCGCTTGAGGTCCTCGAGCGCGTCCATTTCGGTGTCGTCCGTATCCGGAATCGTCTCTTCATCACCGAAGTACAGCGCGGCGATCTCCTCACCCCAGAACAGGAACAGCGGCGTCAGCAGGAACCAGCCGAGTATCGTGATCGCGCCGGCGAGCGCCTCGAGTCCGGCGAGTCCGGCGAGACTGATCAGCGCAAAGGTGACGATCCCGATCAGCAGCCAGAAATCCTCGGCGACGAACTCACGGAGCCTGTTCCCCATACTGAGTTGATACTTCGTCGGGAGTCGGTAAAAGTGATTCTCACGGTGCGAGCCGTTCGATGAGCAGTCGGTGGCAGCGCGATATCTCGCCCGAAGCGCTCGACGTTACGTTCGGTGGCGCGCTGACGTACTCAAAATACGTGGTGCGAGAGCACTGCTCAATCGAGTGGGCCCTACTCGAGCGAGACCCACTCCCGATTCTCGTCGCTCTCCTCGATGGCTGCGAGCACGTGCTGGGCAGCGAGGCCGTCCTCGAAGCTCGGCTCGAACTCGCCACCGCTCTCGACTGCGCTCAGGAACTCGTAGTTCTCGTGGACGAAGGTGTGCTCCCAGCCCAGCACGTGGCCCGGCGGCCACCAGTGGTCGACGTAGGGGTCGTCCGCGTCGGTGACCAGAATCGTCTCGTAGCCGCGGTTCTCGTCCGTCCGGAGGACCTCGAGCTCGTTCAGTCGCTCGAGAGAGAACCGGAGGCTGCCCTCTGAGCCGTGGATTTCGACAGTGTGGTCGTTTTTGTGGCCGGTAGCAAAGCGCGAGGCCTCGAGCGTCCCCATCGCACCGTTTTCGAACTCGACCTGCGCGGAGTAGGCGTCGTCGACGGTGACGGGTCGCGACTCGTCCGAATCCGGAACCGGCCGCTCGTCGACGAACGTCTGCAGGTGGCCGCTGACGCCGACCATCTCGCCGGCGAGGTCGTCGTCGCCGACCAGGAATCGGAGCAGATCGACCGTGTGCGCGCCGAGGTCGCCGAGCGCGCCCGAGCCAGCCAGTTCCTCGTCGTTGCGCCACGACCACGGGGCCTCGGGGTCGACCAGCCAGTCCTGCAGGTACCGTCCGCGGACGTGGTGTATCTCGCCCAGTTCGCCCGCCTCGAGCAGCCGTTTCGCGTACCGAATCGCGGGGACGAACCGATAGTTGAACGCACAACCGGCGGGCACGTCGCTCCCGGCGTCTCGGGCCGCTTCGGCCATCGTTTCGGCGTCCTCGAGCGTCGGCGCGAGCGGTTTCTCACAGAAGACCGGCGTGCCGGCCTCGAGCGCCGCGATCGAGGGCTCGGCGTGGACGTGGTTCGGTCCGAGGTTGTAGAAGGCGTCGACGTCGTCGACGACCTCGGTCCAGTCCGTCGCGATCGAGTCGAAGCCGAGTCGATCCGCCGCGTCGGTTAACGCCGCCTCGTCGCGGCCGACGAGGACGCTGCGCTCGATCTCCGGTGCGTCCGGGAAGAACATCGGCAGCCGCGCCATCGCGTTCGCGTGTGCTTTGCCCATGAACCGATAGCCAAGAACCCCGACTTCGAGTGACATACGTACTCGTTCACAACGAGTGTAGTTAGTGGTTTTCGTCGCGAGGGAGTTTTCCGTGGGGCACTCGAGGAATACGTGCACAGTCGACGTGCGCACTGAACAATCATCTCTAGAAAACGATTCACACACCGATCGCAACGCTGTTCTGTGATCGGGTGTTCAGTGATATCCAGTGGCTACTATCGCCCAAAAATCAAGTAACGTTTTACATATTACCAACTAAGCCCAATTATGAGGGGAGACGATGTCCTTGCCCAATTTAGTACAATCCTCGATGGAGAGGGAATGACCGGCAGACAGGCAGTTCTCATAGTCTTCGTCTGGCTGGGGGTCACCGCCATCTTTGGATTGATCTCCTATATTATCGTGTTCGTCATGATGGGATACTGACCAGTTCTGGCATATCGATCATCCGTCTGAGCAGGAGCTGCGTCACCTGCCCTTACTCGGCCCAGTACGCGTCCCCGGGTTGCTCGCGGAACACTGCTCGCTCGAGCAGATCGACGGCTTTCTCGAGACCCTCGCGCGAACTCGTCAGCGAGTCCTCGTGTTCGATGCTCAGCGCGCCGTCGTAGCCGACCATCCGGAGCGTCGAGACGATCTCCTTCCAGTGGGATTCGTCGTGGCCGTAGCCGACCGAGCGGAAGAGCCACGACCGATTCGACTCATCGTCGTACGCCGTCGTGTCGAGAACACCCTTCTCGCGGGCCTGTTCTTCGTACACTCGAGTGTCCTTCGCGTGGACGTGATGGATCGCGTCGCGCTCGCCGAGGTATCGGATCGCGTCGCTGATCGTGATTCCTTGCCAGTAGAGATGCGAGGGGTCGAAGTTCGCGCCGACCCGGTCGTTCGTCTCCTCGCGCAGGCGAGCCATCCCGTGGGGTTCGTAGACCAGCATGTTCGGGTGCATCTCGATGGCGAGGTCGATACCGTGCTCGTCTGCGTGTGCGGCGAGGTCCGACCAGTACTCGAGGGCGACATCCCACTGGTACTCGTGGGCGTCGGCGTGTTCCGAGGGCCACGGAGCCGTGATCCAGTTCGGAACCTCGTCCTCGGGACCGCCGGCCGGCAGCCCGGAGAAGCAAGTGACCGTGTTCACACCCAACTGGTCGGCGAGCCGAATCGCCTCGCGGAGTTCGGTGTCCGCCGCGGCTGCCTGCTCGTCGTCCGGATGCAGCGGATTGTTGTGCGTCGCGAGCGCGCTGATCCGCATCCCGTAGGTCTCGAGCAGCTCCGCCAACTCGGCCTGTGCGTCCTCGTCGTCTAGGTACTCCCGTCGAACGAGGTGGTCGTCGCCGGGATAACCCCCGACGCCCGGTTCGATCGCGTCGACGCCGATCTCGGAGAGGTACGCGAGTGCACCCTCGAGCGATTCGTCCGCCAGCGGTGGCGTGTGTACACCGATGTCCATACGAATCGGTAGCGGAGCCAGTGGCAAATATATTTCTATCTATTATAGTAAAAATAAAACTGTAGTAGCAACTACGCTGTCATCGATCGGTTGCGTGACCTTCCGATCGTCCGACGGCGCATCCCCGCGGGGACCGCCCACACTCGAGCCGTCAGGTGTCGTCGAGTGTGACCGACCGCCCGTCCTTGCTCGAGCGGTAGATCCCGTCGACGATCCGCTGGACGGTCAACGCCTCCTCGACGCTGGAGCCCGCGTCACCGCCGTTCTCGATCATATCGAAGAACGCGGCCTGCTCATCGGCGTGCGTGTCGTTCTCACGAGTCTCGACCGTCGTATCCAGCATGTGGTCGGTGACGTCCGCGCTTGCGGAGTGGATGGTGAGTTCGTTCGTGAGGAGGTCGAACCGCGCGGCGGCCTCCGTTCCGCGGACGATGAACTCGTGGGTCGGCGGGCGATTCGTCGCCCACGCGACCTCGAGCGAAATCGTTCGATCGTCGGCACAGCGGACGAACGCGCTCGCGGAGTCGTCGACGTCGAATGCCGTGGCACCTTGATCGTCGCCCCACATCTCGAGGTAGGAGTACTCCTCGCGGGAGCCGAACTCCGAACGGGTGACGCCCGACACCTCCTCGACCGCCGGGTAGCCCAGCAGGTACAGCGAGAGATCGATCGCGTGGACGCCCAGATCGATGAGCGCCCCGCCGCCGGAGACCTCTTTGCGAGTGAACCACGAGCCGCGGCCGGGAATGCCCCGACGACGGACGTAGTTCGCCTCGACGTGCGTTACCTCTCCGAGGTCGCCGCGCTCGATCCGCTTCTGGAGGAGTTTCACGGCGTTCATGAACCGGTTGTTGAAGCCGATCATGCACGTTCCGCTGCTTTTCGCTGCGGCCTCGCTGATCCGCGCCGCGCTCTCGACGGTGTGGCCCAGGGGCTTCTCGAGGAGGACGTGGAGGTCGCGTTCGAACGCGGCGACGGCGTACTCTTCGTGGAACTTGTTGGGAGTGGTGATGACGACGGCGTCGACGTCGTCGTAGAGCGCGTGGTGATCTGCGTAGCTCTTGGCGCTGTATTGGTTCGCGAACCGCTCTCGCGCCTCCGCGGAAACGTCCATCCCGCCGACCAGCGGCACGCCGAGATCGACGAGCCGCTCGGCGTGGTGGTGGCCGATGTTTCCGAGACCGACGATGCCGGTCGGAACGGCCGGTGACGCCGATTCTCGCGTCATCGGCCCTCCGGGAGGTTAGTTCTGCCGACTGCGGTCGGGTGTCGCCGGGCGACGGCGCTTCGCTCAGTACAACTGCTCTTCGTTCTCTTTGCGTTCATGGTCATCTTGGTGTCGTTGGTCGCGCTGCGTTCGTCCGCGCCGATACTGCCGGATTCCTGGAACGAGCTTGTGCTTTAGGTCGAGTGCGAACGACACGATCCCGTAGATCCAGAAGAAAAACAGGACGGTCAGTCCGCCGTAGTAGACGAGTGGAACGAGTTCACTCATGCTGCCCACCCGATTCCGCTTCCGTCGGCGTCGGCTCCGCCTCGACGGCTGTCGGCCGAGACGACAGGTCCGCGATGCCGTGCGTGATCGCCGTCCCCGAAGCCGTCTCGAACAGGTGGATCTTCGAGCGATCGAGGACGACCGACACCGATTCGTCCGCGTCGATGACGGTGTCGGGATCGACGCTCATCAGCAACTGATTCGAGGCCGTCGACACCTCCTCGCTGGTCATCATCTCGCTGCTCGTGTCGTCGAGCGAGAGGTAGACGAAAATCTCGTCGCCCATCGGTTCGAGGACGTCAGTTCGCGCCTCGATCACCTCGGACGCGCTATCGACGGAATCCGCGTTCTTCATGAGGTAGATATCCTCGGGTCGGATCCCCATCGTCACGCCGTCGCCGACGGCGGACTCGAGGTCGTCGACGGCGAACTCGAGGTCGAAGTGATCGGTCCGCAGGCCGTTGGCGGCGAGTTCGCCCCGGACGAGGTTCATCGACGGGGAGCCAATGAAGCCCGCGACGAACAGGTTCGCGGGCTCGTTGTAACAGACCAGCGGCGGATCGATCTGCTGGAGTTTCCCGCCGTTGATGACCGCGATCCGATCGGACATGGTCATCGCTTCGGCCTGGTCGTGGGTGACGTAGATAATCGTCGTGTCCAGCTGTTTGTGGAGTCGCTGGAGTTCCGTTCGCATATGGACGCGGAGTTTCGCGTCGAGATTCGCCAGCGGCTCGTCCATCAGGAAGACGTCCGGTTCGCGGACGATCGCGCGAGCGATCGCGACCCGCTGTTGCTGGCCGCCGGACAGCTCGTTTGGCATCCGGTCTAACATCCCCTCGAGTTGGACAATGTCGGACGCCCGGTCGACTCGGCGGTCGATCTCGTCTTTGTCGTACTTCCGCAGTCGGAGGCCGAACGAGATGTTCTCGTAGACGTCCATGTGCGGAAACAGGGCGATGTTCTGGAACACCATCGAGACCCCGCGGTCTTTCGGCGGTAGTTTCGTCACGTCGGTGTCGCCGATGTGGACCGTTCCGTCGGACGGCTTCGTGAGCCCGGCGATGGTCTCCATCGTCGTCGACTTCCCACAGCCAGACGGGCCGACGAGACAGATGAACTCGCCGTCCTCGATGTCGAGATTCATCTCGTTGACGGCGACGATGTCTTCGTAGCGTTTCGTAACGTCGTTGAGTCGTACTCGTGCCATTGTTACTCTTTGAGTGCTCCGTCAGTGAGTCCGCTGACAATCTTTTCCTGCGCGACGACCACGATGATCAACATCGGTAACACGCCGACGATGCTCGCTGCAGCCATCAGGTTGAAGTCCGTCGTGTACTGCGTTTGGTAGCTCAAGATCCCGCCAACCAGCGGCGACCACTGCTCGGGCTGGTTCTGGAGCGCCATGATCGAGCTGAAGAAGTACTCGTTGTAGACCGCGATGAACGTCAACACGGCGGCGGTCGCGACGCCGGGTGCCGACAGCGGCATGATCACGCGGAACAGCGCACCGAGTCGGGTCGTCCCCTCGACGCGCGCCGCGTCCTCTAACCCGTCCGGAATCTGGGCGTAGAACGTGGTGAGTATGAAGATCGACAGCGGCAGGAACAGCGCGCTGAAGGGCATGATCATCGAGCCCGGCGTGTTGACCAGCCGCGGCGGCTCGAACAGTTCGATCCCCAGAAACGGAACGACGACCGCGTTCCCGAGGAACGCGTCGAACAGCGGGATCAGGAACGCCGCCGGCGGGAAGTACGAGACCGCCAAGATGCCGAGCATCATCAGCCCGCGACCGGGAAACTCGAGTCGACCGAAGACGTAGCCCGCGAGGCTCGCGAGGATCAGGACGATGATCGTCGTCGCCGTCGCGAGCACGAAGCTGTTGAACACGTAGAGGTGGAACGGCACCTGCTGGAACACCTCCACGAAGGAGGCGACCTTGAACCCCTGGGGCGTCGGGAACGGGATCTCGCCGAGAAGCGGGACGGTCACGTTCCAGTCGCCACGCGTAATCGCGCCACTCGGGGTCAGTGCCAGCACCAGCAGCCAGTAGAACGGGAACAGCGTCGTGACGAGGAAAAACGCCGCCGCGACGTAGAACAGGGCCCGGTACAGCCGCTTGCGCTTTTCGGGCTCGTTGACGACGCCGTGGGTCCACCGTTCGAGCGGCCCCATCTCGTCCGTCGACTGCTCGGTCGGTTCGGATGCGGTCGTCATTTCAGAACCCCTCCCTGTACTGCTGGTAGATGACGCCCAGAACGGCGATGCCGATGATCCCGGCCGTCACGAACGCGACGGCGGCCGCGAGACCGCGGTTCGTGTCGAACGTCGCGACGACCATACACGACAGCGACGGGACGGTCGTACAGCCCGACACCGAGTCGATGAGCCCGTAGATCCGCATCGCGTCGATCGTTCGGAACAGGATCGCGATGCCGAGCGCTGGCAGAACCAGCGGGAACGTGATGTACCTGAACTGCTGCCACTTGGACGCGCCGGCGACCTTCGCCACGTCGTAGAGGCTCCGGTCGATGCTCTGGAGGCCGGCGAGGATCAGCAACGCCATGAACGCCGTCGTCTTCCAGATGTCGGCGACCGTGATGATCAGCAGCGAACTGAACGGATCGTTGAGCGTGTTGGATCCGGCGATGATTCCCCAGTCGGACAGCGGCCCCGTGAGGAAGCCGGCGCTCGGATGGAACATCAGGTAGAAGATCATCCCCTGGATGACGATCGGGATCGCCCACGGGATGATGATCGCGGCGCGGACCCACCGGCGGCCCCGGAAGTCCTGATCGAGGACGAGCGCCTGTCCGAAGCCGATAATCGTCTCGAAGAAAACGCTCACGACGGTGAAGATGATCGTCACCGCGAGCGCGCTCCGTAGCAGTCCCTCGAAATGAACGAACGGGAAACTCCCACTGGTGCTGACGCCGGGAAGGAACGTGGTCGATCCGGGGAACCGCGAGTCTGCCGTGCCCGTAAACAGCTGGACGTAGTTCTCGAGGCCGACGAACTCCGGATTCGAGAGCACGTTCTGGTACAGCGACAGCTCGAACGTCCGCAAGAGCGGATAGAGTGCGATCGTGGTGAGCAGAAGCATCACCGGCGTCAACAGCAGATAGGCGAACCCGGTTTCGCCGAGGTTCTCCATCCAGCGCGTGATCGCGACGATCGGCCCGGAGCGGTTCGACTGTCGAGCCGGGCCGGTCGTCCGGTCTTCGGTGCTCATCCTTGCTCTTCGATGTCCTCGAGTGCGCCCTGAAGATCCGCTGCGGCGTCCGCAGGGCTCTTGTCGCCGGCGACGGCGAGGTTGACTTCCTCGGCAATTCGACTGGACTGGTTCGACCACACCGTCGTTACCGGACGCGGCATGGCGTTTTCACCGGCCACGCGAAGGGTGTCGATGTAGTTACCCATCGGTTCGACCTGTTCCGCCTCCTCGGTCTCGAACAGGTGTGGCTTCGGTGGAATCCAGCCGAAGAGATCGAACATGCCGAGATTAAACTCGTCGGTCATCGTCGCGCGAATGACCTCGAGGGCTTCTTCCTTGTTCTCGGAGTTGGGGTTGAGGACGATGTGCCAGCCACCGAGTGCGGACGTCGATCCGCCGGTTCCAGGCTGGGCGGCCTCGTCCTGACTCACGGCGTAGGGCATCGGCATCGCGCCGTAGTCGTCGACCGTGAGGTCGTCGCCCTCGTCGCTCTCGAGGTTCGAATTGATCGTGTAGGGCCAGTTGCGCTGCATGACGGCGTCGCCCTCGAGGATGGCCTCGCGGGCGTCTTCCTCCTGCCAGGAGGTAATGTTCGACGTCGCGAGTCCGAGTGGGTACTCGTCCTCGAGGGTGTGCTCGTCCGCCTCCTCGGCGACGAACGTCCGCATCATCTCCAGCCCCTCGACGAACTCCGGTTCGTCGACGGTCACGTCGCGGTCCCCGACCGGGCCGAACAGGGTGTCGAAGCCGCCGAAGTAGGCGCCGCCGAACGAGGACATGACCTCGTTCCACGTACAGCAGGCGGTACCCTCGTACTGGTCCCACTGGGTCGCGAGTCCGTACTCGGCGTCGGAGGCCTCAACGATTTCTTCGGTAACCTCGGCCCACTCCGACCAGGTCATCGGCTCGGTGGCCCACTCGTCGAAGTCCTCGTCGTCGTACCCCGCTTCCCTCGCGTAGTCCTTGCGGTACTGCATCGTCGGGTAGTCCGGGAAGATCGGGATCCCGTACAGATCGCCGGAATCCGGATCTCGAGCCGTCTCGGTGAACGACTCGAAGTACTCGTCGTCGACCTGCGAGAGGTCCTCGTCGTCGAGTTCATCGCTCAGGTTGGCGATCTGTCCGCGCTGGATGAAGACGTTCACCCAGCCGTTGTCCATCAGGAACAGATCCGGCTGGGTTTCCTCGGCCTGCAGCAGGTTCGTGTAGGCATCTCGCCGGTCGCCCGTGTCCTCGTCGCCGGGCTGCAGCCGAACGTCGACTCCGTCGGCACCGTTCTCCGCCAGCAGGTCGAGGATTTCGTCGCCGACCGCCTCCTCGGCGGTCGGGTCGATTCCCCAGACGACGGCGTCCTCGGACGTCTCGCTTCCGTAAATACAGCCAGCCAGGCCGACGGCGGCCCCGCCTGCACCGGCTGCCTTGACGAACGTTCGCCGCGAGACGTTCGAGTCAGTACGACTTCTCCCCTGTGAGTGCTTGCCAGGCATATAAGGAGACATGATAGATATTACTATTTATATTTACTGGTCAGTGTACAACAGGTGTAGTTAATGGCAACTAATAGACTCAGAAGAACATGAATAAGCGGCCAAGACGTGCGTTTCGTGGCCTCACGGACGAATACGCACGACTTCACACACAGTTTCTACGTCCCCGACAGCCGTTCAACACAGCAGCCACACTCGCGGAAAAATGCGCGGACAGGGCGGGACCGACACCCCTTGCGGGTCACAAGCACCACTGATCGAGCCGGTCTGAATCGGAGCCACCAGTGGCCGACCCACCCGACACCTCACTCGAGCGACTCGATCGTAATCCGAACGGCCTCGAGATCCTCGAGCATCGCCCCCCAACCGCCGACCGTGGTGCGTTCCTCGCCGTTCTCGAGCGTGATCGCCGCCTTTCCCGCGAGCTGTGAGAGCGGCATCACGCGTTCGTCACTGGCCGAAACGCCGGCGTACGCGACGTCGGTGATCGTCCCCCGTTTCGTCACCTCTCGACCGGTCTCGGTGTCGTACCCGACGACCGTCGCTTCGATCGTCACCCCCTGCTCGAGCAGCGGTTCGACGTCTCGGAGACACTGCCGGAGATCGACGTACGTGATCGGTGGCTCGTCGCGCCGGGCCGAGTAGATCGTCTCGTGGACCTCCCAGAGGCAGGTGAGGAAGTACCAGTGGAAGACGTACGCGTGGGTTCGGTCGTTGACGATCATGCCGTACTCGTTCGTTGAGTTGCCGTGAGGAGAGAAACAGGTCCACGAGCGGTCGATCAGCGCCAGAAACGGCGACGGGAGGTCGCGGTAGCGCGCCTCCGTACAGGCACGAGCCAGCGCGTCCGTCGGTGGCAGCGTCGGCTCGGTACCGAGTTCCGGAAACAGACAGACCTTGACGTCGACGCCGTTCTCCCGGGCCGTCGCGAGGGCGTCCGAGAGGTCGGCGAACTGTCCGGGCGTCAGGCCGATCTGGACCTGATTGCTGGCCTCACGGATCAGTTCGTCGGCCCGCGCCAGCACCGTGTCGAGGCGCTTGACGATGCTTACCTTGTGCTCCTCGATATCGGGCTGGCTCCAGCGATCCTCGATCTCACCTGCCGCCGTCTCGAACCGATCGGCTCGGGACCGGAGGTCCGCCAGCACCTCCGCCGGATCGTGGGCGCGGGCGTGCAGGCTATCCTGCTCGTAGGTTTCGATGTACCCCTGGTCCTCGAGCCCCCGCAGAACGTCGTAGATGCGCGGATCGGGCACCGAACTCGCCTGCGCGATGTCGGTCGCCGAGGCAGAGCCGAGCTCGAGCAGCGTCACGAACGCGTCGGCCTGGTACGGCGACAGTCCGGCGTCCTCGAGCGTCTCGACGAGTTCATCAGCGTCCATCGATACTCACCGTTGCGTAGCTCGCGCGCGCACCGCTCGACCGACGGCGGAGGGTCGGCTGACGCCACCGGCTTCGAGCCGAAGCAGTGTCTCGTGTCCGTATCACGTGCTCGTCCATTGTCAGTCAAATATAACAGGTGTTGTAAAAACCTGTTGTTGAGACAGTACACTGAAGGGGATTCGATCGGAACGCAGGGCGTATGTTCGACCTGCTCGAGCCGATTCGACGATCCGAGTACACCGGTGAGAACCGCTGTTGGCCGTGTACGATCTCCAACGGTGTGGTACTCGCCATTCTCGTCGCCGTCGCCACGCTCCGGGGCCGTCGACGCCTCGCCGCTTCGGTCGTCGTCATCGGGACCGCCGCGATTGCGCTTCGCGGCTACGTTGTGCCGTACACGCCCAGATTCGCCCCACGGCTCGTCGCCGCGCTCCCGATCGATCCGTTCCACGCCGAGGCGTCGGCCGACGACGGATCGCTCTCGGATCCGGGTGGCGAACCCGACGACGCGACGCGAGAACAGCCGTCCGGCGAGGAAATCGTCGCCGGACTCGTCGAGGCCGGCGTCGTCGAATTTCACGGCGACGAGATCGCCCTCGAGTCCGACTTTCGCGAAGATTGGCGACAGGAGATGCGAACGCTGCGCGAGACCGATCTCGAAGCTCTCGCACGGGTGGCCGGCCGCCAGACCGATCCGTCGGTCGACGCGCAGTCGCGGCGCAGTTGGGGCCGATCCGTGATCGTTCTCATGCCCGAAACCGGCGCACCAGTCACGCTCTCGCGGGGGATCGCAATCGCCGAACTCGCCGCCGCGCGCGCCCTCGAGTCCCGCGTCGAGTCCGACGCGATCCGTCGCGCCGCGGGTCGGCCGCTCCGAACGGTCCTCGAGCGGTGTCCACTCTGTGACGAGGAGGTAACCATCAGCCGCTCGAGTTGCTGCGGTGAGGTCACGCCGATCGGTAGTCTCCCGTCGGAGAAGCTACGCTGTCCCGCCTGCGACGAACGGTTCTACACGTTCGAGGACGCCGAGCGTTGATCGGTACAGTCCGAAAATCTCGAGCGCCGATCAGCGACGAACCGCACGAAACCGCAGCCGACGATAGTCCGCCGTCCACGTTTCCTCGTCGCGGTCGTAGAGGTCCGACTCGAGTCGATCCTCCACGGCCCCGATCACGGCTGCCTGCTCGTCGGCCGGCACCGACTCGAAGAGGCTGTCACCGAACATCTCGAGCCAGTTCCGGAGCCCCCTTTGGCCGTCATCGAGTTCCGTCGGCCGGTCGAACAGCCGCGCGAAGCGGACCTCGAAGCCGTGGTCCTCGAGCCGGCCGGCGTACTCGCCGACGCTCGGGAAGTACCACGGACTGTCGGCGTCGTAGCCGCGACCCTCGAGTTCCGCGAGCGTCGCGTCGACGATCCGCTCGACGTTGCCCGTTCCGCCGAGTTCCGCGACGAACCGACCGCCGGGGCGGAGCGCATCGCGAACAGCCCGGAGGGTGGCGTCCTGTTCCTCGTCGGGAATCCAATGCAAGGCGGCGTTCGAGAAGACCGCGTCGAAGGGTGTGTCGAACGACATCGTGCGGGCATCGGTCGCGACGAACAGGGTGTCCGGATGCGCCTCGTGGGCCCGTTCGATCATCTCGGCGGCGCTATCGACGCCGACTGCGGTGGCGCCGGTGGCCGCGATCCGGGCCGTGAGATGGCCCGTCCCGCAGCCGAGATCGAGGATCCGCTCGTCGGGCTCCGGAGCGAGAAGCTCGAGCACGTCCGTTCCGTACTCGGCGACGAACGAGTGATTCTCGTCGTAATCGTCGGCGTTCCAGTCGTTTGGTCGCGACTCGTTGCTTCCCATACCCAATACTGTTGGTCGCTCTATTTGAGAGTGTGTACGTCCGAGCGGTGGACTCGAGTCAAGAGGGATCGTCTTCGCTTATTTCCGCCGTCTTTCCTGGATAATTTGTTCAGTATGGGGATGGCCGATCACGACCACCAGAGGAGTTAGCCGTCCCGTTTCAGTGGCTGCACGAACGGCAGCAACTGCGAGAACGTCGGTGGGTGACTACTTGTGACCGTTCGTGTAACCTCACATTCAGCCCTCATCCAGACCGGATCGCGTACAGAAGAAACCGTGGAGGGGGAAGAGGAGAACACCAATGACACAAGACTGGAGCCTGAAAGGCAACTTCATCGAAGCGTGCAACTGTTCGGTCCCGTGCCAGTGTTTGTGGTACGAACCGGCGGATGACGACAAATGCACGTTCGCTGGGTTCTGGAATATCACGGACGGAACGTACGGCGACGTATCGTTAGACGGGCTGGGAGCCGGGATGCTCGTTTGGGAAGATGGAATCCTCCTCGAGGGCGGATGGCACGTCGTCCTCGTGATCGACGAAGCTGCTGATGAACGGCAAGCGGAGGCACTCGAGACCATATTCACCGGCCAGGCGGGCGGATTGTTCGAAGCCGCTGCGCCGCTGATCGAGACCGTCGAAGATAGTGTCGTAGTTCCCATCAGCTACTCGACGGAGAACGGCAACCTCTCGTTCAGCGCCGGCGATATCGTTACGATCGAAACCGACAGAAGTGTCGGCTTCGGAGACAGTCAGGGAACGGCATACCCCCACCCGTTTATTCCACCGGGCGAAACAGCAAACGTTGGCAAGACGACCGAAGCGACCGTCGATTTCGAAGACGACTTCTCGTGGGACGTCGGGGGCAATAACTCGTACTTTGGCGAGTTCGAGATGGCAAGCACCTGAACCGGCGACTCACACCCTCCCCGAACGATGGCTACACGAGAGACCAGAACGCAGATCCTCACCGGTCGCCAGCTTCCGCTCATCGCCGTCGCGATGTACGTGCTCGCGCTCGGCGCGTGGATCGCAATTCTCTGGCGGTGGGTTCCGATGCCGGGAGGGGAGATGGACATGCAGATGTCCGATCCGGGTGTCCCGGAGGCGATGGCGATCGGACACGGTCTCGTCGGCGTCGGGTTCTATCTGCTCATGTGGGGGACGATGATGATCGCCATGATGTATCCGTCGACGGTCCCGTTGTTCAGACTCTATAACGGAACGCTTCGGGATGCGTCCAGATCCGCGAAGGCGGTCAGATTGAGCGCGTTGCTCGGGGTATATACGCTCGTCTGGACGGTCACTGGCCTGATCCCGCTGGTAGTCAATACGGTGGTCCCACTCGCAGCGCTCGCCGACGACCGTGGACCGCTCCTCTTCGGAAGCGTGTTACTCCTGCTCGGGGGATACCAACTATCGTCGTACAAGTATCAATGCCTAGATAAGTGTCGATCACCCTTCGGATTTCTGATGACGTATCATCGCCCCGGGGTCTACGGCGCGGCGTGGATGGGTCTACGATTTAGCCTCTTCTGTGTGGGATGCTGTTGGGCACTGTTCGGGTTCATGGTCGTCGCCGGCTCGATGAACGTCCTCTGGATGGCGGTTATCGCCCTCGCACTCTCACTCGAACGAACGGTATCGTGGGGTCCACAATTAGCGAAGACGATCGGCGTGGTCGCTGGCATCGCCGGAATTGCCTTCCTCGCGGTCGCGATGGTGTAGGCCACTCGAGGGTGGATAAAAGAAACGTACCGCGCAGTGACCGGTAGATCCACTGAAGGAGCTGTCTTCGGAGCTCCTCACAACAGAACCGGGGCTGATTTGAACCGCGCGCTCGAGGTTAGTCGTCGGCCGGCGTCGGCGCACCGCGCTCGATATCGATGTTGCCCTCGTCGAGGTCGGCCTCGACGTTGCGGGCGGCTTCGACCATGTTTGCCATCTTGCCGTAGGCGACATCGCGGGGAAGCAGCTTCACCCCGCAGTCCGGCGAGACGACGAGCTGTTCCGGCGGGACGACCTCGAGTCCCTTCTTGATATTCTCCTCGATCTGTTCGACGGACTCGACCTCGGCGACGTGGACGTCCGTAACGCCGAGTGCGAGGTCGGCGGTGAACGCGGGATCTTTGAAGACGTCGAGCTGATCGTAGTCGCCGTTCGCGAGTTCGAGGTCGAACTCGTCGACGGGGTAGTCGAGGATCTCGGGGTAGATCCGCGAGTAGTCGCCGTAACAGACGTGGAGGCCGATGCGGACCTCCTCGGGAATGTCGGCGACGATGTGCTCTAGGGCCTTGCCGACGATGGCGTGGTCGTCGGGCGTGGTCGCGAGCGCGGGCTCGTCGATCTGGATGTATCGGGCTCCGGCGTCGACGAGCTTCTCGACTTCCTCGTTGACGAGGTCGGCGAGCGCGAGGGTGAGTTCGTCGTCGTCATCGTAGGCCTCGTTGAACGACCAGTTGGCGAGGGTGTAGGGGCCCGTGATGGGTACCTTCACCGGACGATCCGCTGCCTCGGCGGTAAACTCGTACTCGTCGACGAGCCAGCTCTCGTCGTACTCGACCTCGCTTACGACCGACGGTTTGTCGAAGTAGTTGTGGCCCCAGACCTTGACGGGACCGTTGAACTCGTAGCCCTCGATGCGGTGGGCGAAGAACTCGACCATCTCGTTGCGCCGCATCTCGCCGTCGACGACGACGTCGAGACCCGCACGCTCGTGTTCGTTCGTGATGAGGCGAGCGGCGTCGTCTTTGGCCTCCTGGTAGTCGTCCTCGTCGAAGCTGTGGTCGGGGTCCTGATAGAGCTCCTTCGCGCGGTTGAGCCACTTCGGTTTGGGATAGGAGCCGACCACGCCCGTGAGGATGAAGTGGTCGTTCGGGTGATCCTCCGGTCGGAACTGGTCTCGGTTTACGTTCGTGCTCATGCGGCTGTCACCTCCGCGAGATCCGCGGCTTCGGCAAGCGCCTCGAGTTTCTCCTGGTACTTCGCGTACGGCAGGTAGAACGTCTCCGTGTTCGTGGTCAGGTAGACCGTCTCGAACTCGGTGACCTGCAGTTGGTCTTCGACCCAGTCGACGCGGTCGCGGATCGCTTCGGGATCCTCGACGAGCGTGTTCTGGCCGTCGGCGAGTCCGAGCGAGATGTCGCCGGTCGCGCCGTACTCCTGAATGTTGTAGATGTTGTCGTCCTGGTTCGCGACGAAGTCGAAGCCGACCGCGTCGATATCGGCGTCGAGCAGGTGGGCGTAGACTTTCTCCTCGAGTGCGCCCCAGTAGGGCTGGACGACGACGTCGGCGTCGGTCGCGCTCGCGACCCGGTCGATCGCCTCGCTCGCGCGCTCGTCGGCACCGTCTTCCGGCGGCTCCTCGACGAGGGATGGCTCGAGCAGGAACAGCGTCTCGTGGGCGGGGAAGGCGTCGACCTCGCCCGCGAGGAAGTCCGCGATGGCGCTGAGGAACTCGGCGTCGTCGCCGTACTGTTCGTCGGTGGCGAGCTCGGCCAGCGAGTACGGGCCGGGGAGGACGGCCTGCAGGTCGTCGCCGTCGATCAACTCGCTTGCGGCCTCGAGTTCGTTCGCCACGTCTCCCGAGAACTCGAGGTCGCCGGAGACCACCGGCTCTCGGTAGAAGTTGTTGTTGTCGTAGTAGCGGACGATGCCGCGGGTTTCGACGGCGTCGTGGACGGCCAGCGGGTGGGCGAGCATGTCGTCCCACCGGAGTTGTCCCTCGACGATTCGGTCGAGACCGGCCTCTTGCTGGTCCTCGATCACGTCGATACGTGCGTTCTCGTAGGCGGTAGCGATCTCGCCGCCTTCGTCGCCGCCGATGAGATCGTGTTTCTGGTGTCCCTTCAGGTCCGAGAGGTCGTCTTTCGCCCAGTCCGGGAGCGGAAAGAGTCCCGGCGTGGTCGAAACGTACTCAGTCATCGTGGATGCGGCTAGGCTATACCGACGCTTAATATTTTCCATCCTCGTTAATACACGACAGTAATTCTCACGAGGTTTCCGTTACCGCGCTTTCGGCGGGCGTGATAGCTGTACGCGTCCTCCGCGGTAGTTCCAGCGTCCGCCGGTAGTTCCGACTGCTGGTCGATATGGTGCGGTCGCGGTTAGCGAAGTAGTTCGAGCACCGTCAGCGTCTCGAAGGGGAAGGAGTCGTCCGCAATCGCCACGGCGCTGAACCCGTGTTCGCCGGCCTCCTCGACGACCTCGTCGACCCCCGTCAGGCTGCTGACGAGCAGGTAAACGACACCGTCAGGTGCGAGCACGCGACCGACGCGGGAGAGGAAGGGGTCGATGACGGCCCGACCGTCCTCGCCGCCCGACAGGGCGCGTTCCATCCAGTCGTCCCACTCGTTTTCCGGGTCCGTCGGGAGGTACGGCGGGTTGAAGACGACGGCGTCGAACGCGCCGTCGGCGAAGGGCGCGACAAGGTCGGCACGGACCGCCTCGAGGCCCTTCTCGCGAGCCTGCCGAACCGCGTGTGGGTTCAGATCCGCGGCGACTACGCGCGCGCTCGTCTCCGCGTCGATCCGGCCCGCAACGTAACCGGAGCCGGTGCCGACCTCAAGGACGAGCGGTCCGGTCGCTCCGTCTCGCGGTTCGTCGTTTCGCGTCTCGTCATCTCGCGTCCCGTTGCCATCGTCCGTAAGCCGATCGCAGGCTGCCTGTGCGAGCAGGTGGGAGTCCTCAGCTGGCTGGTAGACGTCCGTATCGACGCCGCGTCGGTCCTCGAGCCCCATCAGTCGTCCTCCGCGGGCGTTCCCGCCTGACTCTCCCGTTTCGGTTCCTCGATCCTGTCGTCCGCTGAATCGTCGATATCGTTGTCCTGGGGATTTAGCGAGGAGTCACCCGCGTCTCGATTATCGTCCTCGGCGATCCGGAACCCACCGGTTTCGGCTCGGCCGGTCAGTTCGCGCTGCGGGTACGGGATCTTGACCCCCTCGTCCTCGAAGGCGCGCTTGATCGCGTGAATCGCGGCCGTCTTCGACTTCGAGAACCGGCGGGCGCTGGGGTTGTCGATCCAGAATCGCACGCCCAGCACGACCGCCGAGTCGGCGAACTCCTTCGTAATGACTTGCGGTGACGGTGCCGTCAGCGATTCGTCGAGCTCCTCGACTTCCGCCCTCGCGATCTCGGCGGCTCGCTCGACGTCCGTCGAGTAATCGACGCCGACGTCGACTTCGATGCGCAGTCGGCCGCGTTTCGACCGATTGGTCACCATACTCGAGGAGATGAGGTCGTTGGGGATCATGATGTACTCGCCGTCGAACGACTGGAGGCGAGTGTTGACGATCGAGATGTCGGTGACGATCCCTTCCTCGTCGTCAACCTCGATCCAGTCACCGATCTCGAACGGTCGATCGAACATCAGGACGAAGCCCGCGATGACCGTGCCGAGCGTCTGTCGGGCGGCCATACCGATGACGATACCGGCGAACCCGGCCCCGACGAGCAGGCCGCCGAGGTCGTCGACCCAGACGCCCAGAACGATGATGAGCGACACTGACCAGATCAGCACCTGGGAGAGTCGATGCGTGATCTCTCGCTGATGGTCGGTGACGGCCGTCGCCGAGGCGAGCACCTCCTGGAGCACTCGGCGGACGAATCGGGTCACGATGAGCGTCCCGATAACGAGAACGAACGTGAACACGCCGCGCGCGATGACGTCGCTACCGAGATCCAGATCTGTGTAAATCGACTGAATTTCGCTGGTCTGGTCCCAGACGCCAAGGACGATTGCGAGACTGAGTAGACAGGTCAAAATCAATACGCCCATCGAGATGATGTCGCTGTACAGCGGTCGCGTTCGCTCGATGAGCCAGCCCTGTAGCTGGCGGTAGGAGAGCAGGACGACGAGCAGGACGCCGACCGCTGCGAACGTGACCGCGAGCCTGCCGTTGGTCGTCTCGAAGACGTTCGACAGCCAGTCGAACCCCATCAGTATCTCGGACATAGGTGGTCGTCGTCTCTCGAGGCTGTCGTCCGCGTAGCTACGAGTATCCGTCGGTCGGTGTCGATACTGCCAACGGTTCCCGTCCGATTGAACGTGGCCGCCACGGCCTTACTGTCCCTCGCCTACTTCGCTGACAGCGGCGGCGAGTTCGGCCAGCGCCGCGAACTCCACCGGTGTCATCGCGCCGGCACGCTTCTGGAGGATCTCCTCGTCGGCCGCCTCGACGACTGCGTCGGGCGCTTCGAGCCCCGAGATATGGGCCGTGTTCCGAATCCCGTTCCGGATCGTTTTCCGGCGCTGGGTAAACAGCGCTTTGACGAACCGCAGGAAAAAGTCCTCGTCGTCGACCTCGTAGTCCGGATCGCGGGGCTCGAGTCTGACGACCGCGCTCTGGACGGCCGGCGGCGGCGAGAATGCCTCTTTCGGGATGGACTCGACGAGTTCGGCGTCCGCGTAGTGCTGGGTCGAGACGGAGAGGCGGCCGTACTCGGGCGTTCCGGGTCCGGCGACCATCCGCTCGGCAAACTCCTGTTGGAACATCAACACCAGCGGCCGTTTTTCGGGCAGGAGTCGGAACGTAATCTCGCTCGAGACGCCGTAGGGAAGATTGGATACAGAGGCCGTAAAGTCGGGAAGGTCGACCTCGAGGGCGTCGCCCTCGATTACGGTCAGCCGGCCCGCATCGATCTCCTCGCGGAACTCCTCCTGCAGGAACCCAGCGAGTTTCCGGTCCCGCTCTACGACCGTAACTTCGTCGTCCTCGTCACCCATCGCCAGCAGGCGGTCCGTCAGCGCGCCCGTTCCGCCGCCGATCTCGAGCAGGTGGGAGGTGTCGGCGTCGATCTCATCGGCTCGCGGGGAATCCCCGCTCGCTTCATCCGAGGCGCGTTGCGCCTCGCTCTCAAGATACGTCGGCAGTCGATCAAGGACGCGGTCGTCGACGAGAAAGTGCTGATCGCGGTCCGGATCGCCGCGGACGCCCGCCCGCGCGATCAGTCCGTCTGGGTCTCTCATTGGCTGCGCTACGGATGGGGGCGGTGTAAACGCACCGTCTCGCGGATTTGGCGTCGAAAAGTAGTTACTGGTTCTGTTCCTGCTCGCGCCGCCCGACGAACGTCTGGTATTTGAGGTCGTCGTCGCGCAGTTCCTCGAGGATGCGCTCGACTAACACCTCGTCGGGATCGTGGAGTCCGGAGACGCGTTCCGAAAGCTCCTCGAAGCTCTCGAAGGGCTTGCGCTTGCGTTCGTCGAGGATCCCGTTGCGGAGTTTCTTCCCGATCCCCGGCAGGAGATTGAGCTGGTGGAGACGCAGCGTGATCGGCTGGGCGTCGTTGTAGAAGTCGACGAACCGCTGTTCGTCCTCCTCGACGAGGTCGGCGACGACGTACTCGAGTTCCGTCTGGGCACCGGAGGAGAGGTTCTCGTAGTCGACCCGGTGGGCTTCGGTCACGATCTCGCGCTCGCCCGGCGGCTCGACGACGACTTCGCTCCCGATCGTGAGTCGCTCCTCTTCGTCGAAAGCGACCTGATAGAGCTGGAAATCGTCGATTCCGAGGGCGTATCCTGCTGGTGACTTCTCGTACTGTGGCCGGCCGTCGTCCGAGAGCCCGTGTGCGAGATAGTCCAACACGACTGCGCGGCGGACATCCGTCCCGTCGCTGTCGGCTTCGCTCATTGGTTTTGAATACGTCGAGGGCGTACTTAAAGAGTCGGCCCGCCATCGTGGGACGGGAACTGCCGTGCCCGGCCATCGTATAGTAGCCACTGGAAGTCAGTGTACACCCGATCGCTCCGGTTGGCGACCCGCGGGCGTGACGGTCGAACCGGATCAGTGGCAGGTCCAATCGCCGACGATGGCTCGAAATGCGACTGCTCGGGTCGTACCGAACCGTCGTCGCCAGAAAACGCACGCCCCGAACGGCGCTGGCTCATACGGTTTGCTGTACCGAGTTGTCGGTGGGGCCGCAGGACGGTTCGCGGTCCTACCGGAAATGACGTACAGCAGACAGTATCAGACGTACTGCGCGAGGACGTTGAGAATCTCGTCGAGTTCGTCGCCCGACAGCGAGTACCGCTGCTGGGCGTACACCGAACGAAGTTCGTCACGGTTGCGCGGCAAGAGGTTCGCGATCTTGTACGCCGTGGGCTCGTCGACTTTCTCGAGTTCCTGCAGGTCGTCGACGAGGTCCTGGGCCTCTTCTGGCTCCAAGACCGTAAAACGGTTGACGTGTTCGATCGCTCGCGCGAGTTCGTAGCGCAGCTCTCGCTCTTCGTCCATCGCGCGTTCGGCTTCGATGTCGGCGAGTAGCTCCTTCGTCTCCGAGACCGTCAGGAACTCCTCGTCGACGATCTCTTTGAAGATCGTCATCCTGGCTCAGATCCGGTTTTTGTCCTGGTTCTGTGCGCGCATGTGTGCCGCGGTGACGATCAGCGTCTTCTCCTTTCCGCGGTCGCTGATCTGTACCTTGAAAGCGTCGCCCTGTTTGCCGACGACTTCGCCGGTCTGTCCGTCGAAGCGCGGGTGGTAGCGTCCGTTCGGAACGCTCGGGTCGATCTTCAGGTGGACTTTCTCTCCGTTCTCGTACTCCTGGATCGCTCGCTGTGGCGGCGACGTACCGCGGTCTCGAGGAGCGTTCGCGAGTTTTCTCCGGGTTCCTTGACGAGGGCCATTAGAGTGTGGCATAGTCGTACGGCCCTCTTGAGCGGTGATGGTTATAAAACGCACGTCTTCCGGCCACCGTTTCCACATCGGCACTCGTCCACACGGACCGACACCTCCGGAACGGACTCTCATCCCAGTGGTGATCCCACCGGGGGTATAGTAACAACTGAAACGATGTACACACTGATCGCACAGCTGTCGTGCGATCAGGTGTGCATTGACTTTCAGTGGCTACTATAGAACTCGAGTCGGTCTGCCTTCGTCCCCCGTCTCGGCCATCGAATCGGGAGATTTGCCGGTTCGGGAAACCACGACTTAACCGTTCTTTTGTGGACGGATAGTTATGGGCAATGGCTCCGGTTGGTAGGGTATGCGGCACTACGACGTTCGGCTCTCTCCGACGGACGGGTGGTTTCACCCGTTCGAGAAGCGACTCGACCAGCGGGAGGGAGTCAGACGCGTCGCGATTCACAGGATCCGCCTCGCGACCGACGAACTCGGGTTGGTGCTGTACGAACTGGGCGGCGAGTTCGATCGAGTCGAGGCGTTCGTGGCGGACGAACTCGGTCCGTTCGACTATTGGCTCGAGGCCTTCGGCGACCGAATCCTGCTCTGCTCGCTGTTCGTCCCGAACGAGACCGTCCACGCACTCCTCCGGATCACCCGCGAGTTTCGCGTCTTCCTCGACCCGCCGATGATCTACGTCCGCGACGGCGACCTGCGCGTGACCTACCTCGCGACGGAGCCGGCCTTCCAGCGGGCGATGGCCGTCGTCCCCGACGATGTTGACATCGTTCTCGAGACGAAACAGGCGTTCGAACCCGACGAGAACGTCTTCCTCGCGACCCTCACTGCACAACAGCGCCGACTGTTTCGAACGGCGATCGATCTCGGCTACTATGCCTCGCCGCGGGAGACGACGTACGAGGAAATCGGCAGCGAGGTCGGTATCGCCGGCGGGACGGTCGGCGAACACCTCCGGAAGATCGAGGCGAAACTCGTCGATCACGTCGTCTCGGAACCGATCTCCGAGTCGACGACGCCCCAGCAACTGTAGGGATCTCGACGACCCGTTCCGATCGACGTCGAAAGCAAGAGTAACCCCACTGCAGTCCGTTGGGCCCGGTATGGACGACCGCGAGCGCGACGGCGACGATGGCGAGCAGTACCGACTCGAGACCCGTTCGATCCACGCCGGACAGGAACCCGACGCGGAAACTGGGGCGTTGATGACGCCGATCCACGCCAACTCGACCTACGAGCAGGACGCGCCCGGAGAACACCGGGGCTACGAGTACTCTCGAACCGGGAACCCCACCCGAACCGATCTCGAGGCGAACCTCGCGAGCCTCGAGAACGCCGACTACGGCCGCGCGTTCGCCAGCGGCATGGCCTCGATCAACACCGTCCTCAACCTCCTTTCGGCCGGCGATCACGTCGTTACGGGCACCGACGTCTACGGCGGCACTCACCGCATTTTCACGCAGGTGTACGAGGAGTACGATATCGAGTTCTCCTTCGTCGATATGACCGATCTCGACGAGATCGAGGCCGCGTTTCAGGACAATACGGAACTGCTGTGGCTCGAGACGCCGACCAACCCGCTCATGTCGATCGTCGACATCGCGGGCGCGGCCGAGATCGCCCACGCACACGACGCGCTGTGTGCAATCGACAACACGTTCGCGACGCCGTACCTCCAGCGGCCGCTAGATCTCGGTGCCGACATCGTCTCCCACTCCCTGACGAAGTACCTCGGCGGTCACTCGGACGTCGTCGGCGGGGCCTTGCTAACGAACGATGAGGACCTGGATGGGCGACTCGGATTCTACCAGAACTCGGTCGGTGCGACGCCCGGCCCCTTCGAATCCTTCCTCGTCCTCCGGGGGACGAAGACGCTGCCCGTCCGCATGGACCGCCACTGCGAGAACGCCCGCGCGATCGCGGCGTGGCTCGAGGACCACCCCGACGTCGACCGCGTCTATTATCCCGGCCTCGAATCCCACCCCGGTCACGAGATCGCCGCCGAGCAGATGGACGACTTCGGCGGGATGCTGAGTTTCGAACTCGATGCGAGCCTCGAGGAGGCGAGCGAGGCCGTCTCGAACACCGAGATCTTCACGCTCGCGGAGAGCCTCGGCGGCGTCGAGAGCCTGATCGAACAGCCCGCCCCGATGACTCACGCAGCGATCCCCCGCGAGGAGCGCATCGCCGCCGGTCTCACGGACGGCCTGATCCGCGTAAGCGTCGGCATCGAACACGTCGACGACCTGATCGACGATCTCGACGCGGCGATCGAATCGGCGCTTCACTGATCGAATCGATCTCGGAACGAGGATCCCCGTTCCGTCGGTCGACGAGCAGCGAATCAGACCGGCTCGAGCGTTGTTCCCACAGTGATGGCAGCGATTTCTCCATCCTCCGCAGCCGATTCGCTCGCTCAACCGTACAGTGTCTCACGAGGTCGTATCCGTTCGGCCGCTCGCAGACCTCAGTGCCCATGCCCGTCCCAACAGTCGCGGTGGGCGATCCGGTCAGTTCGACGGGCGGTTCGCCAGTTGCGCCCGAAAGATCGTCTCGAACCCCTCGAGATACGTCCGAAGATCGACACTGTCCACCGCCCCGACGAACTGCACCGCCTCGTCGTACTCGCTGCGCCAGCGATCGACGAAGTAGGCCTCGATCTCGGACTCACGGATCGCCGTAACGATCGGATCGACGGCGTCGCCCGTCGGCCGGGTCTCGAGCCCTCGCAGTTCGTCGATCGAGACGACGCCGGACTCGAGCGCGCGGACGACGACGCCCGAACTGTAGTCGCCTTCGGCGAGTTCGCGCTCCCAGGTCGCGATCCAGTTGCCGACTCGAGCCATCCGCTGTGCCCGCGTGACGACCTCCCGAACCGCCGCGAGTTCGGCCGCGTCGAACGACAACGAGGCGGCGAGATCGATATCGGCGAAACAGAGTACCATCATGTTGTGCGCGTCGTACGTCCAGAGTTCGCGCTCGGAGGCGAGCCCGGGGTGCTGGGCCAACAGCGCGGAGTAGTCGACCGACTGAAGCGCCTGCCGGAGGTCGAACCGGAACAGCGCCGCGAACTCCTCCGCTCGCGGACCGTCGTCGTACAGCGCTTGCAACGCCGCCCAGAGCTCCTGTTGAAATCGGACGTACTCGCCCGCGACGCCCGCTCGAGTCGGATCGGCGTCCTGATGCTCGAAGGGCACTTTCAACAGCTCTGCGAACGTCGCCCGGTCGCCGTATCGTTCGGCGACGTCGTCGACGACGGTGATGAACATCGTGGCGAGGACCTTCGCGCTTCGAGTCCGTCGGACGCGGTCCGTATCGACACACGAGAGGCCGAACTCGGCCGTCGCCCGGTAGAACCAACGCCAAAGCGATCGGTCTCGATCCGCAATCTGCTCGTCGTACGCGTCTGCCAGCGGACGAACCACCTCGGGGAGCGTCTGGGAAGCGGCGTCGGCGAACGGGTCGATCTCGACCTCGAGTCGTGGAACACTGGCGATGTTCGTCATTGTTGTAGTATTTACATCTATTAGATTTATTATTTTTCATTAGTACCGAACTTCTGAAACCGACCCACTTCCGGCACCGACCGTTGGTCTGCGGATTGGGAACCGGGAGCCGACGGACAATCATTTCGTTCTGGCGGTCGACGACTGGCGTATGGGAACGAACGAAAATCGCGAGGCGGGCGTTCACGCGCTCCCGATCACGGTCGACTACGGCGGCCGAGCGTTGCCGATCACCCCGACGCTCGTCGAAACCGAGCGCGGACCGATCCTGATCGACGTTGGCCCGGAAGGGGCCGTCGACGCCGTTCGAACGCATCTCCGATCGCTGGGGTACGAACTCGAGGATATCTGGCTTGTCCTCCTGACCCACCACGACGGCGACCACGCCGGGGGTCTCGCGGAGTTGCTCGAGCACGTCGACGCGGCCGTCGCGACCCACCGGAACGAAGCGCCGTACGTGACGGGGAAACGGGAGCCGATCAAGGGCGACGGCGATCGGTATCCGCCGGCTTCCGTCGACTTAGAGCTCACCGGGGGCGTCCGAATCCCGACCCTCGCAGGACCGATGGAAGTCGTCGACACCCCCGGCCACTCTCCGGGTCACATCTCGTTGCAGTTCCCCGAAGATGGCCTGTTGCTCGCCGGTGACGCGCTCGTCGCGGACGGGGATGGGCCGATAGACGGCCCGAAGCCCGAGTTCACACCGAACATGGACCGCGCGCTCGAGTCGGTGGCCGACCTGGCTGACCGCGATATCGAACACGTCGTCTGCTTCCACGGCGGCTACGTCGACTGCGGCTCCGAGGCTATTGGAGAAATTACCGAAACCCACCGGGACTGAGTGGGTCCGGTTGGACACTCCGGCCATCGGGTCGCAGCCCCCGAAACGGAATTCTCATCGGGCTCGAGCGACAACGCTCGCACAATGCGAATCGAACTTCGCGTCTGCCAGCACTGTCTGGACGGCGACGACGGACACGGCGGCCACCACAAATCGGCGCTGCTCCAGGATATGGTCGCGTGCGCTGAAGTAATTCAAGAGCACAAGGACGTACTCGACCTCGAAGACGTCCACATCCGGAAAGTCAAGGACACCGAGCAGGGGAAACCCGAGGCGCTGCCGGTCGTCGCGGCGACGATTCAGAACAACCAGATCGTCCTGAACGACACGCAACTCGTCGCGGAGGGACAGGACGGCAACATGCTGCTGTACGCGAACCCCGATGACATCCTGACAGTTCTTGCGGGCAACGTCGACGAAATCAGCAAGGCTGTCCCCGGCGACGTTACCGTCGACCTCTCGCCGAAGGGCGCAGAGATCATCTCCAGCGCCGGTCTCGGCGCGGACCGCGAAAAGCAGCCGTAACGTCCGGTGCGTCGGCTCGAGTCGACGAGGTCGGTTCCGGCACCCGCTTTTCGCCGGCCGCTCGAGTCGAGGTGCGACGGCCGACTCGAACCGATCGACCGACTGTGATATCGCTAGTCGGAACTCGAGACCGCCTGGTTCGGCGGCGATGTCCCCTCCCTGCGATCCCGGACGAGCAACCAGCACGAACACAGAAACCCGACCGCGACGGTGCCAGCGAGGATACCGAAGGCGATTCGGTAGCCGAACTCGGTGTAGGCGACGGTGCCGCCGACGGTCTCGCCGGTCTGATAGGCGTCGAGGGCCATCCCCATCACCGTCGGGAGAATCGTCCCGCCGATGAACCCCGCCGTGTTCACGGTCGCCGTCGCCACGCCGCTGGCGCCGGCCGGATACCGTTCCTTGACGACCGACAGCGAGAGCATCGCGGCGCCGAAGAGGAAGCCACAGGCCAGATACGAGACGGCGACGACGGCCAGCGGCGGTCGACCGAGAATCGGAACCGCGGCGAGCGCGACCGCGAACAGCCCGATTCCGATCGTCATCGGCAGCAGTCGCTGCCCCTGCCTGTCCGAGAGCCAGCCGATGGCCGTCGGACCGAACAGCACGCCGATCGATGCGAGGAGCGTAAAGTACGATGCCGTCGTGACGTTCACGTCGTAGACGACGACGATGTACGGCACGCCCCACATCCCCACCAGCGTCAACATTGCGCCGTTGCCCGCGAAGAACACGATCGAGAGCAGCCACTGGTCGAGATCGCGCGCGAGCGTCCGCAGGTGGCCGCCGATCTCCTCGAGCGTGACCGACGGCTGTTCGGGGACGCCCTCGATCGGTTCCAGCCCGGCGTCGGCCGGCGACTGACGTGCGAGGACGTAGACGGCTCCGGCCGCGACGAACCCGACGGCCGCGAGACCGAGCATCGTCTCCCGCCAGCCGAACAGTCCGACGGTGACCGCGAGCGGCGTCGTCGCGAGGATCGCGCCGAGACCGGCTACGCTGCCGGTTAGCCCCGTCATCGTCGCGAACTCGTCGGCACGGTACCAGTTCGCACAGAATCGAAGGATCGAGACGAAGATGACGCCGCTGCCGAGGCCGATGAGCGCACGCGAGCCGAACGCCGCGAGGTAGCTCCCGCTGAGTGCGAAGCCGACGGCCCCGGCGCTCAGGACGAGGGCCCCGATCGAGCCGACGTACCGCGGCCCGAGGCGATCGGCGAGGACGCCCGTGGGAATCTGGATCGCCGCGTAGATGAGGAAGAACGAGGCGTGCAGCGTCCCGAGCTGTGCCGCCGTCGTCTCGAAATCGGTGGTCAGCCGTTCCGACAGGACGGCCGTCGACAGCCGGTGGAGATTGACGAGCAAGAAGACGATCACCAGCGCTCCCCACGCGAGCCAGCGGCGTTTCGTCGGATCCGACAGGACGTTCACGTCGGGACTCTTTCTCAGGCGGGGTGGTAAGAATTCCGAGAGCCGCGTGGCTGGCGGAATGCGACTCGAGACCGAATCGCCGCGGCGACGACCGTCCAACGAGTCACGCTACGGCGAGTCATGAGGCGATGCTGACGGCTCTTCGGGAGTGGGTTCCTGCTGAAGAAGGCGGCCGAAAACCGGATTAGATACGGCCGACGTTCTCGACGCCGACGCTCTCGACGCCGTCGACTTCCGAGAAGTTCTCCTCGACGGTCTCCGTCCCGCCCGAGCCGTCAGGGACGATCACGGTGGGGTAGAGCGCGATGAGTCCGAATGCGACGTCTTCGCGTTCGACGCCGTTGATCTTCGCACCCTCAGGGAGGGCACTCTCGAGACGCTCCTGGAGCGAATCCAGGTCGATCTCTGGGCTGTCCGGCATGACCTTGATTTTGGCAGCTACTTTTCCCATGGGTATCTTACGGGCCGGTGAATCCGCAGTCGGGGCACTCGTAGAGGTTGCTCTGCTTGCGGCACTTGGCACAGCGGTAGATCTGGGCGCCACAGTCGGGACACTTGAAGGCGGCAGCGTTTGTGCCCGCGATGTTGATCCCGCAGGAGACGCAGGATCGGGTCTGCTTGTCGTCCGTCGTACTCATACCCCTCCCTTCCCGCCCGCCGTTTTTAACGGTTGTCTTTTGGGGGCTCGAGACCGATACGTTGTCCACGGTGCGTGTTGACGAGGGGTATGTGACGGTTGCCCCAGCGTTTTCTGAGCCAGAAAACGCCCGTCTGGATACTTTATATTCCAGCCGAAAGGGAAGGATGAGGTTCGGTGGGTGAACGCCAGACCGGACCTCTGCCTCTGACATTCTGCGGTCGAAACTGCAGCCGTCAGTCGTGCGGGTGAAACCGCCGGACGGCTGCTTTGACCGCGTCCTCGCGACCGAGGAACGTCACCTTGTCCCCCTCCTCGAGCACCGTCTCAGCGCTGGGGACGTACGTCTCGCCCTCGCGTGCGATGACGGCGACGATACAGCCGTCGGGGATCTCGGCGTCCAGTTCGGCGATGGTCGACCCGCCCAGATCGCTGGCGGTGACAGAGATCTCCTGGGCGTCGTGGCCCTCCCCGATCTGGGTCATCCACTGGGCGAGTGCGGGTCGCTCGATCTGGTTGTCGAGCGACCACGCTGTCGCACTCGAGACGTCGATCGCCCGGACGTCGAGCGTCTCGAAAGCGTCGACGTTGCCGGGCGTGTTGACCCGCGCGACGACGGTTTCGACGTCGTACTTCGTCCGTGCAAGCTGGCAGACCAGCAGGTTCGTGTCGTCGTCGGCCGTCGTCGCGACCGCGATCTTGGCATCCTCGATTCCCGCCTCTCGCAACGTTTCGTCGTCGGTGCCGTCGCCCTCGTGGGCGGTGTACCCGTCCCGCCGAAGGTTCTCGACCACGGTCGGGTCCTCGTCGATCAGGACGACGTTTTCCCCGCGATTCTCCAGTCGTGTGGCGAGCGACCGGCCGACTCGGCCGCCGCCGACGATAATGGTGCGCATTGGAATGACCTGAAAGTACTCTGCGATCTGACGGGCGAACCCCGCCTGTAAGACGACCGTGATGAAGATGACGAGAAAGACGGTTCCAGCGAGCGTCTGGGCGGCCTCGAACTGGCCCGCGGCCTCAAGTTCGATGGCGAACAGCGTCGCCACCGACGCCGGAATGATTCCCCGGGGACCGACGAACGAGAGGAACAACCGCTCGTCACGACTGAACTGCCGGTCGGTCGCCGAGACGGCCATGAGGATCGGACGGATGAACAGGGTGACCGCCACGACGACAGCGATACCCCCGATTCCGAGCCCGAGCAGCGAGTCGAAGTCGATCAGCGCCGCGAGCGAGATGAAGACGAACGAGAGCACGACCAGCGTGAGGTCGCGGTTGAACTGCAGGATCTCCTCGCGGTGGGGGAGATCGACGTTACCGAGGACGAAACCGGCAGTCGCGGCCGCGGCCACGCCGGTTTCGGAGAACACCGACTCGGCGAGCCCGAACGCGACGAGCGCGCCGACGAGCGTCACCAGCCGCGCCAGCTGGGGCGCGTTGCCGGCCGGCGTCGTGGCGTGAACGAGAATCGTCCGAACGACGAGCGCGACGACGATCCCGATACCGATCCCCGCCGCCAGCCGCTGGAGGAACGCCGGCGGAATCAGTTCCGGCGAGTCCCCGACGACGAGGACCTCGAAGATGACGATCGCGAGCACCGCGGCGGTCACGTCGTTGAAAATCCCTTCGGCCTCGAGGGCGGTCCCGACGTGTTCCCGGAGCGTGAGCACCTCGAGCAGCGGCGTGATCACCGTCGGGCCGGTCGCGATCAACAGCGCGCCGATCAGAAAGGCGACGTCCCACTCGGTGCCGAGGAAGAATCGAACCGCGAGCGCCGTTCCGACGAACGTCAGCGCCGCACCGATCGTCATCAGTCGAACCACGGCCTGTGGGGCCTGTTCGAGTTTCTCACGTCGGAGGTGAAAGGCGCCGTCGAAGATGATGATGGCAACGCTGACGCCCACGACCGTCGAGAGGCCATCGCCGAACGTTTCGATGGTGACGAAACCGAACCCTTCGGGACCGACGACGACGCCGATGCCGATGAGAAAGAGCACGCTGGGGACCTGCAGGCGTTTGGCGAGCACCTGCGCGCCGATGCCGAGCGCGAGGATTGCGATCACGACTGACAGGAGATCCACGGGTGTGTCGAGATGTACCACGAAGCAGTACATAACGTCTCGGCCGATTCCGGACCCTGAAACACCGATGCGACGACGACCGATCGTCGGCTCCCAACTCAACATTCAAACCCGGGCCACTCCTACACGTCACCGAATGCGCCTCGACGACTACATCGAGGATTTAGAGCCCGACGAAGAAGCCGAGCGACGGCGCCTCGCAAAGGAGAAGTCCTACGCGATCACGGACCATCTCGAGGAGTTCGAACAGCGGTTCGACAGCGCGCTCAGCGGCGACTCCCTCGTGGGATCGACGGCCCCGTCGATCTTCGTCGGCCGGTCGAACTACCCCGACATCCCCGTGGGACTCCTCTCGCCGGTCGGCGACGAGGACGCGGCCGAGGAGTACGTCACCGACGGCAACTGGTACCAACAGGGGTACGACATCCCGGACGTGCTCCAGCGACGCACGGGGCTGTTGAACTCAAGCAAGCGTGCGAACGTCGACTCGCCGAGCATCGCGAGTCGCCTGGCACCGTCCGTCCACGACACCTGGGACGGTTTCGTCGGCGTCCAGCGGGAGGTCGCCATCGCCGGCAAACCGGTCGACCTCGAGATCGGCCTGGACGACGCGCCTGATCTCGGACTCGACGCGGGGACGGACGTCGCGACGCCCCGCGGTCCGCGGGCCAACGCTCGCAACGCCGAACTGCGGGAAAATCCCTACGTCCCGAAACAGGTCAAGAAGACCCTCGAGGACGACGACTGGCAGGCCCAGGGGGCGATGACCTACCTCTATCGGCGCGGTTTCGACGTCTACGAGATCAACTCGATCCTCTCTGCGGGTGCGCTCGGCGAGGCCAAACAGCGTCGCCTCGTCCCCACGCGGTGGTCGATCACCGCCGTCGACGACACCGTCGGACAGTACCTCCGCGGCGGCATTCGGAACGAACCTAGCATCGACGAGGTCCAGGTCTGGGCCAACGAGTACGTCGGCAACCGCTACTGGATCGTTCTCGCGCCGGGCAACTGGGAGTTCGAACTCGTCGAGATGAAAGCACCCGGCAGCATCTGGAACCCCAATCCGAACGACGACATCTGGCTCCAGAGCGCGTCCGAGGGGTACGAAGGACGCTCGAGCTACGTCGAGGAGACTGCCGGGGCCTACTACGCCGCACGGCTGGGGGTACTTGAGTACCTCGAGTCGATCGGTCGTCAGGCGAAGTGTCTAGTCCTCCGGGAAGTGAGCGACGACTACTGGGCCCCCGTGGGCGTCTGGCAGGTTCGCGAGAGCGTGCGAAACGCCTTCGAAGGCAACTACGGCGAGGCCGAGACCTTCCACGAGGCCGTCGCGGAGGTTTCGACGCAGCTTCCGGTCTCCTACGCCCGCCTCCGGCGAAAGTCCGAACTCGCCGCCGGGTTACAGTCGAACCTCAGCGCGTTCTCTCGAGGCGGGTAGTCCCACCGATCGCACCGATCGACGGTCGACGCCACGTCACGGGATCTGAACCGTTTTGCTTTCTCGAGTGGCCCTGACGGGATTGGTCTCCTCGACACGCGCTGTCGAGAATCCGCGCCTCTAAACCGTCTAGAGCCGTATGATCGAGCATGTGGCTCGCACTCGTCAGTACCGAACTGCTCACCGTGATCGCGATGCTCGCGTTGCTCGTCGGGGTCCCGCTGTTCGTCGTCGGCGTGATCGCGGTCTTCTCGGCGTACGTTCGGTTCGACGCCGAACAGTACCTCGAGGAGGTCGAAACGAGGGAGGGCGAGCAGGCGAATCGGGACGACGAGCGGCGGTGAGCAGGCGAATCGGGACGACGAGCAGCCGAGGGCACGTGACTCGGGACCCGGCTGACGGGCGACGATCGAGCCTCGCTACGGCTGTTCCATCTCCACGAGCTCTCCGTCGGACTCCGCATCGGCCGGTTGCGAGTCGCGCTCCTCGGCGGCCAGATTCATCGTGCTGAAGACGTTCAGTCCCGCCTTGAATACCGCGAGCAGAACCGGGCCGAGGAACAGCCCCATGATTCCGAGCAAGTAGATCCCGCCGATGACGCCGATAAGGACCACCGCCGGATGGAGTCCCGACCCGCGATCGACGAAGATCGCCCGCAGGTAGTTGTCGACGATCGAGAGGACGACAACGCCGTACAGTAGCATTACGACCGCAGTGAGCGGATCGGCCGTGATGGCGAGATAGACGACGGCCGGCCCCCAGACCAGCCAGACGCCGACTGCCGGCAGGAACGAGACGACGATCATGACGACGGTCCAGAACGCCACGTTCGGAACGCCGAGCAGGTAGAATCCGAGTCCGCCTAACAGCCCCTCCACGACGGCGACGAGGACGTGACTGTAAATGACCGCCCAGGTGACGACCTCGATCTCGTCGAACAGTTCGTCGCGAACGTTGTCCTCGAGCGGTGCGATGTCGCTGACCCAGGCGACGAACCGGTCGCCGTCGACCAGCAGATAGTACAGGAGGAACACGAGCACGAGGAGCCCGAAGCTCATCCGAATACTCGCGTTCAGGAGGCCGACCAGTTCCTGTAAGACGATCTCGACGGAGCCGGAGAGCGAGCCCTCGATCTCCGCGAGGAGTTCGGACTCGAGTTCGTCGAGCACCTCCGCCTCGATGCCGAGTTCGAGCGCGGCGGTTCTGAGTTCTTCGACGGCGGCGAGTTCGTCGAAATCGTCGAGAAACGAGAAGACGGTCTGGAGCACGACGATCGAAAAGTAAATCAGTGGAACGACGGCGGCGACGATCGCAAAGGCGGTGAGCGCGAGCGCCGAGGGTCGGGCGCCAATTTGCCTCTCGAGTCGTTCGTGGGCTGGGTAGAGGACGAACGCGAGGAGACCTGCAGCCAGCACGTACTGCAACAGCGGGGCGACCAGCAGAGCGCAAATCACGCCGAGAGTGGCGAGCAGGAGGGCGAAAAACGCGGTTCGAGCGTCCATACAGTCACGTGTGGCGAACAATACGTAAAGATTGACATTTGGGATGCAAACGATCTCGAGAGCCGAATGCGATGGCTCGAGCGAGTCAGCGCGGAGAATAGACGAGTGCCAGTGTAGAGAGAGAACAAGCGCCAACGCGGTCGTGGTCCGAGCCGACAGCCGCTCGGGGCGTCAGTCGGTGATGTCGGTGTCGACCGAGTCGAACCGCTCGAATGCTTCCTCTGTGAGCTCGCCGGTAGTATCGATGATGTCGTCCCACGCCTCGTTGTCCGGCGCCGTGCCGAGCAGTCGGGCGACCTTCATAATCGAGAGATGGTAGACTCGCTGGCGTCCCGGCTCTTCCTGCCAGACGATCATGTTACAGGGAAAGAGGCCGCCGATCTTCATCGTCTCGTCGAGCGCTTGATCGGCGATATTGGGATTGCAGGCCCCGAGGACGTAGTAGGGATCTCTGTCGGCATCGACCTTCTCGTTCAACAGTTCCGACGGCGAAAACTCGACGGGAATGCCGAAGCCGACGTCTTCACAGACCTCGCGGACGTGTTCGATGGCGTCCTCGTGGTCCATCTCGAGGATGGCCTGTTTCTCGCCGAAATCCTCCGGGTCGAGCGTCGCGGGGTCGATTGGCAGTGACATACTCGCTCTTCGCCGTCGTGGCTCAAATACGTGTGGTCGAACGCGGCTGGCAGTCGGCGGATCGTGTCCATGAGCGGGAACCGGAACGCGGTTTGTGGAGTCTCACTCGGTGACGGGCCTCGACCGAGATATCCCGAGGAAACTGGGGGAAAACGGGAAACAAATCGTCGAAGAATCGGTGCAAACCGAGGCAACGAGCTGACCGGTTAATATCGATGAAGGTCCTCTGAACCGGTGTAATGAACCGATACCTACTCGTGGTCACGATCGCTCTCGTCGTCCTCGTCGGGGGGACGGCTGCAGCGACGGCACAGCCAACTAATGAGACGACAGCTCAGGGAGAGGGGCCGCCGGTCGACTTGCCCGACCCGGTTCCCGATTTCGTGACGGATCTGCTTCAGTCGATTAGCGACTTCGTTAGCGGCGTCCTCTCCGCACTCGGTGAGGCCATCCAACGTATCGTCCCGGCTGCCGGCGATGCTCCACCATCCGGTGCGTAAATCGTCGTGGATTCGGGTACCGAGAGTTGAAACATCTAACACGTTGACTACCGTTTTGACAAGAATTAGCGAGGACCGATTATTTTAAGCACCGCTGGTAGCACGGTGGCGTATGAATCTCCGCGTCGCGCTGGTGGTCCTCCTCGTTGGTTTCGGGACCATCGCTGCCGTGCCGATGGCGGCTGCCCAACCGAGTAGCTCGGAGTCGGCCTCCGTCGCGGGAGAACCGGAAGAGATCGACGCCGACGAGACGCGACTCGATATTTCGCTGGGGGAAGACGGCAGCGCCGAGTGGTCCGTCGAGTTCTGGGTTCGTCTCGACGATGACGAGAGCACCGAGGCCTTCGAATCCATCAGGGACGATATCGATGAGGATCCGGACGCGTACACGGACCAGTTCGCGGATCGAGTCGACGACACCGTGGCGACGGCGGTCAGCGCAACGGATCGGGAGATGTCGGCCGAGGAGTTCACCGTCGACACCGCTCGTCAGTCGTTAGGTGCCGAGTACGGAGTCGTCAGATACACGTTCACGTGGCACGGCTTCGCCGCGGCCGACGGCGACGAACTCCACGCCGGCGACGCGATCGAGGGGCTGTATCTCGACGACGAAACGCGGCTGTCGATTAGTTGGCCCGATGCGTACGACCTCGTCTCGGTCGACCCCGGGCCCGACGAGGAGCGTGACCGAACCGTCATCTGGCACGGAAGCGAGACCGACTTCGTCTCCGGGGAGCCCCGCGTCGTCGTCTCCTCTGGTGGACTCGGCCTCGGAACGATAGCCATCGGTGCGGCCGCGGTCGTCGTCGCCATGGGAGCCGGCGGGATCTGGTGGTACCGAACTCGTTCGTCCACCGCGAGCGAACCCGCAGACGCCCCCACGTCACCGTCCGCTGCGGCGGCGAGCGACGCCGATTCCCGGACGGTAGCCGCGGGGACCGACGCCACACCCGATCCGCGGGACGACCTGCTTAGCAACGAAGAACAGGTTCTCCGCCTGCTCGAGGAGTACGGCGGGCGGATGAAACAGCAGACCGTCGTCGAGGAACTGGAGTGGACCGACGCGAAGACGAGCAAGGTCGTAAGCGCCCTCCGGGAGGAAGGAGAACTGGAGTCGTTCCGTCTCGGACGCGAGAACGTGCTGTCGCTTCCGACGGACGACGAGGCCTCCGATACGACGCGTGACCCGGTACAGAAGGGGTGACCGTGTAGTGGGACGACGCTATGCAAACCCCGACTCCTCGGGTGGGGGTTGGCCGGCGACGCTTCGAGAGGCACGATCGAACGCCCACTGATCGTCTCGGCGGGATACGCTCGCAGCGGAACGCTGTCACTGTTCTCGAGTACCAATTTCGGTAAAACCGACGGACTGCAACGGATCGAAAATGGGAGAAAACGTCGGAAACGGTCGTTGAACCGGAGTAATCAACTCGGACGTATATCACCGGTTAGTCCGTAGGATGGGCTGTCATGAACCGACTACCGACGATCGTACTGGCGATCGCACTCGTCGTCGCGCTGGCAGCGATGCCACTCGGCGCAGCGGGTGCCCTCGCGGACGGAGACGAACAGACAGACGAAACGGAATCGGTTGCGCCCGGCGAACAGCTCTCCGGTGCGGTCGGCGTCCAGGAGGCGGAGATACAGGGTGAACTCACGGAGCGAACCTACGGCATCGAACTCGCGAACGCCCAATCCGACGACGAGCGAGCGGACGTCGTCGAGAAGCAGTTCGCTGACGCCGAGGATCGGTTCGCAGCACACGAACAGCGACTCGAGGAACTCGAGGACGCCCGCGACTCCGGTGAAATCACCGAGGGGCAGTACCGGGCCGAAGTAGCGACGATCGCCGCTGAAACGGCGACCGTCGAACGCCTCGCAGGGGATGCGAACGCAACCGCAGGCGAACTGAACGGATCGGTCCTCGAGGATCGGGGGATCGACGTGAGCGCGATCGAAGAACTGCAAAATAACGCGGCAGAACTCAGTGGTGGCGATGTCGCTGCAATCGCACAGTCGATTGCCGGTGACAGCGTCGGTCAGTCACCCGTTGCGGACCGCGAGCCAGGGGCCCCGATAGACACCCCAGGAACGGATCAGAGCAACGATGCCGCCGCTGATCGTGACGGTGATACCGAATCGGCCGACGATGACGCGGAGTCAACGGACGAGACGGAATCCGATAGCGACGACGCGGAAACGACGAACGAAACTGAGCACGAAGAAACCGACCGCCACAGTGGTGGCGAGTAACGATGCAGCGCGAACTCGCTACCGTGGGCGTCATTTCGTTGCTCCTCGTGAGCGCGTTCGCACTGCCAGTCGCAGCATCGAGTCCGAACAGCAGTGAGTCCGTCGAGGAATCGGCGGTTCACGTCGACCTCGAGGCAGACGGAGATGCCACCGTATCGTTGGTTTCGAGTTACGACCTCACTGATCCGGACGAGCGTGATGCGTTCGAGACGCTTCGCGAGGACGAATCAGCACAGGAAAAATTACTGGACCGGGCCGCTGATCGGTTCGATTCAGTTGCGACGAACGCGGAAGCCAACGTCGAGCGTGAGATGACGGTGTCTGCCGAATCGGCCGACGTTTCCGTCTCCGACGACCGCGGAATCGTGACGCTCTCCGTAACCTGGGAGGGACTGGCGGCCGTCGAAGACGACACGCTCGTTGTCACGGAACCGTTCGCAAGCGGGTTCGACGCCGATCGATCACTCGTCGTGACCGCACCAACTGAGGCGACGATCGAATCGTCGACACCGGAACCGACGACGCAAGACGAGACTCGAGCGGCGTGGGACGCCGAAACCGATCTCGACGGATTCGAGCTGACGGTTTCGGAAGCGACGACGGCGAGCGACGACGCGAGCGATGGAACTCCCGGATTCACCGGGAGTGTTGCACTCGTCGCCGTCGGTCTCACCGTCGCCTTGCTCGCCGCGAATCGTCGCTGATCGACCGATACACGGTCGGTCGCTAATCGGCCGATACACAGTCGGTCGCCGATCGAGCCGTGACCGTCCCGGTCGCGATGGATTTCTTCGTTTTTCGAACTCGAGTCACAACGGAACCGGCAGCCACTCGAGGTGCTCCAACACCGACGTGGGATCGAACAGCGGGTCGTGGACTACGAGCCAGTCGAGTAAGACGAGGCCCGCACCGTGAGCGATGACGGAGGGGAGGATGGAGTTGGACTGGTAATCCACCGCGCCGAAGAGGATGTCGGTCGGACCCGACAGCAGGAATTCGATCGGCGGTTTCCCGGCGTGGTGGATCATGTAGACGACGGGGCTGATGAGAACTGCCTTGAACCCGATCTCCCTGACGCCAACACAGAGCAGACCACGATAGTACGTCTCAGCGGCCAGCGCAAGGATGAATAGCTGGACTGCGTGCGGCACGAACTCTCCCAGCGCGGCCGAGGTCTCCCACATCGGATAGAACTCTCGGATCGTCGGCAGTGTCGAGCCGACCAGATAGAAGGGAAGAACAAACAGCGAGAGTAGCACCGCGTTGCGAACGGCGACGCGGTTGATGTTCCAACCGATGTGGTTCCCGTGTGTGAGACCGAGGGCGAGCGGGCCACCGATCAGCAGGAGTCCGTCGACCCAGACCCGTCGCTCGAGGTCGCCAGGAACGTACTGCATCCAGAGAATCGTCAGGATCGCACCGGTCAGCAGCGACTTCTGGAACCACGAGAGTCGATCGAACTGGTCGCGAAGCCACCGACCGCCGCTCCGGGCACCCTCGGTCGCCACGGCTAGTTACTCGTCCGCCGTCGGGATCGGTCCGGTGCCGATAACTGCTCGAACGTGATTTTCGAACTCCTGGTGGCGCTGGAAGTACGTCTCGTCGATGTCCTCGAGGATAGTCGACAGCTCCTGTGGCCCGTCGGGCGTCCGGACGACGCTATCGCCCTCGAGTCGATCGATCTCGCTCTTCTCTTTGGGCCAGACCAGACGGGACGTGACGCGGGCGAGGGGGGCGCCCTCGACGGGGGTCGATGCTCCGAGTATCACGGCTGGCTCCTCGTCGTCCTCGTCGCTCATGAACGGGGTTTTGCGAGCGCATCGATTCAAGCTTTCGTTTCCCGAGGGGCGGTTCCGGCGTCGTTGGTTCGGGTTCGATTCGCCGGTCGATCGGCCCGACAACGGTGGGTGTCCCCGTCAGTTCGGCGTGGCGTGACCGCTCTTTCGCACGACGTGTGTCTGACGTATCGTTTTGTGGTGGGAGTCCGAACACCCGTGCATGACAAGCCTGACCGAGGCCTACGACGGGAGCGCGGGGGAGGTGGCGAGCCCCCAGCGTCTGTACGCGGGGACGGCACTCGTCCTCGTCGGCGCGATCCTGGCGGTCGCGGCCGTGCTCGTGGCGACGACCGACCTCTGGAGCGGGCTCGCCGCATCGCTCTCCCCAAACATCGACGAGCACTTCGCGGCGGTCCGCCTCGCCGGCGTGCTTGCCGGTCTCGGAGTCCCGACCGCACTCGTCGGCGTCTTCATCGTCCTCCCGGCGGGCCGCCGGATCCAGGCCGCCGCGGCGATCAGCGTGAGCCTGTGTCTGCTCGGCGTCGTCCTCTTCTGGGGGGCCTACCCCAACGACTGGCGATCCTACGGCGACGATCACACGCTCCGCGTCTCCGCAATCTACCTTCTCGGCCTGTTTACGGCCCTCTGGAGCCTGTTCACCGCCGTCGTCAACTTCAAGACCCGAAACGATCCCGGCGGTGCACTCGAGATGAACGTCACCCGGCACAACCAGACCGTCGTCGAAGTCACCGAATCGAACGAGTCAACCGGCTTCGGCGGCATCGGCTTCTTCGGCGGCACGCCGGACGGCGATGTCGAAACGCAGACCAACGAACCCGAGTCCGGCGGAAAACAACTATCGTACGACGAATCTGCGAGCGTCTCCGAATCGAAATCTCGGTCGCCGACCGGATCCAGCGCTAGTACCGGGCGTTCCGGTGGCTCGACGCGTCCTCGAGCGCCGACCGCCGGTACCCCGACCAGCGACGGCGGGACGGCGGCGTCGGATCTCTCCTCGCCGCTCGACGCCGGTGACGGCCGCGACGCCGAAATCGTCGGCTCGGAGTCGGACACGCCGAACGAACCGACGGACCAGTACTGCGGGAACTGTGGCCACTTCGAGTACGTCCGTTCGTCCGAGGGGATGGTCCCGTACTGTGGCCGCCACGACGAAGCGATGGACGATATGGACGCCTGCCAAGAGTGGACACCAAACAACTGACACCGCGGTTTTCGTTTTCACGCTCGAAATTACTCGTTTTGGGACATCCAACCGCCGAGAGTACCGACTATAACAGCTCCTTCGTCCGCGGATCACATCCACCATATGAATGATACGGATCGCTGTACGTCAGTTCCGGTACAACCGCAGGACGGTCGCGGTTGCACCGGTACATCGCTACAGCAGACCGTATAAGACCGAAGAACAGCCAGGAGCTTCCAACAGCGATGGCCGTGTTACCGATCGTTCGACGCGACATGGTGGTCATACGCTACGTACTGTGACGACACGGTTACCGTACGCTACGTGGTGGCGCCACACGGGTAGGGACCCAAGTAGTCACGAACTCTCGTGAATAGCGTCACTGAGAACATCCGGCTCCGAGACGCACAGTGTCGACGGAGGCGCTAGATTCCGACCGCCTGCCGCCCTAGCTCGAGCCCCCACTGAGGAACCTCGTAGAGAACCATCGCGACGAGTACCAGTTCGAGGACGGTGATGACGACCGTCACGGCAGTGGCGTGTTTGCTGCTGACCGCGACGCCGACAGGCAGTCCGAACTCCTTCTTCCAGAGGGGGTAAAAGAGCGCGATGCCGCGTTTGCTCCCCGCCACGTCGAGTACGTAGTGGGTCAATACGCCGATCCAGACGTACTCGAGGTTTCCGAAGACGTACGGAAAGGCGATGAATCCGGCCAGTACCGGAAGACTGTGCAGCGTTTTCCGGTGTTTGCCGAAGGCCGTATCGACATCCGGAAAGAGGGCCCCCAGCGTTACCGGGACGCCAATCATAACGATCGTCCGGAACGTCTCGAGGTCGCCCGCCGGCTCGAGGAGGTAGCCCAGTCCGAGACTCAAGAGAATGGCGTTGAGAACGTGTCCCTTCTTGTTCATCTACCGCTACTGGAGACGCAACCGCCGAAAAGGTTTCTTTCGATGACTGTCATCGACTCGTGTCGGTCGCGCCGTGCGAGACGGGGGCGAGTGAGGGTCCGTTCTCGTCTCGAGTTTCGGTGTCGTCGGCTCGCTCGAGTCGGTGATCTCGACCCGAATTACCGTTCGGTGATCGCGAGCGCAGTAAAGAGCGCCAAGGCGACGAACTCGGCGACTTTGGTCGACAGGCCTATCATATCGTCTCGAAGGTGGTCGATCGTGACCTCGATGACGCCGCCCTCGTCGTCGTGGCTGTGACCGTGGTCGTCTCCGTTGTGATCGTGGTCGTCTCCGTTGTGATCGTGATCGTCGTCATGGCTGTGGTCGTGACCGTCGCCGTTGTGACTGTGCTCGTGCCCCAGTCCGGCATCGTCGAGACCGAGGGCTGGTTCGGTGATTCCCGCCGCGTGCCAGTCGGCGTAGCCGACGATCGGGAGAAACATGACGGCCGCACCCGCGGCGTACGCCTGTGCTTCTCGGAGCAGCCCCTTGGAGTACGTGTATATCAGGAGGAAGACGATCAGCGAGAGCGCGACGAAGGCAAACGGCAGTATCGAGAGCGAATCCCCGTTGACGAGCCAGTTGTACAGATCGAGTACGCCGAACACCAGATGAATGACCGCGGTGAAGAGCGCGAGAGCGCCAGCCACAAAGACGGCGTGTTGACGGTTCATACGCTCACTACCCTGTTAATTCAAAAGCCGGTTCTGGTCTATTCGTCGAAAACGGTCGCCGGCTGTCTGAAATTGTCGACGGAAAACACCCTCGCGACTGATGGACGCGCTCGCCGCCCGATCAGACGATCACTGAGCGTCGATCGCCTCGAGCAAGTCCTCGAGCGCCTGATCTACGGTTTTCGACCGGACGGTCGCCCGGTCGCCGTCGAAGACGTACCGATTGACCACCGAAAACGAGGACTCGCTCCCCCACGGACCGGCGTACGCGACGCCGATGTAGACGGTACCGACCGGGTCTTCCTCCGTACCGCCGGTCGGTCCGGCAACGCCGGTCGTGGCGATCCCCCACGTGACGTCCGCGACGTCTCGCACGCCGCGGGCCATCTCGTACGCGACGGGTTCGGAGACGGCCCCGTGCTCGTCAAGGGCTTCGCGGCTGACGCCGAGATGGCGTCGCTTTGCATCGTAGGCGTAGGTCGTCAGTCCGGAGTCGAAGTAGTCGCTCGCACCGGGGACGGCCGTGATCGCCGCGCCGATCAACCCGCCGGTACAGGACTCGGCGACGGCGAGGGTCTCCTCGCGGTCCCGGAGCGCGTCGGCGACCGCCATCGGCAGTTCGCGATCGATGTCGTCGTTCATCGTGCTCGAGTACAGGGTCCGGCGACGTGTCAAAGCACGGGTTTCACGAGAGCGGTTCCGCGGCGACGAACGGAAAGAACGACGGTCCGGGACCACCCTTTCTACCACATGGAGTACGAGACGCCGCTGTTCTTTCACGTCATGCAATACGCCGACCGGGCTGATCGCGACGTTATCGACATGGTCAGCGGGAACCCCGACTGGGAGCCGCCCCAAGCGCTTCGGGACGGCCTGCGTGAGTACGCCGACCTCGAGCCAGATCAGTTCCAGTACCCGCCGAGTGAGGGGCTGCTCGAGTTGCGGGAGGAGATCGCTGCACGCCGCGGCGTCGACGCCGAACAGGTGGTAATCACGAACGGCGCGGGCGAGGCGAACTACCTCGCGATGGCGCGGGCGCTCGAGCGCGACCGCGGTGACGAGATTATCCTGACCGATCCGGTTTATCCCTACTATCCCGGGAAGACGACGATGCTCGGCGGCACGCAGCGGTTCGTCGCGGCGGACGATGAGGGTCGCCTCGATCCGGCCGACGTGCGCGAGGCCGCGAGCGAGGAGACCGCGGCGATCGTGGTTAACTCGCCGAACAACCCGACCGGGGCGGTCTACCCCGAGGAGACGATTCGGGAACTCGTCGCCATCGCCGAGGAGTACGACGCGATCCTCGTCAGCGACGAGGTCTACGACCACTTCGACCTCTCGGGGGAGTTCTCGAGCGCGCTCGAGTTCGATTCGGACCACCGGATCGTCACCAACGCGTACTCGAAGTCAATGGCGATCACCGGCGTGCGCGTGGGGTACGCGATCTTTCCGCCCCACCTCGTCGAGAACGCCAAGAGCCGACACATGCTGGTCAACGTCGCCACGACCCGGCCCGGTCAGTACGCGGTCTTGGAGGCCCTTCGCGAGACGGATCCGGACTACTACGAGGAAAACCGCGACCTGCTCCGCAAGCGCGTCGCGACGTTCACCGACGCGCTCGACGCCGCAGGAGCGGAGTACACCACGCCGAAGGGGTCGTTCTACGTTATGGCCCGCTTCGACGGCTATCCGGGGACGCTCGAGAACGTGAAACGGTTGATCGACGAGGCCGGCGTCGCCGGGATGCCCGGGGAAGCCTTCGGCGACTCGCGGACGGAGTGGCTCCGATTCGCCCTCGTCACGCCGCGTGTCGAGGAGGCGGCCGAGCGGCTGGCCGCGTACTTCGACTGACTCGACTGCCGACCCTCGAGTTCGACGGCGAGCCACGTCGGATACAGGATCCAACGGCTCGTCGAAACCCGCAGTAAGTAATCGGTTCAGTACCTGTAACGGTCAGTACCGGGAAGGAGTTACCGCCGACCAGCCGGCGTGCGGTGGCGCGCGCTGAGTCGCGGTGAGTGGCTAGCGAACCGCGGCTCGAATATGCGCGAGGGATGAGCGAATAGTGCGGGACCGAAGGTCCCGCATACCATGCGAACGGGCGCTTCGCGCCCGTGAGCAGACGCAGTGAGCGAATCGGCTGGGGAGGACGTGGCGATTCCCTGTTGCCACGATAGCAGAACACTCGGTATCGTCCTAATCTCCTTTAATCACACCGTACAGTAAACAGACGTAGTGAGCAATCGACGGAGACCGCAACCTGCGCTCCGGCCGCAATACAGATACGAGCGGCCGAGAGTGTTGCAGGGAGATGCTGCTCGAGGCCGTCGTCGCCGCGTTCGTCCTGACGCAGCTGTGCTACGCCCTCGTCAACTGCGGACTGCTCGGACTGCTCGTCCGCCGGCCGGCGAACGAGGTCGACGAACGGACGCTCGGACGCGCCCTCGAGACGGTGAACAGACGGCGCGACCGACAACCGATTCAAGCCCGCGCCGACGGCGGCTCCGAACAGCCACCGCCGCTCGATCGAATCGCCGTCGACCCCCCTCTCGAGTACGGCCCCGGCCCCCGATGTCGGCTTCCCGCCGTGCAACTCCCGTAGATGCACGTCCTGGTGTCGGTCGGACACGACGAATTGAGACTCCTCGAGCGGACCCTCACGAGTATCGCCTCCCAGAGCTATCCGGTGTCGCTCGTGCGCGTGATCGTCGCGTACGACCCCCGCGAAACGGCCGCGCCGGAACTCGAGGGCGCGATTGGCTCGGGCCGACCGCCGGGGCTCGAGGTCGTGACCATCGAAACCGACCCCGATGCACTGTCAAGCGAGCGGTCTCCGGACGAGTGGTGTTTTTCCGGAACTGGTGTCTCGCAGCCCCAAGCCCGTGCGCTCACGTCCGCCTACGAGAGCCAGTCCCGGACGTTCGCGGACGACAATGTCGTCACCGTTCTCGAGGCGGGCACGCGACTGCCCGTCGACACGTTCGAACTCGCCGTCGCCGGGCTCGCGGAGTACGATATCGTACAGGCCAAGCGGACGGTCGGGAACGCCGACGACGGCGTCCTGCCGCTGCTCGAGTCGATGGCGAGTGCGGGCTGGTCGGACCTGTGCTACAAGTCGAGCAAGGGACCGTCCTACCTCCTGGGCTCGGCGTTCTTCACCGAAGCGCGCGTGCTGGCCGACCTGGATCGCTGGCAGCGCGAGGCGGACGGCGACGTGCCACTCGAGGACGAACGTGACTGGCCCGGGAAATCGGACCGAGAGACCGACGAATACTCGTGTCGGGACGGAGAACCGGCTGGCATGAGTGGAATCGACGTCGAGCCGGTCGGCGAGGAGGCCGAGGACGCTTCGAGCGGTGACGACGGTGCACACACTATCGAGGTGACGCCGACGGACTCCGTCGCGGACGACGAACGCGAGACGATCGACGTGGAGCCGTCCGACGAGCCGATCGACGGTCCCGACTACGTCCTCTACGGCGGGAAAGGCGGCGTCGGAAAGACGACGATGGCCGCGGCGACGGCCCTCGACAGCGCCCGCGCTGGCACCAGTACGCTCGTCGTTTCGACGGATCCCGCACACTCCCTCTCCGATACGTTCGAGACCGAGGTGCCGTCCGAGCCCGGTCGTCTCCGCGATGATATCCCCCTCTACGCGGCCGAGATCGATCCAGAGGCCGCGATGGAACGGGGACAGGCCGCCTTTTTGGGTGGCGGTGGTGGCGGAGACAGCACCGGGACAGACGACGGGAGCGCCGGCTTCGGTGGGAGCGATGACGCGTTCGGCGGCAGTGATCAGGGACCGTTCGGCGGCGGCACCGAGAGCGGCGGAATGGGTGGCATGGGCGGACTCGGCGACATGCTCGGCGGCGAGTCGCCTATGGACGCCATCTTCGGCGGCGCGATGCCGGGTGCCGACGAGGCCGCCGCGATGCAACTCCTCCTCGAGTACATGGACGACCCCCGATTCGACCGGGTGGTCGTCGACACCGCGCCGACGGGCCACACCCTTCGGCTGCTCCAATTGCCCGAACTGATGGATACGATGATGGGAAAAATTCTCAAATTCCGCAAGCGGATGAGCGGTATGCTCGAGGGCATGAAAGGGATGTTCGGCGGACAGGAGCCGCCCGAGGAGGACGACCTCGACGACCTGGACGAACTGCGAGACCGAATCGAACGGCTCCGAGCGGTCCTCCGCGATCCCGCGCGGACGGACTTCCGGATCGTCATGGTGCCCGAAGAGATGAGCGTCCTCGAGTCCAAACGCCTGCGCCAACAGCTCCGGGAGTTCGACATTCCCGTCGGCACCCTCGTCGTCAATCGCGTCATGGAACCGCTCTCGGACGTCACCGATGACGTCGAAGGCGAGTTCCTCCAGCCGAATCTGGACGACTGCGAGTTCTGTCAGCGACGCTGGGATGTCCAGCAGAACGCGCTCGCAGAGGCCCAGGACCTCTTCCGCGGGACCGACGTCCGGCGGGTGCCGCTCTTTGCCGATGAGGTTCGCGGGGAGGAGATGCTCGAAGTCGTCGCGGCCTGTCTGCGATAACTCTCAGGATCGCGGGAGCGAATCGGCTACCCGTTTCGCCTCGACTCGCGGCGCGAACCGGTCCCGTCGCGCTCGGCGGCCCGCTGTTGAACTCGAGTGAGAGCGCTGGCGAGTCGGCTGGTCGCGAGTGCCTCTCGCGCGGTAGCGGGCCGGGACTCCCGCTCGGATTCTTCAGGCTCGGTCAGCAACATGAGGCCGACGAACAGGCCGAACACGACGGATGAGACGCCCAGCCCACCGAGGAAGTGCGATTCGAAGGCCATGTAGACGTAGATCCCGGCCGCGGTACCGACGACGAACCCCTTCCAGGCCGTCCAGCGTCCTCTGATCCCACGACCGAGCGCATAGACCAGCGAGCCGAGGTACAGCGACCCGGCGATCACTCCCGTGCTGAGCAGCGGATAGAGATAGGAGTTGTGCGGACCGCTACTGGTTCCGGTGTCCGAACTGAGCGGCGGGTATATCGATGAGTGGTCGAACTCCCTCCCGATGCCGATCTGGGACCCGACGTCCGCAAAGCCGATCCCCCACAGCGGGTCGGCCGCGAGTAGCTCCACGGAACGCACCCACAGATTGATGCGACTCATCAGCGTCGTCTGCATCACCTCGGAGACGTGACCGATACGGATCCCCGCGTACAGCACGGCCACGCCGACACCGATACCCAGAAACGAGAGCAGTCGATGTCGCCCGGCGAGGACGATGATCGTGCCGACGCTCACGCCGGCGAGTGCGGCATCGCCCTCGCTCATGATCAGTCCGAGCACGCAGATGCCGAGCGCGACTATCCAGACGAGTCCGCCGCGAACGAGTACGGTGTACAGCGCCGCCAGACAGCCGATCATCATGAAAAAGCCGTACGGATTGGGGTTACTGAACACCGAGACGGTCCGGATCGCGTACAGTCCCATGACCTCCTCGCCGATGAAGTCGGGAAGGTCGGTGTCAGCCGTTCCGGCCCACCAGAGCACCAGTATTCCGACCAGGGCGACGGCGACGGCGGCCAGCGTGAGGGCCATCGCGAACGTCTGCCGTCGCCCCTCGACGAACCGGGGGAGGACGACCACGGTCGCGAACACCGCGAGTGGCGCACTGAGCGCGACGTAGAACAGTTCGGTTTGCGGCGCGTGGAACCGATACTGCACCATTAGTCCGAGCCAGTACCCGCCGAAGAGAACGAGAAATGCGGGGTCCGTCGACAGCCGAACGCCCGTAAACACCACCCCGTATACGGTGATCGCAGCGAGTACGACGGCCGAGAGCAGATAGCCCTGGTCCGTCGAGAAATACCACGTCGACGGTGCGATGCTGACGACGATCGCGAATACGGCGAGTAGCGGATAGTGTAGCGGAACCGTCGGAGAATCAGCAGGCGATCGGCCCCAGAGATACTCGGTGTCTCGCCAGTCACTCATCGGTACTGACCGTTCCGTATCCAACAACGGCTTGCTTTCGGTCGTTCTCCACAGGTGAATCTCCGCACCGAAACTGATACCGATGTGACGTTCGATACTGCCGGCCAGTTCACGCCGAGACAGTAACACCTAACCGTTATCTCAATCTGGTTGACCTATGACATCCCTCCAGCGAAAAGGTGTGATCGGATCGATCGCCGACGGAATCGAGTGGCTCCGTCGAAATCCGATACTGATCGTCGTGTTCTTGCTGTACGGCCTGATTGAGCTCGGTGCCGAACTTCTCAGCCCCGTCGGGGTCGTGCTCACGCTCGTCGGCTGGCTCCTGTTGCCCTACATCGACGGCCTCGTCCACGTGATCGGCGAACAGGAAGCATCCGGAGAGTCCGGGGATCTCGGGCGGGCCTCTTCGACCGTTCTCGCCCGGTACGTCTCGTTGATCGGTATCTGGATCGCCTACGTCGTGGCGGTTTCCATCGGATTCATCTTTCTGATTCTCCCGGGGATCTACCTCGCGGTTCGCCTCTCCCTTGCGTTTCCGGCCTGCGTTATCGACGATCAGGACGCGTTCGAGAGTCTCAGCACGAGCTGGTCGGTCGCGAAAGGAAACCTCCTGAAGCTGTTCGGCATCTTCCTCGCATCGCTCGTCGTCGTCGGTAGCGTCGGGATCGTCACGGTGCTGTTCACCGGTTTCGACAGCGAGTTCTACATCACGTTTCTGTTCCTCTCAGCTCTCCTGACCGCGGTCGTCAGCCCCGTCGTCCAGTTCGCCCTCGCTCGCGTCTACCTCGAGAACCGGCCAACCGACGAGACATCGACAACCGGTGACGACACCCGGGAGGACGATGGGTGGGGGTCGACGAGCGACGACAGGACGCGAACCGACCGCGACGACGACCGCTGGGACGACGCGAACTGGTAGCGGAGACCGAAGGCACCGCCCCACGTCGCAGTTACGACTCCGATCGGCCCTCCGGGACGACCGTCACCGGTCGATCGCTCGCGAGGATCACCGCCTGCGCGACGCTGCCGAAGAGGACCTTGCCGACCGGCGACTCGGTCCCGATGCCGAGCACGATCACGTCGCTGTCGACCTCCGCGGCGAACTCGAGGATCGCCTCGGCAGGTTCGCCCGTCGTCTCGTGGAGCGACCAGTCGACGCCGCCCGAATCGAGGACGTTGATTGCGGCCTCGGCCGCGTTCGGAAGCCGCTGGAGGTTCTCGACGTTCTCGGCCATCTCCTCGGCGAAGGTCTCGGAGAAACCGCCGGTAGCCCACTCGGCGTCCGGTGCAGAAACGTCGCGGTGAACGTATAGAACATCGACGGTACAGTCGGGCGCGGCCGGGTTCTCGAGGATCGACTCCGCTTGGGAACGCGCTCGAGCCTCGGTTTCGTCGACCGGGAGCAGGATGCGGTACATGGCCGTTCCTTCGGTCGCCTGAATTAAAAGTCGTCTCCCGGATCCGGCGTCGAGATGTTGCGTGGCGTCCGAACGCCGAGTGCGCCATCGGCGAGCCGATTCGCCCCCGTCACTCCTGCATTGCCGGCTCGTCGATCGGGGGCTCGAGCCGAACCGCGTAGAACAGGAGGCCAACGGCAAGACCCATCCCGGCGGCGAGTAGCCACCACGAACCGTGGTAGCCGACAGTGTCCGCAAGATAACCGAACGCCGGGGGAGCGACGACCGAGCCGATCACGAGCGAGAGTTGGCCGGCGGCGGTCGCCCCGCCCATCTCGTCGGCCGTGACCAGCGTCGCCATGTAGGAGTAGTAGATGCCGGTGTTTCCGAGCACGAAGAAGCCGAGGGCGGAGAAGGCGATGGCGGCGTTCAGCGCGCTGTCGGTCGCCGCGACGACGACGAACAGGACGGTCCCCGCGATGACCTGGACGAGCAGGATTGCCCCGATCCGGGTCTGCGGATCGCCGGGCAGGTTGTCGCTCAGCCAGCCCGTGACGACGCGGCCGACGCTCCCGAACAGCTGTACCAGCGCGAGCACCACGCCGCCGAAGGCCACCGACGCGCCGATATCCTCCTCGACGTAGAGGACGGTGTAGCCGGTCGTCGTAAAGAGCGCCGCGCCGAGGAAAAAGCCCGCCGCGACGAGCACCCGGTACGGGCGGTTGCGCGACAGTCGCCGAAAGTCCGGATACTCCGCCGCGCCGCCGTCGCCCGCGCCGCTGTAGAGGAGCGCGAAGAGGAGGGCAACGACGAACCCGACGCCCGCCGCGATCAGGAAGCCGGCTTGCCAAAAGAGCACGCCCGCCAATCCGGTCACGAGCAACGCGCTGATACCGCTGCCGGCGGTGACGCCGACCTGCTTGATTCCCAGCGCGAAGTTCTGGCGACCCGCGGGGATGCCGTCGTAGATCGCCTTGTTCGTCCCCGGAATCGCGGAGGCGTACATCGAGCCGAGGAAGAAGGCAGCCGCGAGCAACAGGGCGTAGGTGGGTGCGCCGGCGACCATCACGACGCCGGCCGCTAGTCCGACGAGGCCGAGCGTGAGCGACCGCTTCTCGCCGAAACGGTCGATCAGCGCGCCGACGGGGAGCAGACAGACCGCGTAGCCGAGCGTCAGCGCCGTCACCACGAACCCCACCGAGAGCCGGGAGAGCCCAAACTCGTCGCGAAAGAACGGCGTCGCCGCGAAGACCGTGTAGTAACAGATACTCGCCGACACCTGCCACAGCGACACGAGCGAGACTGTTCGCCAGTACGACCGATCCATCGACCGTCGCCTCTTTTCTCGAGTACGCGCTTTACTGTCCCGGTGGCGGAGAGACGTTCCGGCTCGCGACGCTGCTACCGTCGCACGGTTCCCCCGCTCACTCGCTGCCCCACTCGACACTCACTTGTCCCTCACTCGTCGTCCCACTCGCCGCCGACGCGGTCGACGCCCATCATGTTCTCGCCCGCGTGCTCGGTGAAGACGACCTTCATATTCTCGTCGGGAACGTCGAACGTCTCGCCGACGTATGCCATGGTCTCGAGTGCGAACGTGCGCTTGCGCTCGAACGGCCGGCCCCGTCGAATCTCAGCGTCGAGAAAGAGGAGCGGTCCGTCCACCGCGCGGCCCAGATGGAGGTCGGCCGACTCGCGGTCGCGGATCGTCACGGCGACGTGACCCGCGGTGGTCGACATCTCGTCGGTGTACAGTTCCGTTACTCGGCCCGCCAGCGCCGTTTTCTCGTCCCCGGTAAGCGACAGCGTCGTGTCGAACTGTAACAGCGGCATACCCCTATTTCATGGGGCGTCGGCTTGTGAATTCCGGCGGCTCGTCCGTCGTTCGAGTGACCCACCCATCGGATCGCGGACCCGTAATCGGAACTTATCGACGCTCGAGTATCCGGAAACGGCTGCTACTTGCTAGTTACTTATTGGATGGCTCGAGCAAACAACCCGTGAAAGCCGAGCCCGCTGACGAGACCGAACCGCGCGCTGACACCGAAGGAATTCAATGCCGAACTCAAAGCCCGACGACCGACTGACGGACCAGCTCTCGAACCGCGTTCGAACGGCCACGCAGCGGCTGTGGGCGTATCTGTGGCGGCTCAACGAACAGACGAAGGCGTACCTCACGCTCGACGGTCCCGCGATCGTCGAGGATATGGACAGCCTCTCCGCGGAGGAACGACGCCTCGCGCGGAAGGCCTTCGCGGACGGCGGTCGTGATCTCGGCGAGACCGCGGGAGACGGTCGGGACCGCGACGTCGACAGCGGTACCGACGATAGCGACACGACAACCGAACGCGGAGACGTTGGCGGTACCGGCGGTGACGGTGGCGGTACCGGCGGTGACGGTGGCGGTAATGGAGACGAAGAATCACCGTTCGACGTCGGCGGCTCGTACGGGCTTCGCCAGAAGATCGGCTTCGGCCTCGGACCCGTCTTGTTCGCACTTATTTTTCTCTCGCCGACGCCGGAGGGACTCACACCGGAAGGGCAAGCCGTTGCAGCCGTCACCGCGTGGGTCGCCGTCTGGTGGATGTCCGAAGCGATTCCGATCCCTGCGACGTCGTTGCTCCCGATTGTGTTGTTCCCGCTGACCGGCGCGCTTCCGGCCGCGGAGACGACGCCGTCCTACGCCAATCCGCTGATCTTCCTCTTTATGGGCGGCTTTTTCCTCGCGATGGCGATGCAGCGGTGGGGACTCCACCGACGCATCGCGCTCCGAACCATCAAAGCCGTCGGTACTGAACCCTCACGGCTCATCCTCGGGTTCATGCTCGCGACGGCGTTTCTCTCGATGTGGGTCTCGAACAGCGCGACGGTAATGATGATGGTCCCCATCGCGCTGGCGGTCATCTACCAGACCGCGGATCTGGTCGACGACAGCGACCTCGATATCGATACCACCGAGGGGAACTTCTCGTTCGGTATCGCACTCATGCTCTGTATCGCCTACGGTGCATCCGTCGGCGGGGTCGCGACGCTCATCGGCACGCCGCCAAACATCCTCTTTGCGGGGCAGGCTGGGGAACTCTTCGGCGAGAACATCAGCTTCGCCCAGTGGATGCTTTACGGCGTTCCCATCTCGGCGATCGGTCTCGTTGCAGTCTATATTCACGTCACTCGCATCGCGATGTCCCCGCAGTTCGACCAGCTACCGATCGGTGCGGGCACGATCGATCGACAGCTCTCCGATCTCGGCTCGATGAACAAACAGGAGCGACTGGTGCTCGTCGTCTTCGTCAGCATGGCATTCGCCTGGATCGGTGCCAGCTTGATCGGGCAGTTCGATTCCGCTCCGGCGTTCGTTCCCGGTGCGGTAGCGCTGTTCCTCGATCCGATTTTCGCGGTCCCGGTTCCCGATGACGCGGACACGGTCGTCGCTATCGGTGGTGCGATGGTGCTGTTCACACTGCCGACCACGACCGAGGACGGCGAGCACACGTTCCTGCTCGACTGGAGCAACGCCGTCGACATTCCGTGGGGCGTCATCCTCCTGTTCGGCGGCGGTCTCGCCATCGCTGCCGGCTTCGGTGACACCGGCCTCGCGGCCTGGATCGGCGAACAACTGCAAGCACTCGAGGGCGTCTCGATGGTGCTCATCCTGTTCTCCGTCGTTGCCATGACTATCTTCCTGACCGAGGTTACCTCGAACACGGCGACGACGGCGATGTTGATGCCTATCCTCGCTGGCGTCGCGGTCGGCATCGGCGTCCATCCCTTCGGGCTGATGATCGCCGCCGCGACCGCGGCTTCGTTCGCGTTCATGCTCCCGGTCGCGACGCCGCCGAACGCGATCGTTTTCGGCAGCGGATATATCACGCTGCCCCAGATGGTTCGCGTCGGAGTCGGTCTCAACGTGATTGGCATCATCCTGATCACGGCCGTCGCGCTCGTGTGGCTGCCCGTCGCCTGGGGCATCGACATCACGGCGCTTCCGACAGAGTTCGTCGAAGCGTGGGGCTCGTGACGACCGGTCGCTGACTCGAGTGCTCCGATTAGATGCGGGATTTCGGCCGAGAGGCCCCCATCGATTAGCGGTACACAGAACGCATCAATCGAGCAAACGGCTCGAGAAATTGCCAATGGAAACCACGTTCCGACTGGCTGGGAACCGGGTCTCCGGTTGATGCACTCCGCCGAATACGTCATGAATGAGACGGTATGTCAGACCACGACACCCCGGAACGAACGCAGACGGATGCAATCCTCGAGGCGCTCGAGGCGTCCAGTCCGGCGACGATCGCCGATCTCGCGACGGCTCTCGAGACACACCCCGTAACCGTCGAGCGCCGCTGCCGGTCCCTCCAGCGAGACGGCCATATCCGTCAGTGTACCGGTGGGGTGTACACGCTCGTCGAGACCGACACCGGCCGGCAGACAGCCCCCGCTGACGCCTCCTCGGACCGACACCGACCACCGAATCCCGCCGACTGACCGCCCCCGGGCGACCGAATCCGGTCGTCCCATAGCAGCGATTCCGATTACCGTCGCTCGAGGGCCGGATCGTCGACGGGTCGACGACTGTGTTCGCCGTCTCTTTTGCCGTCCCTGGCTGCCGACTCATCCAACACTTCGTTCGTCGCACACTCGAGGCAATAGTAGTTGTAGTCCGTCGACCGCGTGTAGACCGGCAGTCCCGCGAGCGCGTACTCCTCCCGGTAGCGCCGAACCAGTCCCCGCTCGACGCGGGAGTCACAGGCGATACAGCGTTCGTCGCAGTCTTCGTCGGGGCGGACGACCCGTCGATCGACTGACCGAACGCGGCCGAACGCCGACGGCGAGTGCCGACGGTTCAGTCGGCGACGCATCCCCGGATTGACGAAGATGCCGAGCGAAGCGACGACGAACCCGACGGCGAACAGTACTATCGCCAGCAGAGCGTTGCCGAGATGCGGCTCTGACGCGAGGAATCCGCTGATCGCGACGAAGGCGATCCCGATACCGAACACGACGGTCAGCCAGCCGGCGAGGGCATAACAGATCTCGGCGACCCGATCCGCGAGTTCGACCGCACCGGATCGTTTCGAAGACATTATCGAATACCCGCAATTCGCGGCCGGCTACTGTAAACGTTCTGTAACGAATTCGAGAGCGGCTCAGACCAGTTTTTGAAGCAACCGGTAGCCCGCGTCGCGGAGGGTTTCCGGCAGGAATCGAGCGTAGACGCCGTACTGGGCGAGCGGCCCGACCGGGTATCGGGCCGGCGGCTCGGGAGTCGTCGCGGACTCGAGAATTGCCTGCGCGATGTCCTTCGGCTCGGAGGCGAACGGCCCCCCGCTGCCGCCGCCGATCAGTTGCATCTCGTCGTACAGTTCGTACAGCGTCTCGTAGGCCGGTGTGCGCTCGCTCTCGGGCAGTTCCTCGCCGACACGGTCGGTGAAGTTCGTCTCGACCGGACCGGGTTCGATCACGGTAACGTCGATCCCGAACTCCTCGACCTCCGCGCGCAGCGAGTCGCTCATCGCCTCGAGAGCGTGTTTCGAGCCCGCGTACGCGCCCGAACCGGGGATCGAGATCCGGCCGACGACGCTCGAGACGTTGATGATCCGGCCGGCACCCTGGGCGCGCATGTGGGGCAACGCCGCGCGAACGAGTCGGTGCGGGCCGTAGACGTTGACGTCGAACTGGCGGTGGAGATCCGATGTCGAGATATCCTCCATCGGTCCCATCTGGGCGTAGCCCGCGTTGTTGACGACGCAGTCGATCGCGCCGGCGACGTCGACGACCCGTTCGACCGCCCGTGCGACCTGATCGGGATCGGTGACATCCAGCGCGAGGGTCGTACAGCCTGCCTCCTCGAGTGCCGTGATGTCGTCCGGATCGCGCGCCGTCGCGAAGACCTGCCAGTCGTTGGCGAGGAACGCTTCGGCGGTCGCCCGACCGATTCCCGAGGAGCAACCCGTGATCAGGACGCTCTTCTTGCGCGCGTAGCGGTCCTGATCGCTCGCGTCGTCGGTCGTGGTCTCGGACGCTGCGCGGTCGCTCGTGGTAGTGTCAGACGCTGTACGGTCGTCTGTATCGGTCTCAGACGACGTGTGATCGGGGGCGTCCGTCTCGGTCGCAGTCGATTCGGCCTCGCGATCCTCCTCGACGACGGTGCCGTCCGGCCCATCGTCGGCTTCCTCGACGTCCTCATCGGTGGCCATACGTGACGGGTTCGAGAGACGATACCTAAGTATCGACGGTTTGTCGCGCTGAACGTACTGTCCGGTTCAGCGATCGAGTTCCCCGTCGGCGCTGGGGGAGCATGGCTCGAGCACTGTAGCGGGTGGTGCCGGAGCGGTCCGTCGCTGTAGCGACAACGCGCGATCGATGATCGCTTCGGCAACTACTCGCCGACACCAGTTCACCCGGCCGATTTCGATCGGTGAACCGACGAGATGATTGATCAGCGTCGGTGACGTTCTCGATCACTAACCGGGAGCTATTCACTGCCGTGGTACTATATATCAGTCATGAGCACCTCGTCAGCGACCCGACCAGTGTTGGTCGCCGTCGGCAATCCCGACCGCGCCGAACAGTTGGTCCGAACGGCCGGTGATCTCGCTCGAGCGAGCGATAGTCCGGTCAAGATCGCTTCGGTCGTCGTCAAATCCCACGATTCGCCGTTTTCCGTCTACTCGGACGAGACGATCATCGACCAGTACGCGGGAAACAGTCGGGAGCTACTGGATAGGGCGATCGCCGTCGCGCCCGACGACGTCACCGTCGACGATGCACAGGTCGTCAGCCACTCGGTCTCCGAGGGCATCCTCGCGGCGGTCGAACAGACCAACGCACGGGCGCTCGTCGTCGGCTGGCAGGCCCGTGGAAGCCGAACCGACGCCGTTCTCGGATCGACGATCGATCGACTCATCGAACGCGCACCGTGTGACCTCTACGTCGAACGTATCGGTCACGAGGCAAACGGCGTCGACTCGATCCTGGTTCCGGTCGCGGGCGGCCCGCACGTCCGTCCAGCGGTCCGCGTCGCAGCCGCGATCGCCGCCCGCAACGACGCGACCGTCCACCTGGCGTCGGTCGTCGACAGGGAGACGGATTCGACCGCGGCCGGCGAGTACATCGATCAGGCCCGGGACGCTCTCGAGGACGCCACGGGACCTCCCGTTCGGTCGGAGTCTGCGACCTACGCTGGCAACGACGTCGCGACGGAACTGCTCGCAGTCGCCGCCGACCACGACATCATCGTGTTCGGCGCGACGCGTCAGGGGGCGCTTCAGCGCCGCCTCGTCGGCACGATTCCGCGGACGGTCACTCGTCAGACCGACAAGACGGTCATTCTCGCTCGCGACGGAGACGCCGTCGGCGGGTCGGTGCTCACCCAAATTCGACAGCTCCTGACTCCGTCGTAGCGACCGTCGATACCTCTCCGTCCCCACCTCCCTACCTCTCACGCCGTCTCGTCGACTTCCCGTTTTGCCTCATCGGCGTAGCCGTCGGCCAGTCGGACGGGTTCGGGGAGTTTGTAGGACGAGGCGAGCGCGAGCGCGATATCGGCCGCGGTTTCGGGACCGACGCGGTGGCCGGGGCTGACGTACAGCGGGTTGATGTACCGGTCCGGGGAGTCGTACTGGCGCGTCTGGACCGCGTAGCCGATCAGGGTGCCGTCGGGGCAGTCGACCCGCGAGTTCGCCTCGATCGGGACTCGAGTACCTGCCGGGAGGTTCTCGGTGTCCTCGCGCGGCGTCCCACAGAGCAGGCTCTTCGCGACGCCTACGGCTGGCACGTCCCGGATAACGCCGATGTGAGTCGCAATGCCGGCCTGCCGGAAGTGAATGCGGCCGCTGCCGTCGAAGAGGAAGAGGTCGGGGTCGACGGAGAGTCCCTCGAGCGCCTCGAGGATCGGTCCACCCTCGCGAAATGCGAGCAGGCCAGGGATGTAGGGAATCTCGAGCGGCGTCACCGCGTGGACGCGCTCGATCACTTCGCCGCCTTGCATCGCGACCACGGCGCTCAGCGCGCGGTCCTGGTCGCCCTCGGAATTCGTGAGGAAAGACTGGTCGACGCCCGCGACGATCGGCGGCTCGTCGGGGCTCGAGGCCGTCGCGAGCGGGTTCGAGAGCGCCGCCGGATCGAACGCGAAATCGTCCTCGAAGACCGCGGCGTCGGCGATTTCGCGCTGGAGGGCCTCCATGTCGTCGCGCTCGAGCGAGCCGTCGGGTGCGAGGTCCGGACGAGGTAGAGTCATCGATAGGGACGAGTTGGCAGCGGGTGAAAATCAGTGCCAGGGTTGTGAGAGGTTTCTCGAGTGTGTCCAGTGAGCGATGGGTGGTTAGAACCGACGGCGACCGCCGGGACCGCCAGGACCGCCGGGACCGCCGCCGCCGAGTTGGAGCTGGCTCGGCGCGCGAACGTTCTGAGTCCGCTTGATGTACTCCCCGTAGGCCAATCCGACGAGGAGGCCGATCAGGTGTGCCGCGTGGGCAATGTTGAACGCGCCTGCAGCGCCGCCGCCGATGAAACCGAGGCTGAGGATCGCAAAGCCGGCGGTCAGTATCCACAGCGGCATCGGGATCATGAAGAACAGGTAGACCCGGAGATTCGGGTTCAGGATCGTGATGACGCCCAGGATCGCGAGCGCGGCCCCGCTGGCCCCGAGGACGCTCGAGGGATCGCCCTGTGCCATCGAGATGCCGATCTGGCCGAGTCCAGCGAGGGCGCCGCTCACGACGAAAAGGATCGCCAACTTCAGCGAGCCGACGTAGCGCTCGACGAGGGGTCCGAAGAAGAATATCACGATGCTGTTGAACACGATGTGCATGAAGCCGCCGTGTGCGAAGACCGACGTGACCCACGTCCAGACGTACTCGATGTTCCACGAGGAGAGGACGAACAGGTCCTGGGCGACGCGCGGACCGGCGACGGCCTGCGTGATTAGCTGCGCGAGGAACGTGATCCACATCAGTGCCAGCAGCGTGTAGGTCATGTTCCCGCGGAAGTACGCGAGCGGTCCGCCCGCCCCCGTATCGATCGGGAGCTTGTCGGTCAGACTCGAGGCCTTCGATTTGCCCCCACCGCCGTTGACACTGTCGTCGAAGCCGCTGTCGAAGACCCCCTTCGGGTCGTTCCAGTTCTGGAGCCCCGTACAGTCGTGGTTCTCCGGCAGTCGGTGTTCACCACAGTAGGTGCCCCCGCAGTGCCGACAGTTGTAGGGCATGCTTTCGTCTTTCCCACACACGTCGCACTTCGCCATTGACCGGGGGTATGTGTGGCACCGCTAAGGGATTTGGGGTTCGTCACTCGCACTGAATCGCGCCTCGAATGGTGGGCTTACATCCGCGCTCGCGACAGTTTTTCGTCCCTAACAGTTCGACCGGGCTAGCAGTCACAGCTTGAACTCCGTTCGGTTCGTTCGTTCGACCGAACACCGTCGAACCCGATCGGCTCGAGCGCAGTCGAAACGGAGCGGCGGCCCACTCTGCCGGGGACGAACTGTACATTTTTGCCCTCCCAACCCGGATATCGAGGCGTGCAAGCATACGAGCGCAAGCAGCTGCTCGAGCGGGTCGAGCGCGATGGCGCGACCGTCGGCGCGGACATCCCCGAGACGATCACCGTCCAGGGTGAGGCGATCGACCTCCGGACGTTCGTCTTCGAGATCAAGCGCCGCGAGACGGTCCCGGCCGGCGAGCGCGACCGCGTCGAGCAGGCGAAAAAGAACCTGCGCCGCGAACGGAACGATCGCCTCGAGGCCATCGAGGAAGGCGACATCACCCGCGCGGAAGGCGAGGAACTCGCCCAGAGCATCATCGGCATCGACCGCGCACTGAACGCCTTGGAGAGCCTCGGCCCAACGGATCTCGAGCGCGAACAGAAAGCCCAGCAGGCCGCCGACCGAAAGCGCTGGATGTCGTTCCTGAAGCAGGCCCTCGGCGACGACGACGGCAGCACTCGAGGGGGACGATAATGGCGACCAACGCCGAAATCGCCGGCCGCTTCGAGGAGTTCGCCGACCTGCTCGCGGCCGACGACGTCGAGTACAAACCCCGCGCCTATCGACGCGCGGCCGAGAACATCCAGGCCCACCCCGTGCCGATCGGGGATCGGGTCGAAGCCGGAGACGAGCAGATTCTCGAGGAAATCGACGGCGTCGGCGACGCCATCGCGTCGAAGGTCGTCGAGTACGTCGAAACCGGCTCGATCGAGGAACTCGAGGAACTCCGCGAGGAGTTGCCGATCGACATCGCCGATATCACCAGAATCGAAGGCGTCGGCCCCAAAACGGCGGGGAAACTCTACCGCGAACTCGGTGTGCAGACGTTGGACGACCTCGAGGAAGCCGCCGAGGCCGGCGAGATTCGGGAGATCAAGGGCTTCGGCCCGAAGACGGAAGAGAACATCCGCGAGGGAATCGAGTTCGCCCGCGAGGTCGGCCAGCGTCACCTCCTCGGTGAGGGGCGACCGCTCGCCGACGACGTGCTCGCCTTCCTCGAGTCCCTCGAGGCCGTCGAGCGCTGCGAAGTGGCAGGCTCGATCCGGCGTTGGCGGGAGACCATCGGAGACGTGGACGTGCTCGTCGGGACCGAGGTTGGCGAGGACGTGATCGAGTCGTTCGTCGACTGGGAGTCGGTCGACAGCGAGATCGAGTCCGGCCCTGAGAAGGCGAGCGTCCGCGTCGGCGAGATCCGGGTCGATCTGCGGGTCGTCGTCCCTGAGGAGTTTGGCTCCGCGCTCCAGTACTTCACGGGAAGTAAGGACCACAACGTCCGCCTGCGAAACTACGCGATCGCCCGCGATATGAAGTTAAACGAGTACGGCGCGTTCGACGTGAGTACCGTCGACGACCCCGAATCTGACCAGCGCGTCGGCGAGCGTGTCGCTGGTGAAACGGAAGCGGGGATGTACGAAGCCCTCGGCTTGCCGTGGATTCCGCCGGAACTTCGCGAGGACCGCGGCGAGATCGCCGCCGCCGAGAGCGGCGACCTGCCCGACCTCATCACTCGAGACGATATCCGCGGCGACCTCCACACCCACACCGAGTGGTCCGACGGCAACACGAGTATCGAGGCGATGGTCGACGCCGCCGCGGCGCTGGACTACGAGTTCTACGGCGTCGCGGACCACGCGGAAGGCCCCGGTATCGTCGGCGGGATGGGACTCTCAGACACCGAAATTCTCGAGCAGATCGAACAGGTCCGCGAGGCTGCCGCCGCGAGTGAGATTGCGGTCTTTGCCGGCATCGAAGCCAACGTCGACGCCGACGGCGAGATCGGTCTCACCGACGAGGTAATCGAGGCGCTGGACGTGATCGTCGCCTCGCCCCACAGCGCGCTCGATCAGGATGCGGGGACGGCCACCGAACGGCTCGTCCGCGCGATCGAGAACCCCGCGGTCGACGTGCTGGGCCACCCCAGCGGTCGCCTGCTCAACGAGCGCTCCGGACTGGAGTTCGACGCACGGCGACTCGGCGAAGCCGCTGCGGAACACAACACCGCCCTCGAGATCAACGCCAACCCGCGCCGACTCGACCTCTGGGGGAGCGCCGTCCAGGCCGCCCTCGAGGAGGGTGCACCCATCTCGGTCAACACCGACGCCCACCAGCCCTCGACGCTCGAGTACATGCGCTGGGGCGTCCACACCGCCCGTCGGGGCTGGGCTGAACCCGCGGACGTGATCAACACGTGGGCGCTCGAGGACCTGCGCGAGTTCCTGCACTGATCGACGACCGCTTTGGCACTGGCTCCCATCACATGCGCCTGCTCCTCGACGTCATGTGCGGTGGCGTGGTCTCCTATCTGCGGATGTGCAACCACGACACCGTCTACGCCGGCGACCGCGGGCTCGAGGCCGACGACGCGTTGCTCGCGGTCGCTCGAGCCGAAGATCGGACCCTCGTCACGAGAGACGTCGCGCTCGCAAACCGCGCGGACGATTCGATTCTGCTCGAGTCGCGCGACGTCGAGACCCAACTGGCGGAACTCGCGGATGCGAGAGTAGAGCTGACGCTCGCCGACGAACCCGCGTTCTGCGGCCGGTGCAACGGACCGCTTGAGAGAATCGATCGAACGGCGTCGACACCAGAGTACGCGCCTGAGCCCTGCGACATCGATATCTGGTACTGCCAAGCGTGTGGCCAGCACTTCTGGCGAGGGAGCCACTGGGAACGGGTCGCGGACACGCTGGCGAAGATCAAAGGGGGCGACAAAGCGTCGAGCGCGGACGGTAACTGAACGGTCGCGGTCTCTGCACCGTGATTCGATTCTCGATTCAGCACGAACACGACATCGAGGGTCGTCCGACACTCCTCGATCGTCCCGTCCTGAACCTCGGCCATCTGCGATTCGACTTCGACGCCGGTGATGTTCTCGAGCGTCTGATCCACGTCGTCGGTTTCGTTCTGTGCGGCGTCTTCGCACTGGACACACCCGTCAGGAATCGAGTGGCCGTACTGACCCAAACCGTTTCAGGTCTCGCCGTCGAACGCTTCGGAGGCCATGCCGGACGACACCAATCAGCTCGACCGAGCCGGAAAACAGGCGGCCTACATTACCAACGAGTGGAGCGACGACCCCGCGATCATGCAAACGCAGGCACTTTGCTACGTCGGGGTGCAACTCGAGCGAATCGCGGACGCCCTCGAGGAAGAGCAGTAGCCGGGAATCGCCCGTTCATACTGTCGGACAGAACTATTGTGAAAATTCGCCGCTCCCGTCCGGCGAATTCTCTTCATTAACTTCTGTCCGACAGTATCAGTAGACGGAGACATCGTCGAACCGACCGTTGTACGCGATGTGATCCGGATGCGTTGGCTCGGTTCCCGAGAGAAAGAGTCGGTCGATCTTCTCCCACGTGTTCTCGTAACAGAGATGGGCGAGTTCGCTCGCGGTCGTTCGCCATCGCTGCCGGCCGGTGTGGTGGATGACGCGCCGGGAAACGCCGTCGGCGAGTGCACTCGCGAGGTCGGCCTCGGAGTCGATCTCGGTCTCGAACAGGGTGTAGGCGACGCCGACCGTGCTCGGGAGGTGGGCGTACGACGACGTAAACGGCGGGAGTTCGAACAGGTCGGCCAACTCGCGCGCCCGTCGGTTGTGCGACGGGAGATGTTTCGGGTTGAAGATTTCGACCGCGTCGATGGCGTCTCGATACTGACGGAGATCCGCTTCGGTAAGGCTCACCGTCGCGAACTCCGGATGCGGAGCCAACACGGCCGCTCCCTGTCGCTCGAACTCCGCCATCGCGGCCTCGAGCGGGATGAAGTCCGGCACCGGCTCCTCGAGACCGATCGCCAGGACGTGCTTTCGATCGCGCCACGAGCCGGTGAACACCTCGCGTGCGGGGACGACCAGCAGGTCGTCGCTCGAGAAGTGGTTCGCTCGACGCCGAATCTCCGGTAATCGGGTGAAGTGTGGCGCGTAGACGATGGCGTCGAGACCGGCGGCGATCGCTCGCTCGACGACCGACTCGTCGAGCACCTTCACGTGACAGTCGACTCGGCTTTCCACAGCGGTACCCTCGCTCACGAGAACCTTTTTCGAGACCGCCGAGTTATGAATTCTGATTCGGCGGCCAGCCAAGGGTTCCCTTGATGACGGCGACGATCGGCTCGACCGGTTCGTCGGACTCGAGCGCGAGGAGAAGTGCGTCTTCGTCCACGTAGATACACAACAGCTTCAGAGCGTCCATGGACGTTGCGATGTACTCGATTCGTTCGGCGGTCGGAAACAGCGCGTTCCGGAAGAGTTCGATCTGCATGAAGTCCATGTGGACGTGGGTGTGGAGCCGCTCGAAGTGTCCGAGCATCTCGTCGCTGCTGTCCTAGAGCGGACCGGAAACGGTGTGCTGGACGGCACGGTGGACGCTGTCGGCGTCGAAAGCGGAGCGCACCAAGTAATTCGTAGCGGGCATAGTTCCTCCTGGAGCCGGCCCGTTGAAGCCCTATCGGGCGCGGAGCCACGTTGGGAGACGACCGGTAACTATCGAATCGGCTGCGAAAGGATCATTAGGCCGGCCGCTCGATAGTTTCAGTGAGAGTGAATGGCCTGGGAATGCGGCATCGACGGCTGCGGAGCGGTGTTCGAGGACGTCGAATCGACCGTCGTCCATCAGGCGACGGAGCACGAGCGACGGGAGTGTAAGGTCTGTGGTACCGTTGTTCCTGACGGCTACCTCGCGATCCGACACGCCTTCACCGAGCACAGTCGCGCCGAATACGTTCGCGCCTACGGTGCGGATTCCGAAGACGTGCGAAGTCGGGAGGACCTCTTAGCGGAGATCGAAAATGAGGCGGATATGGAAGCGATCGCCCGCGAACTGAAACGATAGTCCGGTCGTTTCACCGGCACTGACGCGGTTCTCACTCGCCACGACCAGCCATCGTTTCTCGAGGCGGCGACACCTGTCGAACGTCGAGAAACACGTCCCCAAGTGACCTCCCATCTCGCCGTCGAAAACCAGTATATAACCGATTGCCATCTTATGGGCCGTGCGCTACGTCGAGGTTACGATCCCGACCGGCCGAAAGGAGGCGGTTCTCGGGATCCTCGAGGACGAGGAGATCGACTACGTCGTCAGCGACGAGATCAGCGGGCGTGACTACGTCGCCGTCGTCCGGTTCCCCCTCCCAGGTGAGGCCGTCGAGGGGGTTCTCGACCGGTTGACCGGGGCCGGAATCAGCGACGACGCGAGTATCGTCGTCATCGACACCGAAACGATTCTGTCCGACGACTTCGCACGGCTCAAAGCACAGTACGACAGCGACGGCTCCGTCGACGGCCGCATTTCGAGACAAGAGTTACAGACGAGAGCGGGGGATCTGACCCCCTCGTTCGCCGTCTATGCGACGATGACGTTCATCAGCGCGCTCGTCGCGACGGCCGGACTGTTACTGGATTCGCCGGCCGTCGTCGTTGGCTCTATGGTGATCGCACCGTTGATCGGTCCGGCGCTGGCCGCGAGCATCGGCACCGTCATCGCCGATCCCGAACTCCGATCCACTGGCCTCACCTACCAGTTCGGCGGGCTCGGTATCGCGGTCGTCGGCTCGATCTTGCTCGCCGGTCTCGCCCGGCTGGCCGGCCTCGAGCCGGCGGGAATCGACATCGTCGCCGTCGCGGAACTGGAAGAGCGGGTCGCGCCGAACCTACTCGCGCTGGTCATCGCACTCGGTGCCGGCGTCGCGGGCATCCTGAGTCTGACGCGAGAGCTCTCGGAGGCGATCGTCGGCGTGATGATCGCCGCGGCGCTGATTCCACCCGCTGCAGCCGTCGGAATCGCCCTCGCCTGGGGGATGTACGGTGCGGCTGCTGGAGCGCTCATCCTCGTGCTCGTCAACGCTCTGTCGATCAACCTCGCGGCACTGGTGACTCTCTGGAGTGGCGGATATCGGCCGACAGGACTGTTCGCTGTCTCTACTGCCCGTCGACAGACGCTTACGTTTGCGGCCGTCCTCGGACTGATTATGGTGCTCTTGCTGGTTCCGCTCGTCAGCGCGACGGTCGTCGACGTTCGCGCCACGCAACTCGAGTCGGACGTCGAAACCGGCGTCGACACCGTTCTCGCCGATTCGGAGTACGACACCTTCGAGGCCGAGACGGTAACGGTCGAACTCGACGACGACTACCCACTTCGGTCGATCGACACGGTCGTCGTCACCATCACCGGTCCCGAAACTGACCTCGATCCGGCCCTGTCCGAACGACTCGTGGCGGCGATCGAGCCACACACCGAAGCACCGGTCGAGGTCAAAATCCAGATGGTTACCACACACGAGACGACAGTAGGAACTGATCGTAGCCACTGAACGTCAGTACACAGTAATCGACGCATGACCGTGTGTGCATAGTTACAGTTGGTACTATAATCGGCCGCCAAAGAACATGCTCGAACAGCCGTCGGCCAGTTGCCGGTTCGGCTGACCGTTGGGGAACTGGCCCGAGAGGACGGGTAACGAAAACCGACTCGTGAACCGACTTGGTTTCGCTCGTGGGAATTCAAGACGGAAATCTGGTCCCAACGAACCGTCACTCGGTTAGATATTTCGTTTTCGGGGTACTTCGCTCCGCTCAGTATCCATTCTTCGCATAAATTCAGTGAAACGCGTTCTCGCCGCTCTCCTGACGACCACGCCGAGCGAACCGACTCACTACCGTTCGTCGGAATCCAGCACGCGGATCTGGTCACCGCGAACCGTCACGCGGCTAAATTTTACTGCGTCGGGTTCGCTCACGGCGTTCGCTCACCACTCCTTGCAAAATTTAGTATAAAACTCTCTCGGCGCGAAGCGCCGAGCGAACCGACTCACTACCGTTCGTCGGAATCCAGCACGCGGATCTGGTCACCGCGAACCGTCACGCGGCTAAATTTTACTGCGTCGGGTTCGCTCACGGCGTTCGCTCACCACTCCTTGCAAAATTTAGTATAAAACTCTCTCGGCGCGAAGCGCCGAGCGAACCGACTCACTACCGTTCGTCGGAATCCAGCACGCGGATCTGGTCACCGCGAACCGTCACGCGGCTAAATTTTACTGCGTCGGGTTCGCTCACGGCGTTCGCTCACCACTCCTTGCAAAATTTAGTATAAAACTCTCTCGGCGCGAAGCGCCGAGCGAACCGACTCACTACCGTTCGTCGGAATCCAGCACGCGGATCTGGTCACCGCGAACCGTCACCGGAATCGGAACCGTCGCCTCGTACAGTTCGACGGTTACCTGATCCTTGCCCTCGTCAATACGCTGGACCTGGGCCTTCTCACCCTTGAACGGACCAGCGATGAGTTCGACGATGTCGCCCTCGGCGATCCCCTCGACGTCCGGCTTGGGCGAGAGGAAGTGCTCGACCTCCGAGATGTCGGACTCGCCGGGCACGATGCTCCGGGCGTGAGGGATGTCCTCGAGCACGCGGTTCAACACCGCGTTGCCCTCGGCTTCCACCATCACGTAGGAGGTCAGCGAGTCGGGGGCGAGGGCAGCGTGAATTTCGGGCTCCTCGCGGTTGATGATCATGTCTGCTACGGTGCGCTCTTGACTCGCCGTCGTCTTGACTGCGAAGATCCCCATCAGAGACCACCAGTCAGCACGAGCATGATGCCTCCAATGAGGAAGCCCATCAGCCCGATGAGCAGGATGCCTGCGCCGGCGATCTTCGATACCTGAAGGAACTCCTCAGTCGTGGGTGTCGTTGCCATCTTCAACACCCGAACGTACGAGGTCAGGTCGTACGGAACGTCCATGTCTGTCTGTTCACACTGGGGCGTCTTTTATCTGTCTTTCGTGTCCGGCGACGATTCGACTCGCGAACGGGTCGACGTTGCAGGCGACGGCCCGACGAACAAACCGCTCGAGGCCGAACCCGTGACCAATGGCTGAAGACGACGCAGACCGAGCGAACGAGTACGAGGCGGAACGAGAGGCAGAGATCGAGGACGAACTCGAGCGGGTCGATCAGGATCCCGACCAGGTGGACGCAGGCGACGACCTCGGCACCCAGAACGCACCTCGCGAAGAGGAACTGGACGACCTCGAGGACGCCGAAGGGGCGGACGGGGAATCCTGAGCCGAACGATTACTGCATCGCCGAACCCGTGTTTCTGTCGGAAACTCGACAACCTCGGCTTGGCCAGGGTTCCGAGGATCGACTCTCGCAATCGGCACCGGAGAGACAAGTACGGTCGTCAGATACTGACTCAGTCCCCAGACAGCGCAACGATGCTGGGGCTACCGTGTGGCGATCACGGCGCATCGACATCCGGCCGCGATTCGAGCGTCAACTCACCGATTCCGCGTTCGCCGTCGCGGATAATCTCGATCGGAATCGTCTCGTCGGGTGACGTCTCGAGGGCGAGCACCGACGAGAGCCGGTCTTGATTGGGAATCTCTTCGTCGTTGATAGCGACGATCACGTCGCCACCGACGGGGACAGCCGTCCCGTCGACTGTCTCGACGCCGGTCGCCGGCTGGAGGACGTCCTCGGCGGGCCCGTTCGGAATCGTTTCGGTGATCAACACGCCGCGTGGCTCCTCGAGATCGTTCGCCTCGGCGATCTGTGGCCCGACGGGCGTTACGCTGACGCCCATGTAGGGGTGTTCGTACGTGCCGTCCTCGACGAGTGCGGGGACGACGCGACTTGCGAGCGCGGCGGAGATGGCGAATCCGATCGTCTGTTCCACACCGGCGAAGGCGACGCCGACGACCTCGCCATCGAGGTCCACGAGCGGACCGCCGCTGTTACCCGGGTTAAGCGAGGCGTCGGTCTGGATCGCCGCCGGGATCGAGAACCCCGTCGGACTGGGAAGCGATCGATCGATCCCGCTGACGATCCCCTGTGAGATCGACGCGTCGAGCCCGAGCGGGTTGCCCAGGGCGAGTACTTCGTCCCCGATCGTCGGCCCGTCGGTCGCGAACTCGAGCCCGTCGGTATCGTCCGGCATGTCGTCGACCTCGAGGACGGCGAGGTCGCTGTGCACGTCCGTTCCCACGACTGACCCCTCTCGCCACTGTTCGTCGCGAAACTGCAGTTCGACCTCGTCTGATCCGTCGACGACGTGGGAGTTGGTCACCACGTGGTCGTCGACCACGAACCCGGAACCGAGTCCGCCGGGCGTCTCCTGACCGGGCTCGCCGGTGCCGGGGATGGTGATGAGCACAACGTCGTCGATCGACTCCTGGTAGATTTCGGCGTACCGTCCCGCCATGTCGGCGTCGGTCGTCCCGTTTTGATCGTCGGTACCGTCGTCGGCATCCTGTACACGCGTGCTCGCGCTCGAGAGGGTTCCGATCCCTGCTGCGGTCGCGATACCGGCACTCAGCCCCAGTAGCCGGCGGCGGCTGACAGGACGCTCGTCTCTCGACATACCCGGTCCCACCCCGACGAGGACAATAAAACACGTCCCAGCACCACCATCTCGAGGATGCAGGCGGTCTTGCGTCTGGAACTTTCTCGAAGGATGTACAGTTCGCGTGCGAGTGTTCCTGATCGTTGTCGGTATCCCCTTGATTGTTGTCAGTGCCCCCTCGAAACCGTCGCCCGAGAACCCCGAGCCGCCGGCCTGCTCTGGCGACTCGCTGAACTGTTACGTTCGTCGACGCGACTTACGCCTCGTCAAACAACGCAAATCGAAGATTTGCTAGCTTGACGAAGCTCACGCTTCGTCAAACAACCCAGAGCGAAGCTCTGTGAGTTTGACTTCGCTTCGCTCAGTCGAACAACGGAAGACTCGCGAAACTCGTCTTCCGAGCTCGATTTCGCTTCGCTCAATCGAACAACGCAAATCGAAGATTTGCTGGCTTGACTTCGGCTTACGCCTCGTCAAACAACGCTAATCGAAGATTTGCTGGCTTGACTTCGGCTTACGCCTCGTCAAACAACGCTGAGCAGAGCTCAGCGAGTTTGATGAATCTTATGATTCATCAAACAACTCCTCATCGTCGACCATCCGCTCCGCGACGACGTCCATGTCGAGGGTCACGCCGAGCCCCGGTTTCTCGGGAATCTCGATGTAGCCGTCCTCGATAACGTCCTCTTCGACCAGCTCCTCCCACCAGCCGAGTTCGTAGGAGTGGTACTCGACCGCCAGCGAGTTCGGAATCGCTGCCCCGACGTGGGCACTGGCCATCGTCGCGACGGGTGAGGCGACGTTGTGCATCGCCACCGGGACGTAGTACATATCCGCCAGGTCTGCGATCTTTCGGGTTTCGCGCATTCCGCCGACCTTCGGCATGTCCGGCGCGATGATATCGACGGCCTGCTCCTCGAGCAGCCGACGCTGGCCGTGTTTGCGATAGACGTTCTCCCCGACGGTGATCGGGGTCGTGGTCGACTGCGTGACCGCCCGCTGGACGTCGTGGTTCTCCGGCGGCACGGGGTCCTCGAGCCACCAGATATCGTACTCCTCGAGCCGCTTCGCGAGACGTTTCGCGCTCCCGCCCGAGAACGTCCAGTGGCAGTCGAAGGCGACGTCGGCGCGCGATCCGACACGCTCGGTGATCGCCTCGACGATCGAGGCCTTGTGCTCGATCTCGGGGCCGCGGAGGTGGCGATTGGCTCGGTCCTTCTCGTGGCCCGACGGCACGTCCAGATCGAACTTCAGCGCATCGTACCCTAACTCTTCGACGACGCGTTCGGCCTCGTCGGCGCAGGCTATCGGATCCGCCTCGTCTTCGGTGTGACAGTCACAGTAGACCCGCACCTCGTCGCGGTACTTCCCGCCCAGCAGCTGGTAGGCCGGTACCTCGAGGATCTTGCCCGCCAGATCGTGAAGCGCGACTTCGATGCCCGAAATCGCCGTCACCGTGACCCCGCCGATCGAACCCTCGCCTGACATTTTCTGGACGAGGTGCTCGGTGAGTCGATCGATATCGAGCGGGTTCTCGCCCTGCAGGAAGGGTGTCATGCGCTCGATCAGTTCCGGCGCGCCCGCACCCCAGTAGGCTTCGCCCGTGCCGACGATGCCTGCATCCGTGTAGATTCGCACGAGCGTCCACGGGAAGTTGCCGTCGACCATCGTCGTCTGGATGTCCGTGATCTCGACGTCCCGGCCGTTGCCGCGCTCCCGGGTCACGTTCATCGTCTCCGCCGAGAGATCCCGCATCGTGTACTCGGCGTTCGGATCGTGAAGCTGCGTGTAATCGACTCCCATGGCACAAATACTTACTTCGATAATAGTAATTGTTTCTATTCGCCGATCGACACCAACGGCATCGAGTCAGGATAAAACAGGATCGTGGCCGCAAACTCGAGCCGTGCTCAGAGACGGCTAAACTCGACGGCGGTCTTCACCACATCATCGCCGGTGTCGAACGCCCGTTCGAACTCCTCGAGTCCGTAGACGCCGGTGACGAACTCGTCGGTGAACCACGTCGGGAGCTGCGAGAGCGTATCGATCGCGGCCTCGAAGTGACCGCGGTGGGAGTTGACGGTCCCCAGCAGGGCCTTGTTGTGGAGGACGAGTTCCCGGTGGAGGCGACCGCCGTCGACCTCGAACTCCCAGGGTTCGGGGACGCCGAGTAGGACGCCGACGCCGTTCGGTGCGAGCGCGTCGACCGTCTCGAAGGCGTGTTTCGCGTGACCAGTCGCCTCGTAGACGAGGTCGATCGGCTCGTAAACGTCGGGAATCTCCGGAACGGGCGTTTCGCGGGAGTCGACGTACGTCGAGCCGAGTTCGTCGATGAGGTCGATCGTCGGATGCGGGCGATCCCGTCGGCCGAGACAGTAGGTCCGATCGATCTCGAGTACCTCCTCGAACATCGCGAGCGTGATCAGTCCGAGCGAGCCGTTGCCCAGCACGATGGCCGACTCGGGCTCCCAGTCGAACGCCGATCGGGAGGCGATCGCGTGCTCGATGGCCTTCTCGCTGATGCTGATCGGTTCGACCAGAAATCCGAGCGGGGCGAGCCGTTCGGGAATCGGGACGAGATATTCCGCGGGACTGGTGAAGTACTCCGCCATGAATCCGTGTCCGTCGACGATCCCTCGCTCGACGTACTCCCCCTCCGGAGCCATGTCAGGCTCGCCGCGTTCAAAATACTCGTTGGTCCCGTTTGGCGGCCGTCGAACGGTCGGGACGACGAACTCGCCTTCCTCGAGATCGGTCCCGTTCGCGTCCTCGACGACGCCGACGGCCTCGTGGCCGAGCACGAGTTGGTCCGCGCCGTCGGGGAGGTTTCCGTGGTGGCCCGCGATGACTTCGTGGTCGGTCCCGTCGACGCCGACGCGAAGCGTGCGAACGAGCGCTTCGCCGGGCTTCGGGTCGGGACGGGGTTTTTCGACGAGGACGGGCGTACCGGCCCCGGGTTCGACAGCGATCGCTTTCATAGCTCACCGAAGGATCCCCGGCTGCAAAAAGTTTACCCAATTCGTAGTAAATATTTGAACGGTGGTCGGCCACCGTCAGTAACTTTCGGTTTTCGAAGAGTTTCCGCTCTGCATACCGATGACTGTCACCCAGTGTATCGAACGTCGAAACGAACGTCCGCGCGCGCCGAAATGGAATTCTGCACCGTAGACGGGATTCTGACGATGAACGGTAAATTGCGAACGCGGGCAGCGGTCAGTCGTCCCGTGCGGATTCGACGGTCTCGACGAACTCGGCTGCCGTCTCCCGAACGCGGTCCATGTCGCCGTCGGCGATCGCGTCGTAGTCGACGAGCGCGCTGCCGGCACCGACGGCCACCGCGCCGGCGTCGAAGTACGACTCGACGTTCGCCGGCGAAATGCCGCCGGTGGGAATCACGTCGACGTCGCCGAGTGGCCCTCGAATCGCCCCGATGTGGCCTGGCCCGACGGTCGAGGCCGGGAACAATTTGAGCACGTCCGCACCGGCCTCGAGCGCCGTGACGGCTTCGGTCGGCGTCATGACACCCGGTGCCGAGAGCACGCCCTGTCGGTTACACAGTCTGACAGTCTCGACGTCGGTGTGCGGCGAGACGACGAACTCGGCGCCCGCGTCGATTACCGATTGGGCCGTCGGCGCGTCGAGGACGGTCCCCGCGCCGACGATCGCGCCGGTGTCCTCGAGTTCGCGGTCGACGGCGGCGATCTGTTCGCTCGCACGCGTCCCGTCCGCGGTGATCTCGAGCGCGTCGACGCCCCCCTCGTGAATCGCTCGCGCGACCGGAACGATCTGTTCCTCGTCGATTCCGCGGAGCACGGCGATCACGCCGCTCTCGACGACCCGATCTCTGACCGACTGACGCTCAGACATCGGCGATCCCTCCCGCAATGTGGCAGTGACGATCCATCACGACGGACCGTTCACGCCCCCGACTCAAGAAATTTACTCACAGATGAAAAATCCGATTACCCGGTTCCTCACTCCTCGAGCGCGCGGACGGTGACCGATTCGGCTTCGAAATCCTCGAGGAACGCACCCGTACCGCCGATCGTGTAGCGCTCGCCGTCGACGTCGAGTTCGAAAGCGTTCTCGATCGGTACCGTCGACGAGACGGGGCGGACGAGACTCTGTCGGACGGCGACGATCTCGCCGGAGAGCGTCGACGGGAGATCCCGGTCCCCGACGGGCGACCCCGTGACGGTCGCCTCGATCCGGCTGTCCGTGGCGCGGTGGAGCGCGATCTGGAAGACCGCGTTGCGGAATCCCTCGAACGTCCGCGGGAGTTCCCCGGGTGCGCTCACGTAGCGTTCCTCGGCGGTCGGCCAGTAGTTCGCGAGAAAAGAGCCGGCGAAGACGGGGGCGAGCTGTGGCTGTGAGATGCTGATCGCCTTCGTCTCGCTCGTCGAACTCGTCAGCAGTTGACTGGGAGCGAGCAGTCCGTGCTGGGCGTCGACCGTGAGCATCGTTGGCACGAGCGCATCCCACGTCCGGACCGTGCTCGCCGTCCCGGCGAGCGAAGCGATGTCCTGATCGTCGTCGGTGCCCCCTAACAGGAGCAAGACCAGGACACCCCGGTCGACGGTCTCTTCGAGCGTTGAGCGGATCTGGGGCAGAATCTCGACGGGCAGCGAAAGGGTGACCTCCGTCTCCGCGGCGGCCAACAGCTCCTCGATCCGTTTGAGCACCGTCTGGCGGGACTTGATCACCTCGAACTGCTCGCCCGTCCGCTCTGTCGTCGTGTACCGCGACTGTAACTCCGGCTCGATCGCTTCGACGCTGTCGGTAAGTCGGCCGATGACCGTCTCGGGCTGGACGGGCCGAATAACGGTCGGGACGGCGTGGTCGTCGACCTCGACGAAGCCGCGATCCTCGAGTTCCTCGCTGATGCTGTAGACGTACCGCTTCGAGACGTCCGCAGCGTCGGCGATCGTACTCGCCTTCGACTCGCCGTGATCGAGTATCGCGAGGTAGGTGTCGATCTCCTTCGCTGACAGGCCGAACTGCGCGAGCAGGTCGCCGAGATCGTCGGTATCCATGTATACTCAGTAGTTCACAATTGTCCGGTTGCGCTAAAAGATTCCCGATCACCGGGTCTCGATGCCGTCAGCAGACCGCCGTAACTGTGCCGGTCGGTCCCTGGAACCCAACTCCTCGCCCGCCAACGCTCCGAACGCCGCTTCGATCTTGCGTGAAAAGTAGGAACACATTTTTCAACAAGATTTAATGGTCCGGGCACTAACCGAACGTACGATGGAATTACACGGCGCCCTCAACGATTTCAAGCGCTCTCAGGGCGACCCTCGGCGGTTTCCCGGGGAGCGACGCTCGACAACGGGACTGTTCTCCGGTCTCGACGACAGACTCGTCCACGTCGCGCCCGACGGATCGATCAGCGACTACTCCTACCCGCTCTCCGGCGTCGCCGGCATCGAACGCTCCCGATTCGGTCTCGAGTTGGACGGCGAAACCCACTGGTTCGAGGACGGAGACCAGCGGTACGTCGAAGACACGGCGGTCGTCGAAACCGTCCACGAAGTCGCCGGCTACAGCTGTACCCAGTACGATCTCGCGGTGGATCACGGTCACACGACCCACTTCGTGCTCGACGACGCAGCGACCGACATCGACGCCTCGATCACGGCCTGTTTCGGGTTCGCCCCCGAGGGGCGAGCGAGCCGAATCGGCCAGCTCTGGCACGGCGACGCCGTCGAAATCTACCACGACAGCGAGCGCGACTTCGTCGCCGCGTCGACCGATATCGACGTGTCAGGGCAGGTCCCCGAGCGCTTCGAGGAGTTACTCGAGCCGGAGCCGGCGGCGTTTCCGCGCTCCGAAGACGACGACCGGTACGAGGAGGCCCGACTCAGCCCGATTACGATGGTCGAGTTCGAACTGACCGGTTCGGCGCCGAAGGCGACCGTCGCAACCCTCCTGACAGAGACAGCCGATCGCGACGACGCACTCGAACGCGTGCGATCGAACGCGATGGCTCACGGGGACCGCGAGTCGATCGTCGACGCGGGTCACCGTCAGGCTCGCGACCGGCTTCCGGACGCAGCACCCGGAATCGACCGCGGGTTCGCGGATCTGCGGGCGCTCTGTCTCCTACGGTCGTCGACGGGCGCGCGGATCGCCGGTCCCGAGTTCGACCCCTTCTACCGCTACTCCGGCGGCTACGGCTACACCTGGTTCCGCGACGACGCCGAAATCTCCCGGTTCCTCCTCGACGCCGACGAACGGACGGGACTCGGTCTCGAGTCGTGGCACGAAGCGAGTGCGAACTTCTACGCCGACACGCAGCGCCCCGACGGCACGTGGCCCCACCGCGTCTGGCCGTACAACGGCCGACTCGCGCCGGGCTGGGCGAACGGTCGGCTCGAGGCGGACAACACCGCAGACTACCAGGCCGATCAGACGGCGAGCGTCGCCGCCTTTCTCGCGACCTACCTCCGGCGGGTCGACTCCGGCGACGAGCGGGTTCACGAGACGCTAACGTCGGCGCTCGAGGGCATGGACGCGACCCTCGCAGACGACGGGCTGCCCGAGCGCGTCCAGAACGCCTGGGAGAACATGACCGGGCGGTTTACGCACACAACGGCGACGTTCCTCGAGGCCTATGCCGCCATCGCTCGAGCGCCGGTCGATGAGGACGTCGCGGCCCACGCGAGAGCCCAGGCGACTCGCGTCTACGAGGCGTTCGACGACCTGTGGGCGTCCGAACGCGAGTGCTACGCGATGCGCCTCGACGGCGACGACCTCGACGATCGCCTCGACGGAAGTACGCTCGCGCTCGCGTCGGCACACAACGAGTACGACGCGATCGCAGCCGTCGACGACGAGCGACTCGACCGCCTCGTCTCCCACGTCGAGACGACGCTCGACGGGCTCTATCGCGATCCGGAGGGACCGATCGAGGGGCTGGCGCGCTTCGAGGATGACCCCTGGCGGCTCCGGGAGCAGGCGGAGGCGAAGATCTGGACGGTGACGACCGCGTGGGGAGCCCATGCAGCCGTCGAACTCCGCGACCTGCTCGACTCGAACGGCCACGACCGAGCCACCGAGTTCGACGCCCGCGCTCGAGCGTTACTGGCGCTGGTCGCGCCCGGCGGCTCGCTCCGCCGGCCCGGTGCGTATCTTCCGGAACAGCTGTTCGACGACGGCACGCCGGACAGCGCGACCCCGCTCGGCTGGCCGCACGCGATTCGCCTTGCGACCGCCAGCGCGCTCGAGGCGGCCGACGCGGTCGAGTCGTCGACTGTCGAGACAAGTGGCAGGGCGGCGAGCCACGAGTAACGGCGTCTAAACGAGTCATTCGGTCTTCTTCGGCCAGAAGTATGTACAGCTATGGCGTCAGCTCGGTTTCGGCGAGAGGGTCGAACGGAATCAGTACAGTAGTACGCGAACAACGAGCGCAGTTCGAGTTCGAGCGCCTGCCGATCGACCGGCCGAATGTGCGGAAGTGGCCTTGTTGAAACCTTCAATCAGTGATAGATTTCAGCAGCCCTGCTGAATACAGAGGATGAGTGCAGCAAACGTTAATTCCGAATTGGAAACTGTTCTATCGGTCTCGACGGGGCAACCGCTCAGCATTCGGCCATCGCAAGGTATTCTTCCCATGAAATCGAGTATCGATGCGCATCAACAACGGTCTCGTCCACCGGAAGCCAATTTCGCAGCAGGCCCTCGTATTGGCCACCATACCGTTCGACGTACTTGCTGATCGCCCGTCGGGACTTTTCGTTCCCGTCGATGTAGACGGCGACGACGAGTTCGAGATCGAGTCGATCGAATGCGACGGACAGCATGGCATCGGCTCGTTCACCGGAATATCCACGTCCCCAAAATGGCTTATCGAGGAGAATTCCGAGGTTGGCGGATCGTTTTTCCCAATTTGGGTACAGTCCCGTCGTTCCGGCGATGACGCCTGCCCCGTCTTCCTCTTCTTTCGGGCGGATCACGTATTTCGCACCCTCAACATCGTTCCACAGACGTTCAGCCTCATCCACGTAGTCGTAGGTCTCTTTCACCGTCTCGTGGGGAGACGAATCCCAGTACTCGAACAGTTCCTCCGTATCGTCTCCGTTGGAGTAGAGTTCGTGAAGCTCGAACACATCGACGGAGTCGTGCGAAATCCGTTCGAGGTCAAGTCGGTCCGTCTCGATGTGGTCAGGGAACATAGTAGATCATCAACGGTCTACGATCACTTGCATCGGTCCACCAGCGTCCTTCCATGCGGAGATCCCACCGGCGAGGTGTCCGACGCGGTCGAATCCCAGTTCCTGCGCCCGCTGTGCAGCCAGCGCCGAGCGTGCACCACCCGCACAGTAGAAGATGATCTCGGTTGCATCGTCGAGCGCACAAACGTACCGCCTGTTGTCGGGATCCAGATGAGCCTCCAGCTGTCCCCTCGATGCGTGGATGGCTCCGGGAATCATCCCGTCGGACAGTTCGACAGCGCCGCAGACGTCCACAAAGAGGACCTGAGTTTCTCCGGTCAGATCAATTGCGTCCGCTGGCGTATACACCCTGACGGTGGCTTCGGCCGCGCTGACCAGCTCGTCGTATCCAGTCTGTATACTGTTCCTGTGATGCTCCCGTTTGGCTTCGGGTGATGCCTCCGTTGTTTCCCAGCCTGATTGTCGCGTCGCTGGTCGCTCTGCTACTGTGGTCTCCTTCGCCGATGGACCCGGCATCGATTCGCCAAACTCACTCATCGACAGTCCCTCCGTCAGTCCGCGCCGATTCGGACGGCGTAACGCCGTGATTGCGGCTGAACACGTTCGTCGGGTCGTACTGGTCCTTGACCTCGACTAAGCGGTCGTGCGTTTCGTCGCTACGAGGGCTCCGTTGGGGTTCGCCGTCCTCGTCCTCGCCCAGTCCAGGGAAGTTTCGGTAGCCCTCGCCTGGGGAGTGGACCTGCACGTCCCGCTGGAAGGACCGCGCCCAGTCGAGAATCGCCTCGTCAGCGTCGGAGTCGTCCCACTTGCAGTCGATGGCGAGAAGGTACGGGTGGTCTCGGCCGTTGAATGCCGTGGCATGCTCCGGAACCTCGGTAATTGCCCCACCCAGGTTCCAGACGTAGTAGAGTATCCGAGGGTCAGGCCGCGACGGCTCACGCTCGACGATCTCCGTGATGACCTCGTCGTCCAGCGAATCGAGGTAGACCGAACCCTGATAGTACCGATGCTCGTGGGCCGGGAAGAACGGGTCGAACCCCTGCTGGAGGTCGAGATATCGCGTCCGACCGCTGAAGTCGAACAGCGGCGAGCCGAACTCCCGAAGCGGCCGGAGGAGGTCCTCACCCTCTTCGGGGTCGCCAGCGTGGACGGCGGTGATGATGGCGACCGGGTCGTCGTGGTACTCCTCCGGAAAGTGGGGGTCTTCCGGTATGCCCCAGATGATCGCCTCCCCACTGACCGTTCGCGGCGCGGTCTCGACGAAGTCGCGCCAGGCCTTGAAGACCGCCGCCGCGTCCTCGATGGGGTGCCACGTCTCCACCGTGGCCAGCTCAGTCCCGATCGGGTGTGCCTCGAACTCGAAGGCAGTCACGATACCGAAGTTACCGCCACCCCCGCGGACCGCCCAGAAAAGGTCTGGATGCTCATCCTCGCTGGCGGTGAGGAAGCGGCCGTCGGCAGTGACTAGATCGACCGAGACGAGGTTGTCGCAGGTCAGTCCGTACTTTCGACGGAGGTGGCCGTACCCGCCACCGAGGGTGAGACCTGCGACACCAGTGTGGGAAACGACCCCACCCGGAACTGCGAGTCCGAACGTTTGCGTCGCATGATCGACGTCCCGCCACGTGGCACCGCCGCCGATGCGAACGCGCCGGGTGTCTGGGTCTACGTCAACCCAGTTCATCGGGGAACAGTCGATGACGATCCCGTCGTCACACGTTCCGAGACCAGCAGCGTTGTGTCCCCCACCGCGGACGGCAACGAGCAGGTCCTGCTCGCGGGCGAACTCGACCGCGCTGATAACGTCAGCGACGTCTTGGCAGTGAGCGACCAGATCAGGACGTTTGTCGATCATCCCGTTCCAGACTGTGCGAGCGTCGTCGTAGCCGGAATCCTCGGGGCGGATCAGGTCGCCGAGAAATCCCGATTCAAATTCATCGATGTGATCACCGTTTTCTGCTTCAGATCCCATATGACACGATGCGACCGCAAAATCGTTATAGATTCCTGCTGAAAGATCTTCGTCGTGCAAAATCTTTCACGGCGTAAAAAACCAATCGGTCAGCCCACGGTGATTCGGCCTATTCGAGCGATCGCAGTACCCCGTGTTCGTATGCGTCCCTGAGCGGCTGCGCTTCTGCACGGAACTGCTCGTAGTACGACTCCGCCCACGTTCGCATGTCGCTACTGGTCGTCTCGATGAGCGCCTGTAATCCACCCTTTTCGTGATCGTAACAACAGATGGTCACGCAATCGTCGAAGAGAGAGATTTCGTACCGATCTTCCATTGGCAGGTTCTCGTGCAACAAGACGGTGTAGCTGTCGCTGTCGGCTGCCTCCATGATCGTTTCCGTGTCCCCCCACGATAGGAGTTCATCGAACACTTCGGGCGGGTAGATGTACTCACAGTGGAACTCATCATGCTGGTCGAGGAGCCGATCGAATGAGGTCTCCAGCGTCCGTAACCCTAACATTGCCACGCCAACCCCACGCCACGTAGATGTCTCCGTGATCAACTCGATACGGCGTTTAGTGGATTTATCGGGGTACCCGGCATTCGGGCGAGTGACCGTCACATCCGTAAACAGATCGACGCTGAACCCATCTAATTCATGAGGTAACCACCGCCAGACGTCACGAAGTTGGTGTTCAATCGACATCGCGTCCACAAACTTCCCTAGTCGATCGGCAACGAACTCGCCCAGACCGGTCAGCTGGTACCTCCGGTCCTCCCGTTCGATCCAATTGCGATTCTCGAAGTCGGTGAGAATTCGGCTCATGGTTGGCGACGAAGCCCCCGTCGCGGATCGCAATGCGTCACGGTCATTCGGACCCGAGGCCAGCGTGTCTAGCACGGCGACCCGGTGGTCCGACGTGACGAGAAATTCGATGTCATCGGGTGTCCCATTCATGGTCTTGGTATGTGCTGGCACACAAAAATCGTATAGGTGGCGATCGCTGCGAATGGTCCATCTGTGCATGAAACATTCGCACCCTGTATTCAGCACGCCACACTTATTAGACAGTTACAATTTTAACAGAGCCGCGGAAGCCGGTTACTGAGCCGGCGCTTCCGGCGGTTCGGACTCGATGCCGAAAATATCGACGCCGCGATCCCGATCGAACAGGTGGAGATCGGACTCCGAGAACGTCAACGTCACTTGCTCTCCGGTCTCCGGAGTGATCGTCGACTCGACCCGAACGATGAAGTCCTCGGCGATGTCGACGTGCAGGTAGTTGTCCGAGCCGACGGGTTCGACGACCTCGACGGTGGTTCGGACCGTGTTGTCGGCCGTTCCGTCGGCGACCGAGACGTTTTCCGGTCGGATCCCGAGCGTGTATCGGTCGGCCGAGAGTTCCCCGGCGTGTCGGTCGACGTACGCCGTCGAGAGGTCGAACTGGAACCGGTCACCGGGACCGAGCAGCCGGATCCCATCGCCCGTCCGTTCGACATCGACATCGACGAAGTTCATCGACGGAGAGCCGACGAAGCCGCCGACGAATCGGTTGACAGGGTTCTCGTAGACGTCCGTCGGCGGACCGGTCTGCTGGAGGATACCGTGGTTGAGGATGACCATCCGATCGCCCATCGTCATCGCCTCCTCTTGATCGTGCGTGACGTAGACGGCGGTGATCCCGAGTTCGTCCTGAATGCGCTGGATCTCCGCGCGCATCTCCGTCCGGAGGCTCGCGTCGAGGTTGGAAAGCGGCTCGTCGAAGAGGAAGAGATCCGGCTCGCGAACGATCGCCCGCCCGAGCGCGACGCGCTGTTTCTGCCCGCCCGAAAGCTCGTCGGGTTTGTCCTCGAGCAGGTCAGCGATCCCCATCATTTCGGCTGCCTCGACGACGCGGCGTTCGCGTTCGCTCTCATCGAAATCGGTACTCATCCGAAGTCCGAACTCCATGTTCTCGAAGACGGTTTTGTGGGGGTAGAGCGCGTAGTTCTGGAATACCATCGCGACATCCCGGTTTTTCGCGTGGACGTCCGTGACGTCCTCGTCGCCGATCGTGATCGTTCCTCCGGAGGGCTCCTCGAGGCCGGCCAACATTCGGAGCGTCGTCGTCTTTCCGCAACCGGACGGACCGACGACGGTAATGAACTCGCCGTCTTCGATATCGAGATTCAGATCGTCGACGGCGACGATCGAGCCGCGGTCGTATGTCTTGCGGAGCGAGTCGACGCTAACACGTGCCATACAGGAACGGTTTGGCGACCGTCTACAAAACCCTTTCTCAATAATCTGAATCTGTGGTGTACTATTTCATCTACTTTAGAGAGGACGATGTCGGTACGTTACAGTCATTCCGTGAAAGAAACGTACATTGGAGACGAACTAAGCGGCCAACACACTACGATCGTACGCGAATATTGGCAATAATGAGGCATATGACTCCATCTACTGCATATATAATTAATAATTCAGAGACATCTATTCGGGAGAGTCTATACAATCCATACCCACAACTATTAAATATGTGAATACATAATACATCACTGATTGAGGCATGACAATGAACCGCAGATCAATCCTGAAGGGAGTCGGTGGAACGGCCGCAGCAACGACGCTCGCGGGCTGTATTGGGGGACTGTTCACTGGTGACGATCCGGAAGTGCTCTGGCACGAGTTCCAGGACGCGGAAGGGGAGCAGTTCAACGACTTCCTGGACGAGTTCAACGAGGAGACCGGCCACGACCTCGGTTCGAACTCCGTCAACGAGATGGAAGAGCAACTCGAGACGGCGCTCCCCGCCGGCGAGGGACCCGTCGGCTTCACCTGGGCTCACGACTGGATCGGGCTCTATCACGACGAAGGCTACCTGTACGATGCGACCGACGACATCGGCCTGGATCTCGAGGACACCTACTCGGAAGCGGCGGCGGAGGCAGTCCAGTGGGAGGGGAACACCTACGGACTCCCGTACGCGGCGGAGACCGTGACGCTGATGTACAACCGGGAGATGGTCGAGGAGCCGCCGGAGACGATCGACGAGATGGAAGAGATCATGGAAGACTACCACGACCCCGACGGCGAGGGGACGTACGGTCTCGCCTACCCGCCGACGGACGTCTACTTCATGAGCGCGTACCTGCAGGCGTTCGACGGCCTGCTGTTCGACGAGGAGGCGGACGAGCTGGGCGTCGATTCGGACGCCGTGATCGAAGGCGGGGAGTTCATCGAACAGTCGCTCTACCCGTACACGCCCTCCGCATCGGACAACGAGGCCCACGAGGCGACGTTCGGCGACGGCAACGCGCCGTTTACGATCAACGGTCCGTGGATGACCGGCGAGTACGCCGACCTCGACCTGGGCGTTGCTCCGCTCCCGCTGCCCGACGGCGGCGAGCCGACGCCGTTGACCGGCATTCCGCTCTGGTACTTCACGACCGAGGGCGAGGAAGCCGACGAGGGGACGCTCGAGGCCGTCGTGGAGTTCGCCGAGTGGTACACCACCAACGACGACGTGATCACCAGTAACGCGGACAACGGCATGATTCCGGTCCACAACGACCACGTCGGCAGCGACGAACTCGGCGAGACGGTTGGCGCGTTCAGCGAAACCGTCGATATGGGCGTCCCAATGCCGGCAGACGCGAAGATGGACTCGGTCTGGGCCCCGATGGAAGACGCGCTCGATCAGCTCTTCTCCGGCAGCGAATCGGCGGCCGACGCGTTCGAAACGGCAGCCGACGAGATTCGCGGCAGCTGGGACTGACGACGAACAATGGGTGTCTTTCCCTCCGGACGGTCGACAACGGAACTCGTCGACGATCTGAACCTCGAGACTAGAGATCTCATCGGGTGGCTCCTCGTGCTCCCCGGGCTGTTGCTGTTCTCGATGTTCATGATCTACCCGATCGCGATGCTGCTCTACATCTCGCTAACCGACGCGACGACGGCCGGCTCGGTCGTCAGCGGCGAGACGTCGGTCATCGGGTTCGACAACTACGTCGAACTGCTCACCGACTGGCAGTTCTGGAACTCGATGTCCATTACCTGGCTCTATCTGGCACTGAGCCTCGTGCTCAAGGTGATTTTGGCCATCGGTCTCGCTATGGTTTTGACCCACGAGCGGGTCAAAGGCAAGCGCTACATGCGGGCAATCGTCATCATTCCGATGGGGTTCCCGCCGATCTTTACGATCAGCATCTGGCGGGCGATGTTTAGCGGGGCGCGGTTCGGACCGATGAACGAGTTCCTGTCGATGTACAACGGGGCCGTAACCTCGGTTACGGGCATCGTCGATACGATCGTCTTCTTCACGACGGTCAACGCGCCGCAGTTTCTGTTGGCCGACGTTCCCGTCGGGTTCCTCTCGAGTCGATGGACCGCGTTCGCAGCGTACGTGACGACGGAAGTCTGGCTTGCGTACCCGTTCATGGTCATCATCATCGTGAGTGCGCTACAGGATGTCCCCGGAGAGCTCCAGGACGCGGCGAAAGTCGACGGCGCGGGCTTCTTCCATCGGTTCGTCAACGTGACGTTCCCGTCGATCAAGGGTCCCGTCATCTTCGCGTCGATCCTGACGGCCGCGACATCGTTCCAGAACTTCCTCATCCCGTGGGTATTGAATCAGGGTGGTCCGGCCCGCCAGAACGAACTCATTCTGGTGTACGGCTACCGTGAAGCGATCATCGAGAACCAGTTCGCGCTGGCCTCTTCGATCATGACCATCGCGATCATCATCATTGGGATGTTCATGCTACTCGCGGTGAAGAAAACGAACATCGCGGAGGGAGCAGCATAACGATGAAAGGACTCTACACTGCGATCGTCGATCTGAAGGCCGGCCGTCGAACACCCGAAGACGTCGCGAAAACGGCGCTCGCGACCGGGTTCGCCGTCTCGATACTGCTCGTGTTGATGTTCCCGGTCTACTGGGTGGTCACCGCCTCCCTCTCCGGGGGAAGCACGCTGCTCACGTCCGACGGCGTGTTCGCTGATCCGACGGGGTACAACCTCGAGGCCTATCGAACCGTCCTCGGCGGCGATCGATTCTGGAGTGCGCTCCAGAACAGCCTCGTGGTGGTCTTCGTCACGGTCAGCGTGACCATCACGCTTGCCGTGCCCGGCGCGTACGCGCTCTCGCGCCGAAAATTCATTGGCAAGAGTAACGTCCTCTACGGCTACGTCCTGTTCACGCAGGTCGGTGCGGGGCTCTCGATCGCGGTTCTCGTCGCGCTCTACGCCCTGTTCGTCGAGTTCGGCGTCAACAACAACCTGCTCGTGCTCGGGTTGTTCTACGCCGGCGGGGCGATTCCGTTCAACACGTGGCTGTTGAAGCTGTTCATGGACAACATCCCGGTCTCTTACGAGGAGGCGGCGATCGTCGACGGTGCAAGCCAGTGGCAGGTGATGCGTGAGATCATCCTCCCGCTCGCCAAACCGGGGCTCGCCGTTGTCCTCGTGTTCGCGTTCCTTGCGGGCTGGAACGAGTTTATCGTCGCCCAGACGCTGCTCTCGCCGGGGAACGAGACCCTCTCGATCGAACTCTACGGGCTAGCCACCGGGAGCCGTCACTCCACGCCGTGGACGGAGTTCGCGGCATTTGCGATCCTGTTTGCGCTCCCGGTCGCGCTCATCTACTTCTTCGCCCAGAGCTACGTCGAGAGCGGCCTCTCGTTCGGCGGCATGGAAGGCTGAGCGCTCTCGATTCGACGCCGTTTTTTCCGATATCGGTCCGTTGTCGGTACCCGGCACTACCAGAATGAGCCATGAGTACGTCAACACCGGCTTCTGTCGACAGCATCAGTCGCCCGTCGACTCGCTCTCGAGAACGACGACGCTGTCCACGACGATGTCGCCGGTCGCCGAATCGACGACCGACTCGCCGGTCAGCAGATCCGTCTCGTCGACCTGCTCCTCGAGTTCCACCGTCGCGGCTCCCTCGCCGAAGTGAATCGCGACGACGACTCGCCGGTCCTCCTCGGGCACAAACCGGACGAACGCCACCATGGCGTCCGTCTCCGACTCGTAGGCGATCCGCTCGAGGCTTGCGTCGGTCTGGAGCGCGGACTCCTCGCGGCGAATCTCGAACAGCCGTTCGTAGTACGCGAGCAGGGACTCGTCGAACGCGCCCCAGTTCATCGGCTCGCGCCGACCGCGGACGCCGGTCTCCTGTCCGTAGTAACACATCGGCGACCCGGGGAGGGTGAACGTCGCCGCGGCCGCGGCACGCTGTGCCTCTCGGCCGTATTCGTCGAGATACCGGTCAGTATCGTGGTTCTCGACGTACAGCAGCCACTCCGAGTCCGGGTGAGGGCCGCGTCGAGGGCGATCCTCGAGCGCGTCGAGAACGGCGTCGGCGGTCGACGTGTCCAGGTGTGCAGCCCGATCCACGAACTCGTCGGCGACGGCGTCTTCTTCCTCGTCGGGTGTCGCGTCGGTGGCGTCCGCCTCACCAACCGTCCCAGCCATGGCCGACTGCCCGGTCCCGAACCGCTCGCCCAACCGCTCGAGCGTGTCGTGAAGGACATCGTCGTGGTGCATGTGGAAGCGCCCGCCGCCCATCTCGACGTCGGATGGAAGGGTCTCGTCTAACAGGAAGAACTCACCGTCCGCGCTCGTCACACGGTCGTGGACCTCCGTCCAGAACGTCAGCGGGACGCCCCACGCGACATCGGCCCGAATACCATCGACCCGTTCGGCCCAGAAATCGACGACGGAAAGCAGGTACTCCCGAACCTCGGGGTTCCCGTAGTCGAGGTTCGGGATCCCGTCCCAGCCGAAGTAGGTGTCCGGATCGCGGGCCTCGAAATCGTCCCACCGGTACCAGTCGCAGTAGCGCTCGTGTTGGGGATGAGTCTCGTCGGCCGCGGCCTCGTAGAACGGGTGCGTATCCGCGGTGTGGTTGATCACGAGGTCGAAGACGACCCTGAAACCGCGGTCGTGGCAGGCGTCGACCAGCGCTTCGAAGTCGGCCATCGTCCCGAGATCCGCGTCGACGGTGAAGTAGTCCCGCGTGTTGTAGCCGTGGGGGCCGCCATGCGCCATCGGCGTTCCGAACCCGCTCTCGGCCTCGAGAAACGGCGTCAGCCAGAGGACATCGACGCCGAGACGCTCGAGGTGGTCGAGTCGGTCCGCGATGGTCTCGAACGTCGGCTCGTCCTGATCGGGAAACCGGCGGGTGAAGATCTCGTAGACGATCGAGTCCGCGACCCACGCCGGCGGTTCGAAGGGGTGCTCGACGCGGACCGTCCCGGTCTCCTCGTCGGGGACCAGTTCGATCGCGTCCGGCACGGAATGGCGCTCGGCCACGGCGACCCCGTAGATCCGGACTGGTTCGTCCACGGCGTCGATGGAAATCGTTCCGTCCGACTCGAGGAGGTCCGCATCCCGGTCGTCGACGTAGTACTCGACGGACGGCTCGCCACCGACACAGGTCGCTATCGGCGACAGGACGACCTGCTCGTCCTCGATTACCGCATCGAGTTCGATCCGCGGCCGGGGCGCGTCATCGTCCGCCTCGGGGAAGGCACGAATCGTCAGCTGATGGATTCCATCGGGTGCCTCGAGGGCGAGCGTGTAAACGCCCGGTACGTCCGGTTCGAACTCGGCGACCAGTTCATCGGTTGGTTCGGCAGTCGACCCGTCCGGCGAATCGACGAGGTGCCACTCGTAGGTCCCGTCGCCGTCGGGATTCCACGGCGCGAGGTCGTCGCGCGTCTCCATCTCCCGACCGTTCGGGTTCACGATACCGTCCCCGACGGTGACGAACCGCGGCGGACCGGGGTGGTGTGAGCCGTCTCCGCTCTCGAATTCGGTCTCGTTATTCAGGATCCCACCGTCAGTGGCAGTTCGTCGGTCGCAGTGCTCGTGGTCGCTGTTCCAGTTCACGATTCGACTCTCGACGGCCAGCGAGGTAAATATGTGGCGTACTACTACCTCACATTTCTAGCCATGTGAGAGACGATCGTATAAACGGGTCTCGGACGGTCGTCTCGAGGCAATTCACGCTTCGCTCAATCGAACATCGTGAATCGAAGAGTCACGAGCCCGACGCGGCGTGAGCCGCGTCGAACAGCGCAAATCGAAGATTTGCTGGCTTGACTTCGGCTTACGCCTCGTCAAACAACGCTGAGCAGAGCTCAGCGAGTTTGATGAATCTTATGATTCATCAAACAACTCCTCACCGTCGACCATCCGCTCCGCGACGACGTCCATGTCGAGGGTCACGCCGAGACCGGGTTCCTCGGGAACCTCGATGTAGCCGTCCTCGATGACGTCCTCTTCGACCAGATCTTCCCACCAGCCGAGTTCGTAGGAGTGGTACTCGACGGCCAGAGAATTCGGGATTGCAGCACCGACGTGGGCGCTCGCGACGGTCGCGACCGGTGAGGAGACGTTGTGCATCGCGACCGGCATGTAGTACATATCCGCTTTGTCGGCGATCTTCGCCGTCTCTCGCATGCCGCCGACTTTCGGCATGTCGGGCGCGATGATATCCACCGCCTGATTCTCGATGAGTCGGCGCTGGCCGTGTTTACGATAAACGTTCTCGCCGGCGGCGATCGGCGTCGTCGTCGACTGGGTGATCTCGCGCTGCACGTCGTGGTTCTCCGGCGGCACGGGGTCTTCGAGCCACCAGACGTCGTAGGGCTCGAGGGCCTTCGCGAGGCGTTTCGCACTCCCGCCGGAGAACGTCCAGTGGCAGTCGAACGCGACATCAGCACGGTGCCCGACGGCCTCCGTGACCGCCTCGACGATGCTCACCTTGTGGCCGATCTCCGGCTCCCGAAGATGGCGGTTCGCGCGATCTTTCTCGTGGCCAGACGGCACGTCGAGGTCGAACTTCAGCGCGTCGTAGCCCAGTTCTTCGACGACCCGCTCGGCCTCCTCGGCACAGGCGACGGGGTCGGCTTCCTCCTCGGTGTGGCAGTCGCAGTAGACCCGCACCTCGTCCCGGTACTTGCCACCCATCAACTGGTAGGCGGGGAGCTCGAGGATTTTGCCCGCCAGATCGTGCAGCGCGACCTCGATGCCCGAGATGGCTGTTATCGTCACGCCGCCGATCGAACCCTCGCCCGACATCTTCTGGACGAGGTGCTCGGTAAGCCGGTCGATATCGAGCGGGTTCTCCCCCTGGAGGAACGGCGTCATCCGTTCGATGAGTTCGGGCGCGCCCGCACCCCAGTAAGCTTCGCCCGTACCGACGATGCCCGCGTCCGTGTAGATTCGCACGAGCGTCCACGGAAAGTTGCCGTCGACCATCGTGGTCTGGACATCCGTGATTTCGACGTCCCGGCCGTTGCCGCGCTCTCCGGTGACCTGCATCGTTTCCGCCGAGAGATCACGCATCGTGTATTCGGCGTTCGGATCGCGCAGCCGTGAGTAATCGACTCCCATAGGAGTTGGTCGTTCGCAGATCAGTAATAACTCGGGGCGGCGTTGTCTGCCTCGAGAGGTCGCACAAAAACGGGTGGCTCGCTACTCAGTCAAACTCGCGACGACCTCCGCCGGCGTCGCGTCGAACCCACCCGCCTTCGCCAGCGTCGCAGAGCCGCCGCCACCGCCCCCGAACTCGTCGGTCAGGTCGTCGATCACGGCCTCGGCAGAGTGCGACCCGCTCGTAGCCACGACGGCATACGGCGATCCGGCGTCACCGGCGATCACGATGATATCGGCGAGATCATCCGCGGCCCCGCTCGCGATCTCACCCGCCTCGTTCACGTCGACCGCCGCGACCGTCGTCGCGACCCACTTGAGTCCGTCCCGCTCGAACGGCTCCGCTCGCTCGAGGTCCGTTTCGACGAGTTCCCGGCGGAGCGACCGGACTTCGGCGGCGAGTTCGTCGCGTTCGCCCTCGAGTCGTTCGAGTTCGTCCCCGACATCCTCGAGGGACACGCCGAGCGCCCGTCGCGACGAGAGCGCGACGCGCTTTTCCGTTTCGCGGCGATCGATCGCGCGCGGGCCGACCGCGAGTTCGACTCGCGTCAGCCCCTTACCGGGGTTCGACCGGCCGAGAACGGTCACGGGGCCGACCTCCCGCGTGTTGCGGACGTGGGTTCCGCCACAGGCCGCGACGTCCCACGGGTCGCTCGAGCCGCCATCCCTGCGAACGAGTCCGTTGGTGGTTCCGTTGTCGTCCTCGCTTCCGATCGTCACGATCCGGAGGCGTCCCCTCCGGAAGGCACCCTCCTCGGTTGCCTCGTTGAACGCGATATCCTCGCGCTCTCGCGCGTCCGCGACGGGGATATCATCCCACGTCACCGGCCGCGATTCCCAGACTACCCGATTGACCAGCGTATCCAGTTCGAGCAGCGTCTCGTCGTCGAGTTCCGTGCTCGTCTCGAGGTCGACCCGGACCTTCTCCTCGCTGATGTCGAAGCCGCCGTAGCCGAGGTCCTCGAGAAGCCGTCTGCCGGCGCCGTAGAGCACGTGACTGGCAGTGTGGGCACGCATGCAGTACATCCGAAACGACCAGTCGATCGAGCAGAGCACGCGGTTGCCGACCCGGAACGACGGCTCCTCGGCGAGGACGTGGACGTGTTCGCCGTCGTCGTACCGAACGTTCGCGACCTCGATGCCGCCGATCGTGCCGCGATCGGCCGGCTGGCCGCCGCTCTCACCGTAGAAGTAACTCGTCTCGAGCCAGACCTCACGCCCGTCGATCGACGTCACCTCGGTTTCGAACCGCGTCGTGTACGGCTCTCGAGCCGCCCGTTGCCCGGTCATTGGGTGAACTCCGTCGTCCGCCATGAAAAGTCTGCTTGCCGAGCATCGCCCGCCCGCGTCGCGTTCGATCGGGGCGCGCCGGCGGTCGTGTCATCAGCCGCGGTCGATCTCGTCACTCCGCGAGCGTTACATCCAAGCGCTCCTCGAGCGCCTCGATCAGTCCGCCGCCGACCCCGGCCTGCGTCGCCCGTCCCTGTTCGACCGCGAGCAACTCTTTCTCGCGTGCGCCGAGTTCGTCGGCGAGTTCGTCGCGCTGGAGCCCGGCCTCCTGGCGCGCTTCGACCAGCTTCTCGCCGTAGTTCGAGACGAGATACGGGAGCGGGTCGTCGTCGTAGTTGGTCCCCTCTTTCTCCCAGTGTTCGGAGTCACCGTCCCAGACCGGGTTCGCCTTGGCGACGTTCTGGGCCGCCTTCTGCTTGCGGCTGGGACCGTCGCTCGAGGCGCTTCCACCGCTGTCCTGGGAACTGCGTTGCTGGTTCCGCGAACTCGACTTCTGCTGGTTGTCGTCGTGCGGTGCGCAGTCGGGACAGACCTCGAGTTCGGCCCCGGCAACGGTCGCGAGCCGGAGCCTGTTGCTCTCGGCCCCGCAGAGTTCGCAGTTCGTCCCACCGCCTCCGGACGAGGACCCGGTCGAATACTTAGCCATGGTATCCTTTGGCAACTGTCGCATTTTAAATCACCGCCTCAGTACGGGTCAGTTCCGTGTGACCTCGCCGCAGGCGCGCCTACAAAGGAAAGGGCTTTTATAATCACACTGGATACGATTGAGTGCAGAAAGACAAAGACGCAGCGAGCGTGGGTAGCCAAGCCAGGCCAACGGCGCAGCGTTGAGGGCGCTGTCCCGTAGGGGTCCGCCGGTTCAAATCCGGTCCCACGCATCGCATGGGTGGACGACGTCCACCATACACGATGCAGGTGATCTCCTCCGAGGACATCACCCACGCATAACTTCTGACGAAAACTACACTCCACAGCGAAAGCGCTGTGCTACAGAGCTAGGTACACGTACTCGAGCAGTACGAACACTGACCGAACCGCTATCGGCGGGGTCAGTCGGTTGATCTCGAGTCCGGACAGAAACCGCTTTCCTTCCGCGGCCGAACGGCCAAATATGGAGTATGTCCCTCGAGAACGCGTCACCTCCCTTACGGCAGTCTTGAGCGTCGTCTCGCTCGCGGTCGTCTTCGCCGCAGCGGGCGGCCAGATTCCGTCCTCGACGGTTCCAACAGCGCCGGAATGGTTCCTCGATCTGATTCCGCACGTCAACGTCCTCATCAGCGCGACGGCGATCGGAACGATTACGCTCGGCTGGCGGGCCATCCGTCGCGGCAACGTCGATAGACACCGCGTCGCGATGCTGTCGTCGTTCGCCCTATTCGCAGCCTTCCTCACGCTCTATCTCTACCGGCTGGTCGCGACCGGCGGGGCACAGCCGTTTCCCGGACCCGATGCCGTATACCAGTTCGTCTACCTCCCGATCCTCGCGATTCATATCCTCCTCGCGATCGTCTGTATACCGCTCGTCTACTACGCGCTCTTGCTCGCGTTCGCACACCCGATCGAGGAACTGCGACGAACCAGCCACGCCCGCTTCGGCCGATATGCGGCGGCGCTGTGGCTGATCTCGTTCTCGCTGGGGATCGTGGTTTACGTGCTGTTGCACGTGATCTACTCATAACAGTCGGTCTCACGGAGGACGACACCGTTGCATCCGTGAGCACGGAGTGAGCGAGCGGGCCGACGACTGACCCGACGCGGTTGGAACAAGCGAAGGGGAACGAGAGTGCTTTTTATCAACGCTTTACCGAGGGCCAGCTTTGCTGGCTCGAGATTCGAATGGCGCTTTGCACCTTCCGTCACCACGGAATACGCAGAGCGTTTTTCGAACGACAGCGAAATCGTTTGTTAGTCGTCGGCGTGCAGCGGTTTCTCGCCAAGTTCCGGCCGGGTGACGTCGCGGTCGGTCTCCTCGCCGTCGATATCGTATGGGTACTCGCCGGTCACGCAGCCGAGACAGAGATCGAGACGATCCTTCTCGAGCACCTCCGCGACCGCGTCGGTCGACAGGTACGCGAGGCTGTCGGCGTTGATCGTGTCGCGAATCTCCTCGGTCGACTTGTCCGAGGCAATCAGCTCTTCACGGGTGGCCATGTTGATACCCATATAACACGGCGCGATAATCTGCGGCGCACCGATTCGGACGTGGACCTTCTCGGCCCCGCAATCCTTGAGCAGTTGAACGAGCTGCGTCGAGGTGGTCCCGCGGACGATACTGTCGTCGATGACCGTGACGGTCTTGCCCTCGATGGTCGATTTGATCGGGTTGAGCTTGAGTCGCACCGCGCGTTCGCGCTCGTCCTGGGTCGGCATGATGAACGTCCGGCCGACGTATCGGTTCTTCATCAGCCCTTCGGCGAACTCGACGCCGTCGTCTTCCTCCTCCCGGGGCTCGCCATCGGCGGTGGTTTCGGTCGCCGCGTCGGCATAGCCGGCCGCGAACGCACGACCGGAGTCGGGTACCGGCATCACGACGTCGCTCTCGACGCCGCTTTCCTCCCAGAGCTTGCGACCGAGGTTTCGACGCGCCTCGTAGACCAGTGTCTCGTCGATGACGCTGTCCGGCCGCGCGAAGTAGACGTGTTCGAAGAAGCAGTGGGCCGTGTTCTCGTTCTCGATCAGCTGGTAGGAGTCGAATCCCTGGCCGTCTTTCTGCAGGACGACGAGTTCGCCCGGACGGACGTCCCGGACGAGTTCGCCGTCGAGCGTGTCGATCGCCGCCGATTCGGAGGCAAGGATGTAGCCGTCGTCGAGCTCCCCGATGCAGAGCGGCCGATTGCCCTGCGGGTCGCGCACGCCGAGAATCGTATCGTCGTGGCTGATCGTCAGCGAGTAGGAGCCGTGGATGCGCTGCATCGTGTGTTTGACGGCGCGCACGAGGTCCTCCTCGAGCAGGTTGCGCGCGAGGTCGTGGGCGATGACCTCGGTGTCGCCGTCGCTGGTGAAGGCGTGGCCCGTGGCGGCGAGTTCGTCCCGGATCTCGTCGGCGTTGACGAGGTTTCCGTTGTGGCTCAGGCCGAGCGAGCCGCTTTTGAACGAGACGGAAAAGGGCTGGGCACAGCAGGAGTCGACGGACCCCGCGGTGGGGTACCGAACGTGGCCGATCCCTGCCGCGCCGTTGAGCACGTCGAGGTCGTCCTCATCGAAGACGTCGCCGACGAGTCCCATCTCGACGTGGCTGTGCTGTTGAAAGCCGTCGTGCGTAACGATCCCCGCTGACTCCTGGCCGCGGTGCTGGAGTGCGTAGAGCGCGTAGTACAACGGTCGTGCCGCGTCTCGACCGTTCAGTGAGACGCCGACGACGCCACACTTCTCGGTCATTCCTGTTCGCCGGGGAGTCTCGCCCCGCCCATCAGTCATGGAAGTGAGTAGGCGCCCGAGTAGATAAAAATCCCCGTGTTTGTGCCTCACCCGTGGCCATCGACCCACGCTAATATCCACGAACATGCATACAAACCCGCAGATTGGGCCACGGGATCCGAATCACGATCCAGATGAGCTGACACGGACGAGCGGGAGGGGCGCTCCCGCGTGATGGTGCCTTCGTGAGCAGACAGGCACGAACGTGACTACGCTGGACAAAGAACGCTCGGAACCGGTCTGTCCCATGTCACGACGACCGGGGACTCCTCGCGAGTCGATGACACAGTGTTCAAGACGGTTGGCTCGAGTCCAGAACACATGCGACTCGAGGAGTACTGGGGCGTCGGGCCGAAGACGCGGGCGACGTTAGTCGAGGAGTTGGGAAACGAACGCGCGATTCGGGCGATCGAGAGCGGCGACGTACGGGCACTCTCGGACGCCGGACTCGCCCGCGGTCGAGCGACGCGAATCCTGCGACGCGCGACGGGCGGCGACGGGATGGAGGTGCTAGCGACGAGCGATGCGCGCTCGGCGTACAAGGAACTGCTCGATCTGGCGGTCGACCACGCGGTCACCCGGCGCGCGGCCGACCGGATCCGCGTGCTGACGCCGCTTTCGTCCCGCGACGCGATGGAGGATCGATTGGACGACGTCCTCGCGGCCCGCGACGCCTGGGCCGCCCTGTCGGAAAGCGATCGGGAGACCGTCCTCGAGGCCTACGCTAACTACGACGAGCGTGACGAGAGCGAACACGCGGCCGTCGAGGCCGCCCTGGCCCTGCTCGAGGCCGGCGTCGACTCAGGCCCGTTCGCGACGATCGCCGATCTCGAACCCGAGCGACTCGCGGAGGCGGCCGACGCCCTCGCGGCGCTCGACGGCGACCGCGGGCGAGTTCGTGCGGGTGCCGACGACGAACTCGATCGGCTGCGAGGTGCGCTCGGCACGATCGAGGACATGGACGCGAACGCCCTCGAACTGATCGACGAACTGCGCGCCGACGGCGTCCGCGACGTCGGCCAGTTCCGCGAGTCCTTCGAGGACCACCTCCTCAGCGAAACGGAGGTGACGATCGATCAGGTTCGCGAGGCGATGCCGTCCGACGCGACAGACGCGACGGACTTCGTCGGAGCCACGCTCCGAACCCTTCGAACCGATCTCACCGCAGCGATCGACGAGCGTGAGGAGACGGTCGCGAGCGATCTCGAGGAGACGCTCGAGGAGACCCGCGACGCCACCGACCAAGCCGTCTCAGCGGTCGACGACATCGCGCTCCACCTCTCGCTGGCACGGTTCGCGCTGGCATACGACTGTACGCGGCCGTCTTTTATCGACGGACAGGACGCAGCCGTCTCGGTCGTCAACGCGCGCAATCTCACGCTCGCTGCGACCGACGAAGAAGGTGTCCAGCCCGTCACCTACGCCCTCGGCGAGCACGGCGTGACCGAGGTCCCGGCGAGCGTGAACGCGGTCCCCGGCGAACAGCGCGTCTCCGTCCTCACCGGGGCGAACAGCGGCGGGAAGACGACCCTGCTCGAGACACTCTGTCAGGTCGTGTTGCTGGCGACGATGGGACTGCCCGTTCCCGCCGACCGGGCCGAGGTGACGCCGGTCGACTCGCTGGTCTTTCACCGCCGGCACGCGAGTTTCAACGCCGGCGTCCTCGAGTCGACGCTGCGCTCGATTGTGCCGCCACTGTCCGCCGGCGGACGTACCCTGATGCTGGTCGACGAGTTCGAGGCGATCACCGAACCGGGCAGCGCGGCGGATCTACTCCACGGCCTCGTCACGCTCTCCGTCAAACGCGATGCGCTGGGCGTGTTTGTTACCCATCTCGCGGACGATCTGGAGCCGCTCCCGCCGGAAGCCCGCGTTGACGGCATCTTCGCGGAGGGGCTGAATCCCGACCTCGAGTTACTGGTCGACTACCAGCCACGGTTCGACACCGTCGGTCGGTCGACGCCGGAGTTCATCGTCTCGCGGCTCGTCGCGAACGCGGACAGCCGAGGCGAGCGAGCCGGCTTCGAGACGCTGGCGGAGGCCGTCGGTAACGATGTCGTTCAGCGCACGCTGGCCGACGCCCGCTGGAGCGAGATTGACTGATCAGGTGTTGCCACCCTCCTCGTCGTCGTTTTCGCGATAGTCTCGGTTGCCTTCTCGAACCCGCTCGTCTCCGAGCCAGCAGTCCGGCGTCGGCGTGTACGACGAGTCCTCTAGCTTCGACGCTCCATACGTGTAGACCGTGCCGTCCTCGTCCTCGCAGACGCGCGCTTCGAGGTAGGCCTGGGCCGCGCGACGCGAGAGCGCCCCCATCTCGATCACGTCGGCGAGGGCCGTTTTGGTCGCGCGAAACCACGTTCGGACGCGCCGGTCGGCGGCGTCGTCCGCGACGGCGACGATCGCGCCGCGGCCGTCCTCGCGGCCGTCGCCCCACTCGAGCCAGCAGACGCGATAGGGCGAGACTCGGTAGTCAGCCCCGGGGGAGACGAGGTACAGCAGCTCGTAAATACAGGGGTCGAGATGAGCTGTAAGAACCCGTTCTCGGTCGATCGCGTTCGCGAGCAGATCTGGGTTGACCGCGCCGTCGGCCAGCGGCGCTTCGGCAGTGATCCGGTCGGCGAGGGAGACGCCGTCGCCGCCCCAGTGGCTGTAGCGGATGTCGTAACGCCGGTCGGGTCGCCGGTAGGCGACGAGCGCTCTATGGCCCATCGTTCACCCGGAGCGGAAAGCGTGGCTGGCCGTGTGCGTTCCTCGAGTGAGGGGCGGTGGTTGGGGAGTCCATCGCCGGTGCTGGCCGCCCGTCCCTATTTGAACCTGCGGACTGCGTGCCGAACCGATATAAAAAGCGATCTTGCATCGCCGTCCGTTCGAACCGACCGCTGCTACTCCGATCCGGACTCGAACCGACCCCGCTCGCGAAGGTCGAGTTCGCCGCAGTTCGGACAGCGCTCGCATGCCGTGTCGACGACGCTCCCGCACGACGGACACTGGTATTCGACGTCTCCACCGCCGATCGACAACGTGTCGCTGAGTCGCTCGAGAACGTTCACAGTGACAGGAGTAGCGAGCCGCGGCAAGTGAGCGGCGAGGTTGCATATGCACCGTGATCGACGAGCGAGGTCCCCGCCCCGAGGGAGTGTTCACGACCACGGAACCGCGAGCGCAACGCCGAAATCCTCTCAGCCCCTGCGTCTAAACGAACTCGATGGCCACGGAATACGACGCGGTCGTCTTCGACAACGACGGCGTACTGACGACACCGACGGATCGGGCGGTACTGGTCGACGCGATGTACGACGCTTTCGGGGATGTCGGCGTGATCGCCCCATCCGACGACCACGTTCGCACGCTGTTGAGGCCGAGCGTCGACTCACTGTACGACATCGCGGGCGCACACGATGTCGACCCCCACGAGCTCTGGACGGCGCGCGAATACGCGGCGATCGAGGCCCAACTCGAGGAGATCGAAGCCGGCCGGAAACGCCTTTACGACGACATCGACGCGCTCACGGGCCTCGAAACGGCGACAGCTATTGTCAGCAACAACCAGCACGAAACGATCGGCAACATCGTCGACCACTACGACCTCGACTGGTTCGACGACTGGTACGGCCGCGAGCCGACCGTCCAGGGGATCGATCGCAAGAAGCCGACGCCGTACTATCTCGACCTCGCGCTCTCTGAACTCGGCACCGAGAACGCGCTGTACGTGGGTGATAGCTGGGTGGATATTCAGGCGGCCGAAGCCGCGGGTATGGACGTCGCCTTCATCCGGCGACCGCACCGCGAGGGGTACGACCTCGAGCGAGCGCCGACGTACGAGATCGAGGGGCTCGACGCGATTCCGGATCTGGTGTGAGCCTCACTTCGTCGCTTCGACCCGCGCCTCGGCGCGCTTCTTGACCGCGGCGTTCATCGACGCGAAGCCGGCCTCGAGAGACTTCTGGTCGAACAGCAAGGGAACGAGCGCGCCGCGGAACGTCTCGCGGTGGAGCAATCGCGTTCGCCTCGCTTCGCTCGACTCACCGTCCTCGATCGGCTCTAAGTGGAACTCGTGGTAGCCGTCGAAGGCGAAGGGAACCACCAGTCGGCCGAGCCAGACGAGTCGGCGGTTCTCTTCGACGGCGATCACCTCCGGCTTGAACGTCATCCCGCGGGAGTTCGGCGGGTCGATCTGCACCCGAAGCCGTTCACCCTCGGTTGGTTCACCCTCGATCGCCCGGACGAACGGGTTCCATTCGGGATAGCTCTCGAACTCGAGGAGGACGTCCCAGACGACCTCCGGCGGGGCGTCGATCTCTTCGAACACCTCGATCTGGTTCATGCTAGCACGGATGCGCTCGAGCGATATGCCTGTGTTGCCGTCTCACTCCGGTACGTGAGGGGCGTAGTGGAGGCTCTCGCTGACCGGTCGATCGTCTAACCCCGAACCGTTGAAGGCACGCAGGGCGAACACAGTGGTATGGAACGAACGGGAACGATTCTCCGCGGCCGCGACTTCGAACCGGTGGAGGGACGAATCGTGATCGGCGACGACGGTCGGATCGAGGCCATCGAGGAAGCCTCGGTCGGCAGTTCGGATATCATCTGCCCGGCGTTCGTCAACGCCCACACGCACATCGGCGACTCGATCGCCAAGGAAGCGGGTCGCGGGCTCTCGCTCGAGGACCTGGTTGCCCCGCCGGACGGGCTGAAACACCGCTTACTTCGGCAGGCATCGAGCGACGAACTCGTCGACGCCATGCATCGATCCCTCCGGTTCATGCAGCGAGCCGGCACCGCGGCCTGTCTCGAGTTCCGCGAGGGCGACGTCGAGGGCGTCCGACAGCTCGAGGCCGCAGTGGAGGGCCTCGAGATCGACACCGTCGCCTTCGGTCGTGGCTCGATCGACGCAATGCACGCGGGCGACGGCTACGGCGCCAGCGGAGCCAACGACGCCGAGTTCGGCGACGAGCGAGCGGCGACGCTGGAGGCCGGTAAACCGTTCGGCATCCACGCGGGCGAAGTCGACGCGAGCGATATCCACCCCGCGCTGGATCTCGAGCCCGACTTTCTGGTCCACGTCGTCCACCCCGAGTCGGATCACCTCGAGCGAATCGCGGACCAAGAGGTGCCGATCGCGGTCTGTCCCCGATCGAATCTCGTGACAGATGTCGGGCTCTCGCCGTATTCGGAACTGAACGAGCGAACGACCCTCGCGCTCGGGACGGACAACGTGATGCTCAACTCGCCGTCGATGTTCCGGGAGATGGAGTTCCTCGCCAAACTCTCCGAGCTCTCGGCCGACGAAATCCTCCGGATGGCGACGATCAACGGCGCGGAAATCGCCGGACTCGAGTACGGGCTGGTCGAACCCGATCGGAAAGCGCGGCTGCTAGTTCTCGACGGCGACTCGGACAACCTCACGGGCGCCCGCGACCCCGTCCGGGCCGTGGTTCGTCGGGCCGGCGTCGACGACGTGCGCGAAGTCGTTCTCGAGGGCTGAACGCGTCGGTCAGCGGCACGTTCGACGGTCTCCCTCGTGTGAGTGACAGTGGCGGAACACGACAACAACGTTATTATACCATCGAGTGTTAAAAGTTCACATATAGCATGTACGACTGCATCCTCGTCCCGACCGACGGGTCGCCGGAGGTCGAACGCGCCCTCGAGCACGCGTTCGATCTGGCGCAGGCCCACCATGCGACGGTTCGGGCGATCTACGTCGTCAGCGTGGCCGGCTACGGCGGCCTGCCCATGGAAACGCCGCTGGACGGGATCGCCGGTGCGCTTCGCGAGGAGGGCGAGGCGGCCGTCGAGCGGGTCGAAGAACTCGCGCCGACCGACGTCGAGGTCGAAACGAGGGTGCTCGAGGGGTCGCCGAGTCGCGTCATCGTCGAGCACGCCCAGCCCGACGAGTGCGACCTCGTCGTCATGGGAACCCACGGCCGCGGTGGCATCGATCGACTCTTACTCGGCAGCGTCACGGAACGCGTCGTTCGACACGCGCCGATTCCGGTGTTGACCGTCCGGGTCGATTCGTCGGAACCGGGGGAACGGGCGGACGAAAAACAGCTCGCCGCCGAGTGACCGATCGACTCTCAGTCTTGGATGGAGCGGGTCAGACCGGCCGCAAGTGTTCACAGTCGCCAGCCGCGACCGTCTCCTGTCCGTCCTCGGTCTCGATCACGAGCGCGCCCGATTCGGTAACGTCGACGGCTTCCCCGACGATTTCGCCCGTTGCCCGCTCGACTCGCACTCGTTGGCCAAGCGTCAGCGCCAGCTCGCGCCATGCCGGGACGACGGCCTCGAGGTCGGTCCGGTAGCGGTCGAACTCCTCTAACAGCCGCTGGACGAATCGCCGACGGTCGACGTCGCCCACCTCGTCGCGGATACTCGTCGCGCCCTCGGGCAGCGCGTCCGTGTCGATGTTCGCGTTGATGCCGGGTCCGACGACGATCCAGTCGACGCGATCCGTCTCGCCTTCCATCTCCGTCAGGATCCCAGAGAGCTTGCGATACTCACCGTCTTCGCCGACGGGCACGACCACGTCGTTGGGCCACTTGATCCGCGCGTCGACGCCGGCCTCGCGGGCCGCCCGCGCCGTCGCGACCGACACCGCGAGTGTGTACAACGGTGCCTGCGCGGGCGCGATATCGGGTCGCGTAACGATACTCAGCCACACGCCGCCCGAGGGAGCCGACCACTCGCGCTCTAAGCGTCCCCGTCCGCCGACCTGTTCGTCCGCGAGCACGACCACGTCGGTCGCACCCTCGGATGCCAACTCGCGCGCGCGATCGTTCGTGCTCCCGATCGAGTCGTGGTACTCGATCGAGAACGGGGCCTCGAGTTCGTACTCGACCGCGGGACCGTTGTACGCCGTCACCGCGGCCAGTTCGTACCCATTCGGCCCGCTCTCGATTTCGAAACCGGCATCGCGGAGCGCGTCGATGTGTTTCCAGACGGCCGCCCGCGAGACGTCGAGCGACTCGGCCAGTTGCGGTCCCGACACCGGGCCCGCCGCGAGCGCCTCGAGGATCGATCGTCGCGTCTCGTTCGTGGTCATGCACTCGAGAGGGGTGCGCTCGTACTTGAATCGGCGGGATCCGAAGCCAATCGAACCACGTGCGGTGGCGCGCGCCGTCGGCCGACCGAGCGATAGCGAGGGCGGGTGACGATTTGCGCGAGGGATGAGTGAGCGAGCAGGGCGAGCGAACGAATCGGCTGGGGAGGACGTGGAAATCATCGTTGCCAGCGCGAGCAGCGTATTCGACGTCACCGTTACTTCTCGCAAAAATTGGCCCGGAACAGCCTCGTCTAGAGCAACTGATCGGCGATAATCCCCTTCTGAATCTCGCTCGTTCCGTCGTAGATCTTCGTGACCCGGGCGTCCCGGTAGAACCGCTCGACTGGATGATCGGAGACATAGCCCGCTCCCCCGTGAACCTGCAGCGCGTCGTCGGTGACCTCGACGGCGCGCTCGCTCGCGAACAGTTTCGCCATCGAGGCGAGTCGCGTCGCTCGGTCGGTGTCGCCCGACTCGAGGCTCGCCGCCGCCCGATACGCCAGCGATCGACCGGCCTCCACGCTCGTCGCCATCTCGGCGAGTGTGTGCCGAATCGCCTGAAACTCCGAAATCTTCCGATCGAACTGCTCGCGCTCGGTGGCGTAGGAGATCGCCTCCTCGAGTGCGGCCTGTGCCACCCCGGTCGCCTGCGCGGCGACGTCGACGCGGGCAGGTGCGAAGAACTCCATCAGCTGGTAAAAGCCCCGGTCGACCTCGCCGACGACGTTTTCCTCCGGAACGCGAAGCCCGTCGAGAACGATTTCCGCGGTGTCCTGCGCTTTGATCCCCAACTTGTTCGTGATCCGCGTCGCGTCGTAGCCGTCGACGGCGGTCGGCGTGAGAAACGCGGTGATTCCGCCGTGTCCCTGCTCCGGCGAGGTCTTGGCCATGATGATCGTCACGTCCGCCACGGTGCCGTTCGTGATCCACATTTTCTGGCCGTTGATGACCCACTCATCACCATCCTTTTCGGCACGGGTTTCCATCCCCGCCACGTTCGAGCCGTGTGCGGGTTCCGAAATTCCCGTCGCAATGGGTGTCTCGCCGGCCGTCACCTTCGGCAGCCACTTCTCGCACATCCACTCGTCGCCGTACTCGAGGAGCATCCCGGTCCCGAAGTCGGCCGCGGCGATCGAGCCGCCGACGCCGGGATCGGCGCGCCACAGCTGTTCGGTGACGATGGCCGTCGAAATCGCGTCCATCCCGGCCCCGCCGTAGGCCTCGGGGACGTGTGGCGCGACGAGGTCGAGTTCAGCCGCGTTCGACAGCAGATCCGCGGGGTACCGCTGCTCGGCTTCGTACTCCGCCGCGATCGGCCGGATCTCTTCGGCGCCGAACTCCCGAACCGCGTCGCGGATGGCTTCCTGTTCCGATGTGAGATGAAACGACATACCCTACCCTCACGTCGAACGAGCGTCAACGCATCGCCGAAATTCTGACACGCTGCCGGTGTAACAAAGAGGTCTAGTCCGTCGATTAGGCCACTAGTCGATCAGTCGACCGATTGGTCAACCGGCCGACCGCTCAGTCCCGGATCTCGAGCAACTTCTCCCGTCCCGGCGCGATCAGTTCGTCGAGGTAAGTCGCGAGCGTCCCCTTCGCATCGGCGGGGTGGAGTTCGCCGGACTCGAGGTCCGCGGCCAGATCCTCGTAGGCCTCGTAGGTCAGGTCGCCACCGTACTTGTCGGGACGCTCGACGACGACTTCCTCGAAGCGCGGGAAGACGTGGTACTCGAACAGTTCGAGGACTGGGTTCTCGAGGTCGCCCTCCGGATCCCGCGTCGGTGGACAAAAGGCCGAGTTGACCTTCTCCTCGAGATCGTCCGTCGAGTCCTCCATCGAGATCGTAACTCCCTCGCTCGAGGACATCTTGCCCTCGCCGCTGGTGAGATCGGCGACGATCGGGGTGTGAAGTGCGGGCCGGACGTCGTAGCCGAGTTCGGGCAGTTCCTCGCGGGCGAGCATGTGGACCTTGCGCTGGTCAAGTCCGCCGACGGCCAGATCGAGGTCGAGATATTCGATGTCCAGACACTGCATGAGCGGGTAGACGACGTGGCTGACCTTTGCGGTCTCGCCGCCCTGAATCTCGGCCATCGCGCGCTGGGCGCGGTTGAGCGTCGTCGAAAGCTCGAGTTCGTGCAGATCGAGGGTGTACTCCTCGTCGAGTTGGAACTCGGAGCCGTAGACGAACTCGGTGTTGTCCTCGTCGAGCCCGTAGGCCACGAACTGGGCTTTCATCTGCTCGGCCGTGTCGCGGATCTCCTCGAAGGTGCCTTTCCCGTTGAGGTAGGCGTGGACGTCGGCGAGCAGGACGACGACCTCCATGCCCGCCTCCTGAAGGTCGATGAGCTTGTTTGCCGTCAGCAGGTGCCCGAGATGGAGCACGCCGGAGGGCTCGTAGCCGACGTAGGCGCGCTTGCCGGCGGGGTCGTCGGCGAGTTCGCGCACCTCCTCGTCGGTGACGACCTCCTCGGCGTTTCGCATAATCAGGTCGTAGGTATCCATGTGTTGACTGAAGCGGGAGGAGGTATTTATACCCGATGAATCGTCCGGGCGGTCGTCGAGGCGACCCGATTCGGTCTCGGCCGGAGCCCTCAGGCGGTCGCGTCCCGAAAGACGGCGGCCCCACCCTGTTGGACGTGAATCCGGTATCCCTCGTAGGTAAATTCGAGTTCCGCGTTCGCGGTCGGAGACGGCGGCGACGACAAAAGCGAGTCGACCACCTCGTCGATGCAGTTGTATATCGGATCGAGTTCGGTTTCGGGGACGCTCTCGAGGTCGGCGACGATTTCGACGAGCCGAATCTCCGGTGCTTCCTGCGTCGTGTCGAGATCCAGACGGGCGACGACATCGTCGTCCGGCGGATCGATCCACTCGTTCATCAGTGATAACAGCAAGTATCGCGAGCAGTGTAACAGTACTACCGGCGGTAGCATGGCCGTCCGCTCGCCGTTCGGCGATATCGCATGTGCCTGCCGAACACCCTTTTCGGTGGGCCTCGTACAGTCTCCGATGGGTTACAGAGAGGACTTCGTCAACGCCGTTCGCCGAAGTACGTGGCCACAGCTCCACTACCTGATCTCCGGGAGCTTCGACGGCTACGCCGTCAGCCACACCACGGCCGACGAGTACGCGCTGACGACCCGCTGCTCGGAGGAACGTCTCGAGGAGATTCTTTCCGAACTCGGTTTCTCGCGCAACCCGATCGCGTCGCTGAAGGTCCGCACGGACGGGAACACCTCCGAGGGGTCGTGGGTCTGGCGGGCGTCGCCGCTGGCGGACATGCAACTGCACATCGTCCTCCACGAGGTCGAAAACGCCGAAAAGGTCGACGTCTACGCCCACTGGGAGTGCTCGTGGATCCGCCACCCCTACAAACACTACGTCGCCCGCGGCTACGATGCCGAGAAAGGCGTCGAACTGGCCCGCCGCTGGCTGATCAACTACGACGAGGAGTGTCTCAACGGCTCCGACGGCATCGACTACGAGGTCGACGACTCGTTCACGCGCCAGGCGAGCGAGTACCTCTCGATCTCGTACTATCAGGTCGAAGAAGCGGTCGCAAGCGCCAGATCTCGGCTGCCGTACGTCAGCGGCGACGGCTCGCTCGAGATCGACCGGGAGGGTGAACGGGACGGCGTGTCGCCACGGGCCGTCGATCGTTGAGTAGAAAGAGGCTACGAGTACTGCAATCATCCGTCGGGAGGCTACAGTGAACTAATACTCCTCTTTGGCGGCCGCCAAATCCGAATGTGGGTTTATATCCCCCAAGCAGAATTTGGTAGCACAGAGACAGATGGCTCCCCTCCCGCCCTGGATCGACACCCGGATCGACGACGATCTGAACAAGAAACTAACCCAGCGACACGTCGTCGAAACGATGTTCGCAGCCGACCGGCCGTACTTTTCGGCCGAACAGATCCGTGCCCGGGTGCGCCCGGACGTGAGCAAAGAGACCGTCCGGCTCCGGTTGAACGAACTCCTCGAAATGGACGTCATCGCCGTTGAGACGTACCCGGAATCGATCACGCTGTACTACATCAACCACCCGGAATCGCAGTGGCCGCTGAGCCCCGAAGGGAAAGACGCGCTCTCGTACGAAACGCCGCTCGACACCCTCACGGTCGGTGATTTCGTCCGGCTCCGGAATCCGGCCGGGATCAGGACACTGGTCCTCGCTGGCTTCCAGTTGAGTATGGTCCTCTTTGCGGTCGGGGTCGTCGCCCCGCTGCTCGCGAGCGATCCCATCGTCCAGAGCTCGAACGCGTACTGGGAAGTGGCGGGGAACCTCTTCGTCGTCTGTTTCGTCCTCTTGGCCCTCGAGCGGATCGCCCGCAAGCTTCGGACCGGCGGTGTGCTCGCCGGGGGCGTACGCTCCGGGCGAACAGACTCGAACTGAACGCACCCGTGCTGACGCCACTCACTGACGACAGAACACGACGCACACATGTCTAACGAACACGATCACACGACGACGGCATCGACATCGACGACGCAACCAGGACCGGCGCTCCTCGAGGAGCGGACGCTCGCGGGCATCTTCGTCCACGTTCTCGGGCTCGGAACCGGGTTCGTCCTCCCGGCGCTCGTCTATCTGGTCGCCGAGCACGAGTTCACGCGCGAGAACGCCCGGAACGCGTTTAACTGGCAAGTGATCATCACCGGCGTCTTCGCCACACTCTTCGGCCTTCTCGCAGCCGGGTTCGCCATCGATTCGATAGCTTCCGAGAACTCGCCCCTCCAGTACCTCGCGATGGCGTTTTTGCTCGTCGCCGTGGCAGGACTCTTCGGATCCACGTTCGTCTTTCTGGTGAATTTCGCATTCGGACTGATCGCGATGGGGAAAGCGATCTTCGGGAGCGCGTGGTCGTACCCGCTCGCGCCTGATTTCGTCGGCTGGCTTGCCTCGAGGGTCGACAACAACGTCGGCTGGTGGAAACTTCTCGTCCCCCACGCCCTCGTCGCGCCGGCTGCGGGGGCGTATCTCGGCTGGGTGGTTCTCGAGCCGGGGGCAGAAAGCGACGCGGTGTTCTTCGCCGGGTTCGGCCTCGTACTGGCACTTCTTCTCACGTCGGTGCTCACGCCGGGCGTGCTCGTCCGGGATATGCGAGCCGTCGCGAAGACGGGCACCTCGTGGCGACCGAGTTGGCTCACGTACGTCGGCGGTCCGGCGGTGGTCGCCGCGCTCACGTACGTCGTGGCAGCGCTGCAGTTCAACTCGGCAAACCCGGCCGGCGATGCGATCTACGGCTTCGCGGGCGCGCTCTGGATCGCTGTGATCATCTACCTGATCAGACGGTATCGACAGGTCGACTCATCATAACAGGGGGCAGGAACCACGGTTACCAAGACCCCACTGACGTTACAACCCGCTTCGAATCCGATTTTCCGCATCCTCGAGCGCCGCCTCCCGATCGAACTCGTCGATGACTCGCTGCAGTTCCGCCTCGTCGGCGTCGGCCAGTTCGTGCGCGTGGTCGGTCATGTTCGGTACGGCGCGGATGATGTTGTCCACGATCGGCACCTCGGCGACCCGTGGCGACCGCGAGAGGGGGTTCAGGTCGATCACGATCTCGGTTTTCCCCATCTCGTTCAACGCCTCGGCACGGTCGCCGTCCTCGAGGGGGACGAGCACGACGTCGGCGGCGTAGATCCCGTCCTCGTCGACCTTCGCGCGCTGGTGGTCGAGGTTCGGAATGCGAGCGTCGGCCTCGAGGCCCTTGACATCCTCCGCGCCGTGCTCGCGCAAGTGGGCCGCGATCGCGCCGATCCGCTCTGGCGTGCGGTTGAAGAGGTTGACCTCGAGGTCCGCACCGGTTGCCGCGGCCAGGTCGGCCATCTCGCCCGGAACCAGTGCAGCGACGTTGCCGTTGATCGAGAGCACGGGATGGTCGGCCAGCAGGAGGTGAGCCGCGGCCGCTCGCTCCGCCGCGTCCGCACTCGGAATCGTTTCCTCACCGAGCAGGTAGTCGAAGGCGCTCCCGCGACCTTCGGCGTGCATCCCCTGTAGGTGCGTGATCCCCTTCTCGACACCTTTCTCGATCCGATGGCGCGTCAGCAGGTCCTGGTATCTGGGATGGTCCTCCGGTATCTCCTCTTCGTGCTCGACGTCGGCGGAGACGGTGTCGTAATCGGTCACGATCGATCACTGGATTCGGTCGATAAAAAACAGACCGATCCGTCGGATAGAGTAGCTACTGACAGTCAGTGTACACCCGATCGCAGAACGGCGTTGCGATCGGTGTGTGTATCGTTTCAGTTGTTACTATAGCTGCGGCCGGTCGAGATGCCAGTCCGAACGAGTCGGAGGGCGTTGGTACGACGGATCGACGCCGTCCTCCGCAGGCCGCTTAATAAAGACCGATAGGCTTCGTGTTAAATTACTCAGCCGCGTAGACGGATCTTCGACTATGGCCACGGACTCTCGAGATCGAGAACCGACGCCCGGGAACGACGGCTCAAGCAGAGACGACGAGTACGCCGACCACCTCGAGCGCAGTCGCACCGTCTGGGACCGCTGGAGCGACTGGTACGGAATGAGCGAGCGCGACTTCGAACCGATGCGCGAAGCCGCCATCGACCGACTGGCGCTCGAGTCGGGCGACCGCGTCCTGGAGATCGGCTGCGGGCCGGGTGTCAACTTCGAGCGGATCCGCACCGATATCGGCGAGTCCGGCGAACTCGTCGCCGTCGACTACAGTCCGGAAATGATCGAGAAGGCTCGAGAGCGGATCGACGCCCACGGCTGGGAGAACGTCGACGTTCGTCGCGCCGACGCGACGGCGGTCGAGTTCGAGGAGCCATTCGACGCGGCGCTCGCGACGCTCTCGCTCTCCGTCATGCCCGATATCACTCGAGCGGTCGAGACCGTCTACCGATCGCTGGTCCCCGACTCGACGTTCGTTGTGTTCGACGTCAGACCGTTTCCCGACGGCCCCGCTCGAGTTCTGAACCCGTTCATTTGGCGTTTCCTGCGCTGGTACGCGAACTGGAATCCGGACGATGACGTCGTGGAGGCGCTCGAGGTCGTCTTCGATACGAGCGAGATCGTCGACACCTACACGCACGGCACCACGTACACCGTCGTCTGTGAGAAACGCGACGCAGTCTAACCGAATCAGCTTCGTCGAGTGACTGCGGTATGTTGCCGAGGTAAGTCTGCAACCGAGCGATCGCTGTCACTCAATATTGGTTTCGCGTTTCAACGAAGTGTTCCGTCGGCTGAATGGCGTCTCCGAGTCGGTCGCAACACTCCTATCAGAATTCGAATGGTTCGAACAACCCGTGCTCAACTCACAGCGCCTATGCATCACCGAGAGTGCGAACGCCCACAGCATTATCGCGCTTGCTTCCCTACGGAGTAAAGATGACAGACACGGAAAACAGCCGAGAGAAGCAAACAGACGACGAGAACCGACGCGAGGACGGAGTTCCAGAATCGCCTCCCGAGTGCCACCGTCGCGGCTGCACCGAGCGGGCGACGTTTGTCGTCCTCGAGCGATATCAGGAAGAAACCGGGCACGGTGCCGTTGAGGCAGAGGCCGTTCTCTGTCAAGAGCATGCCGCCGAAGAGAGTCCCACGAATCTTGCTGACAGTTACGCGGATTACGTGTTTCGTGTCGAACCTCTCGAAGAGACGCTGGACATGGACACAGCATGAGCAAACGGACGTCGTTCGATTCTGGACAGGGTGACGCCGTCACGTACTGAGCAATGTGAGTGCAGGCCACACCTATAGTAACAACTGAAACGATTTACACACTGATCGCACAGCTGTCGTGCGATCAGGTGTGCAGTGACTTTCAGTGGCTACTATATAGTAACGTACGAGAACTGAGATCGCTGAGGCGCTACTCGATACTGTCAAAGTACATCTGAAGAAGGAATTAGTAACGGAGCTACCGAACCGTCCTACGGACCGCTATCGAGGACTCGCCCTACGGCGTTCGCCTCGCCGCGACGGACCAGTTCCGACGCGGTCGAGACAGCGCAGTCGAGTTCCGCCGCGACAGCCTCGATACCGCCCTCGCGCGGAACCTCGTAGAACCCGACATCCCAGGCGGCCTGTAGTGCGGCCGCCTGTCGATCGGACACCGACGCGTCGGCGACTGCAATCTCCTGGCTGACCCAACGGACGTCCAGTCCCATTCCGTCTGGTACCTCCTCTACGACGGCGGTCAGCGCCGACGGGTGGCCGACGACGGTCAGCCGGATCGTTCGGTCCGAACGAATCTCGATGGGTGGGACGACCACGACGGTCTCCTGTGCGAGCGCGTTCAAGAGTGACAACCCTTCCGGACCGAGATCCCGGCGAAGATAGAGAAAGAAGCCGTCGTCGGAGGGCGTGATATCGTACTCGAGGACGGTCTCGAGGTCGTCGAGTAGCGACTCGTAGGCCTCGGAGTCGCCGTAGACGAACGACGTGATCGTCTCGACGCCGTCGACCGATTGCCCGCCGACGATGATCTCCCGGTCGAGAGCCGGCGACTCGCAGATGCCTCGATGCAGCGGCGGAACCGCGTCTCGGTCGTACTGCAGTTCGATACGCATCGATTTCATAACGCGAGGGTGTCGCCCGGAGAATATAAAACCCCGATAGGATTCGTGAATAGTCCGACGGCGTCGTCGGCGAAAACGACGATATGGTCCGAAATTTGGTTCGCCATCGACCCGGCCGTGGGCCGCTCCTCGGCGCGACCGCAGCGGTCGCGTTCGCGACCGCGGCGGCAATCGCCTACTCCCGGTACCGTTCTCGTGTCGAGTCGACGACCGACGAGGTACGTTCCGTCACGGAACGGCACGCAGCGGCGTTTCTCGTCGACCGGCGGATCGATCACGACCGCGTCGAATCGGTCACCGATTCCGTCACCGAAACGCTCGTCGGCCACGAGTCGACCCGTCTGCTCCGACTCGAGGGTGCGAGCACGGCTTCGTTGTTCCTCGAATCCGGTGGGGAGGACCCCTTACTCCGCTGGTACGTCGAGGTTCCCCGAACCGTCGTTGCCGAATGGTCCGACCCCGAATCGACGGTTGTCAACGCCTTCCCCGTGACGCACGACGCGCTCTCTATACCCGACGAATCGGCCGATCGGGAGTTGCTCGTCCACGCCGTCCATCCTACGCGGCCGCGAACGATCGCGGCCGACGGATCGGAACCGACGACCGTCATCGGTCCCGACGAGGCGGCGGTCGACGTCGGGCTGGTTCGGCTGGACCTCGAATCCGGCGTTTCCGAGCGGTTCGCCGACCGGTTCGCGGCCGTCTCCCGGGACGTGATCGCCGGCGAACTCGAACTCGGGTGGATCGAATCCTGGAGCCGCGCAGTGCTCGAAGCCGAGGCAATGTACACCGAATCGATCGTTCTCGAGCGCGGTTCGGACGGATACACGGCCTATCAATACATGGAGACGGCGGACATGGAAGGAGTGTACGACGCCTACTACGACACCTGGAACCCCATCGCGCGCGTGTCGGAACTCCTCGCGGGTCGAATCTTCGAGGAGCCGGCGCGGATCCTCGAGTATCCGATCGCGGACGACATCGAACTCCTCGCCCACGCGATCGATCCGGAACGGCCCCGTCGAGTCGGTGGTCGTCTGGAGTGAAAAACGGCGAAAAACAGCGGAAACGGTCGGCAGTCGACGGTCGTCCGGGCGAGCGACGCTTACTCGGTAAAGGTGATCCAGCCGTCTGGGGCGTGGGCTTTCACGTCGTTCATCGCCTCGCGGGCGTCGGTGCGGCTCTCGTAGGTCTGGGTGCTCTCGGCCATCGTCGAGCCGTACTCGTCGACCAGCCGCCAGACCCAGCCCTCGCCTTCCTCGTCCGTGTGCAGTTCGAAGGAGACGCTGTCGATCTCGAGGATGCTCGCCTCTTCGATCAGTTCGCGGACGTTCTCGAGGGCCGTGCGCGCGGCCTCAGTCGAGTCGTGGCTCTCGGAGCCGGTCGCGATCGTCCGCCCGTCCTCGTCGATGAGTCGCCACTTCCAGCGCTCGTCCTCGTCGGCGACGAGTTCGAAGGAGGCGACATCGAAGTCGACCCGACCCGCCATCGGCGCGAGCTGGCGCACGTCCTCGATGGCACCCATGGCGGCGGCCTTGGTGGAGACGGCACCGACCGCGCTCGCACTGACCTCGCGGTCGCGGTCGATGAGCTCCCACGTCCACCCGTCGCTGCCGTCCAGTCGAATTGCGGCGTCCTCGATCGCAAAGATCGGTGCGTCGACGGCGTGAGCCTTCAGGCTCTCGGCGCCGTTCGTGGCCTCGTCGCGCGTGTCGTAGGTGACGGTGGAGTCCGCGACCTCCTCGCGGTCGCGGTCGAGCAGCCGCCAGTGCCAGCCGCCGCTGTCGTACAGTTGGACGGCGACATCGCCGATCGTGTGCTGGTGAGCCGCGGCGGCCGAGTGACGGATGTCCGCCAACTCGTCGACGAGTTCGTCCCGGGTCGGGTGAGCTTCGCCGGCTTCCGCGACGGTCTCGCCCGAGGGCAGCACGAACCGCCACTGCCAGTCTTCGGCCGCGTAGGTCTGGAAGATCGCATCGTCCATCGTCCGAATGTCGGAGTCTAAGTGCTCGAGCAGTCGGTTCATCGCCTGTCGTGCGGCGCCGCGAGTCGGGTGCGTGGCGGGGTCTTCGGCGACGAGTTTCCCGGCTTCGTCGATGAGTCGCCAGCCCCACTCGTCGTCCTCGTTGACGAACAGTTCGAACGCGGCAGTCTCGATCTCGAGCAGTTCGGCGTCGGGGGCCTGCTCTTTCAGCGTCATCATCGCCTCGGCGGCCTCGCCGCGCGAAGTGTGTTCCTGGCCGCTGTCGGCGAGAACGTTGCCGTCCTCGTCGATGAGCCGCCAGCGCCACTCACCGGAGTCGGCCTCGTAGACCTGAAACGCCGCGTGTTCGAACTCGATGAGGTCGGCCTCGCTGGCCTGTTCGCGAACCCGCTGGATCGCCTCCGACGCCGTCTCGGCGTCCGAGTGGGGTTCGTTGCTCGCGGCGACGATCTCGCGATCGTCGGTGACGAGCCGCCAGTTCCAGTCGGGCCCCGTCTGATCGTCGTACTCGAGCGTCGTGCCGCCGTCGGTCTGGGCGACCGCGTCGTCCACCGTTGCCGGGAGGTCATCGTCCGAGTCGGCAGCCGTCGACGCGGTCGCAGTCGGATACACCTCGTACTCCGCCTCGTCGATTTCGACGATGTCGGCCTCGAGGGCTCCGTCGCTGAACCGATCGGCGGCCGACTCGACGTCCGCCGCTTCGCTGATCTCGGGGGGACTCCGGGCGACGACGTGCTCGGTCTCGTCGACGAGCCGCCAGCGCCAGTCGCTGCCAGACTCGTAGAGTTCGTAGGTCGGCTCGCCAGCCACGGTAATCGATGCCGACTCCAGGGCGGGGAGCAACGCTTCGGCGGCTTCCTCGGCGTCGCGCCGACTGTCGAAAGTGTCCGATGCGCTCGCGACGACGTCGTCCCCGTCGTCGACGAAGCGCCACGTCCAGCCGCCAGGTCGTTCGACGAGTTCGACGCCGACGTGTTCGATGTCGAGCAGGCGCGCGCGGTCGAACCGTTCCGCGAACGTCTGTGCGGCCTCCTCGGCCTGCTCCTGGGTTCCGAAGCCGGAGTCGCTCGAGGCCAACGGATTCCGTTCGTCGTCGACGAGTTGCCAGAACCACTGGTCGCGTTTTTCCTCGTACGTGAACGCGGCGCCCTCGATCTCGATGACGTCTGCCTCGGGGCCGCGGTCCTTGAGGAAGCTCACGGAGTTTTCAGCCCCGTCGCGCTGGTCGAACTCGCCGGTGCTCGAGCCAACGACGCTGCCATCGTCGCGGGCGAGCGTCCACTGCCAGGTGCCGTCCCGGTCCTCGTAGAGTCGGAACGCGGAGGTGGTGAGCTCCATCAGTCCCGCGGAGCTAATCTGGGACTGGACGCGCTCGATGCCCTCGGTCGCGTCGGGTCGCGTGACGGCGCTCTCGTTGCTCGTCGCGAGCGCCTCCAGGTGGAGGACGTTCCACTCCCAGTCGCCGTTCTCGTCACGGAAGACGGCGAACTGGGCGCCCTCCATCGCGTCGCCGGTGAGAATGTCCGGATCGTCTGTCGCACCCTCCTCCTCGACGAACATCCCCTTCTGTCCCGTGAGGATGGGGACGAGGGCTGTGACGCCAGCGATCAGGCCGATTCCGAGCGCGTAGACGGAGATGACCTGGACGCTGTAGTCGGTCCCGAGCTCTCGCCAGTTGTAGGGGTAGGCCCACCCGAAGAAGACGACGCCGCCGAGTGCGACGAGGAGTCCGAGCACGCTGGCGTAGATCCCGATCCGTCGTACCGGGAGCATGAGGACGATTCCGAACAGACAGAGCGCAAGCCCCGTCGCCGCCGTGACGCCGGAGATCCGAATCAGCGTGTAGGAATCCGCACTCCCGGCGTAGCCGACGACGAACGTGAATATCCCGGCTGCACCGAGGAGGTAGCCGGCGATGAATATCCAGTAGCCGTAGACGTCCTTGCTCGAGTCGGGTTCACCGACGTAGTGTTCGTACAGCCGAAACAGCTTTTGATGAATTTCAGTCGTTGAAGACATTCGTAAACTTGACCGGATAACTGAAACCCACCATAATAAAGCTCCGGCCACAGTATCGAGTTCTGATATATTCCCCCGCGGGCCGTGTGGGTAGCTGAATCGCTTCGCAGACTCGACAAGCGGAGCGTACCGAACGTATACAGACCGCTCGGCGCGCGTAATTGACTCACGACCGAGGTAAACGGAATCGATCCTCGAGCGACCCAAACTGTCTCGCCACGGAACTCGTTACTTCAACAGTGCACCCGCCGGATGTGTCGCACAGACCGTCGGCTCGTAGCCGGCGTCCGACAACCCCGTGCCGAGCGCAAAGACGGTCTCGCCGAGCATGGCCATCGAGGCCTGTCCGTCCGCTTCCGTCACGTCGCCAATCGTCCGCGCGACCTGCTCGGTCAACAGCCCCGCTTCGCGGGCGAACAGCCGAGAGGCGTACATAAAGGAGAGCAGCGTCGGTTCTTCGACGACCCGCGAGAGCGCCTGCTTTCCGGCGGCCGAGAGCTGGTCGGTCTCGCCCGATAGCACGTCCGCGGTCGAAAGTTCGCCGAACGACACGTACTCCACGCGCGCCCGAGACGGAATCGCGTCGAGTTTGTTCACCTGTGGAGCGCCCGGCTCCAGCCGAATCGGGATGCCCCCGTGAGCCTGTGCGACCACGTCCCCCAGCCCGGTTCCCGCCTGCACTTCGGCTCCGTGTGCGATGGTCACGAGTTCGTTCCAGGAAAGCTTGCGCTCGAACACCCGGTTCGCCGCGAGCGCGGTTCCGAGCGCCATCGCGCCCGAGACCCCGAAGCCGGAGCCGATCGGGAGTTCCGATTCGGCCTCGACTCGCGCGCTCACCTCGAGCGTCTCGAGAACCGTTTCGACCGGATCGACCTCGCACTCTTGCCCGTCGAGGACGACCGTCGACGTGTCATCAGTGGCCGGTTCGACTGTCACCTCGACGCCGTCGGTAAGCGTCACTCCTGCGCCGCGGGAGCCCGATTTCGTCGGATCGTCGTCTGGATGAGCGCTGAAAAAGCCCGTAATGTGCCCCGGTACGAACGCCGTCGACTCCTCACGCATTGGACGGTATTTCGACTCGGACGATATAACAGTGAAGATTCGGGATGGATCGACTCGAGCGCGCCGTTGCGAACGTACCGAAGCCTGTCGGACGGCTTCGGCGGCCGCCGCCCGCGTACGATTTCGGCGAGTCTCCCAGTCGTGGTCGTCTTGCTGGCTCCCAGGTTTGTCGCCTACGGCGACAAACGCTGGCGATCTCGCGGGAAGAGCACAGCCTCTCGAATGTTGTCCAGTCCGAGAATCGTCATGACCAGCCGCTCGCCGCCGAGGCCGAAGCCGGCGTGGGGTGGCATCCCGTACTTGAACATCTTCGTGTAGTACTCGAACTGATCGGGATCGAGCCCCTGCTGTTCGAAGCCTTCGATGAGCTTCTCGTAGCGATGTTCACGCTGACCGCCGGAGACCAGTTCCATTCGCGGGTGCATCAGGTCGAAGCCCGTCGAGAGCTGGTCGTCGTCGTCGTGGTCTTTGATGTAGAACGGCTTGATCTCGCTGGGCCAGTCCGTGATGAAGTAGTGGCCGCCGACATCGTTGCCGAGGGCCTTCTCGCCCTCGGTCGGCAGGTCGTCGCCCCAGACGAGTTGTTCGTCGAGTTCACCCGTCGCGTTGATGCGCTCGATGGCCTCCTCGTAGCTGAGCCGCGGGAACGCCTCGTCGGGAACCTCGAACTCCTCAGCGAGGCCGAGCGCCTCGAGTTCGTCGCTGCAGTTCTCCTGAATCGCCTCGTAGGCAGCCGTGACGACGCCCTCGACGACGTCCATCGCATCGTTCTGGTCGCAGAACGCACCCTCGAAGTCGATCGAGGTGGCCTCGTTCAGATGGCGGGGCGTGTTGTGCTCTTCTGCGCGGAAGATCGGGCCAATCTCGAAGACGCGCTCGACGTTCGAGCCCGCGATGAGCTGTTTGAACAGCTGTGGCGACTGGTTCATAAAGGCCTCCTCGCCGAAGTAGGTGATCGGGAAGAGCTCGGTGCCGCCTTCGGTCCCCGTGGCGACGATCTTCGGCGTGTTGATCTCCGTGCAGTCGAACGCGCGGAACTGCTCGCGGACGGCGCGCAGGATCTCGGCGCGGATCTCGAAGACGGCCTGGACCTCCTCCTTGCGGAGGTCGAGCGTGCGGTTGTCCAGACGCGTCGAGAGCTCGGCATCGACCTTTCCGGACGGGTCGAGCGGCAGTTCGGGGTCGGCGGGTGCGACGACCTCGACTTCCTCGGGCGTGATCTCGACGCCCGTCGGCGCGCGCGGCTCCTCTTCGACCGCGCCGGTGACCTTGACGACGCTCTCTCGAGAGACGCCCAGTCCCGTTTCGACGAGTTCCTCGTCCATGTCGTCTTTCTCGAATTTGACCTGAATCTTTCCGGAGCTGTCCCGGAGAATCAAGAAGGCAATTCCGCCAAGGTCTCGGATCTCGTGAACCCAGCCGGCGACAGTCGCGTGATCGCCTGGCTCGGCGTCGGCAGTGTGAATTCTGTCCTGCATACCACCTGATTCCGGTCGCCGGAACTTAAGCGCAATCGTTCGAGTCCGGCTGAACGCTAGGGGAATTCAGTAGGGTGTTACCGAGGCACTCGTCCGCTGAAACTCGTCGACGTTTCTGGTGACGACAGCTTTATTCGCCTCGAGCGCTGTCGCTGCAATCATTACGTCGATAGCACCGATCTGCTCTCCCTGTTTACGGAGCACTCGTTGTTCTTTCATTGCTCGCCGTGACTCGGTAAGTCCGTATGGAAGAACGTCCACTCGTTGAACGATCGTCTCGAACCGTTCTCGATCAGTGTTCGACAGTCCGAACCCAACTTCCGAAACGGTAAGCGTAGATACCGACGCCTCTTGCCAACTGAATTCGTCCAGCTTTGCGATCGCAGCGGCGTCTTCTGCGAAGAGATCGATGAGAAAACAGCTGTCCAACAGAACCATTTACTGGTCCTCGTTAGCTCGTTCAGTGCTACCGAACCGGCTATTCACATCTTCTCGGAACTCGTTCGAACGTGTCCGAACGTTCTCAAGTTCGTCTTCATCGACGAGTCCGATTAGCTCTCGAAGCGGATTCGTATCGTCCTCAACGAGCAGACGGTCGATTGCATCACTGAAGCTTTCGCCGTCCCGCTTTTCTCTGTTGAGCCGCCGGTACGTTTCGTCCTTGAGGCTCACTGTCTTACTCCCCATCTGTGTATCTATATTTTCTATTCTATGCATATGTGTTTTTCGCAGTTCACCACCACCACAACGAGTTTTGAGCCTGCAGTCCGACCCTCCGATATGGATGATCTCGAGCGACTCGCCGACGATATCCGCGATGCAGAGACCGTCGTCGCCTTCACGGGCGCGGGCATCTCCCAACCCTCCGGTGTCCCGACGTTTCGCGGCGACGACGGCGTCTGGGACAAGTTCGACGAAGGGCAGTTTACGTACGGCCGGTTCCAGCGCAATCCGGAGGGGTTCTGGGCGGATCGCATCGAACTTCAACAGGTGATGTTCGACGGGGAGTACGAGCCCAATGCGGCCCACGAAGCGCTGGCCGCGATGGGACGGGACGATAATCTCGAGGCGATCCTCACGCAGAATACGGATGGATTACACGGCGAAGCAGCCACATCTGTGAGAGAAGAGCGCACGGACGAACCGTCCATCCTCGAGCTTCACGGGAACTCCCAGCGAGTACGCTGTATCGACTGTGGAAAACGTATGGAGGACGACCCGATCTTCGAGCGCGCCACGAACGGCGAACTGCCGCCGACCTGCGACTGCGGCGGGGTTTACAAACCCGACGTCGTCCTCTTCGGCGAGCAACTGCCTGGCGCGGTCATCCAGCGTGCCCGCTCGCTCGCCGGCGAAAGCGACGTCTTCCTTGCCATCGGCTCCTCGCTGGTGGTCGAACCCGCCGCGTCGCTGCCCCGACTCGCCGCGTCGTCGGGAGCGACCGTCGGCATCGTCAACCTCGAGTCGACGCCAGTCGACAGTTCAGCGGACGTGGTGGTGCGCGAGGACGTCACCGACGTGCTGCCGAAGATTCGAGACCTCGTCGAAAAATAGCGGCCGTTTTCAGGCGTCGTTCGCCGCTTCGACCGTCTGGCGGACGGCCTCGACGCCCTCGTCGTGGGCGAGGTCACCGACGACGATCACGTCGGCGTGGCGGGCCATCGTCGCGGCCGAGTCGTAGTCGTGGATGCCGCCGCCGTAGAACAGCGTCGCCTCCTCGGTTGCCTCGCCCGCCGCCTCGACGATTTCTTCGTCGCCAAACGTCCCGGAGTACTCCACGTAGACGATCTCCTGTCCGAACATCCGTTCGGCGATCTGGGCGTAGGCCGCGACGTCGTCGGCGTCTAAGTCGCAGTCGGCCTCGGTGTACGTCGCGACGTCGGCCTCGGGGTTCATCACGATGTAGGCCTCGGTCCAGGTCCGATCCCAGTCCAAGTTGCTGTCGATCCGGACCCACTCCTTGTGGGCCCCCGTGATCCAGAACGGTGACCCGGCGTTGAAGACGGACGGGATGAGATACCCCTCGAGCGCCCGGTTGTCGATGACGACGTCGGGACTCGAGGGCTCCTGATAGAGCGGGACGTCGTGTTCGGCGCAGGCGTCGACGACGGCCTCCATGTTCTCCTCGGTGATACCCATGGTACCGCCAACTTCGATCGCGTCGGTGCCGGTCGCACAGAGATCACCGTACGTGACGCCCTCGGGGAGCTCCTTGTCGGGATCGATCTTGAGAATGTGGTTCCAATCGTCCCAGGGGCAGGTAGTCATACCCGTCGTTTCCCGACAACCGGCAAAAACGCTACGAAAGTGACGGGTAGCTAAAATCGTGCTCGAGGATGGAATCAGGTGCGTCTCGAGGCGTCTCGAGAGTGCCAACGGACAGTAGAGGTGACAGACATACTGCTGGAACTGCCCACGTGCGGTGGCGCGCGCTGTGCCACGGCGAGCGAATAGCGAGACGTGGCTCAAAGCCGGGCGAGGGATGAGCGAGCGCCCCTTGGCACGAGTGAATCGGCTGGGGAGGACGTGGAACTCACTGCCGCCAGCGTCAGCAGAACACTCGTGTTCTCCGAACCATTCGTCGCAACAGCATCGTTCAATAAGCGTAGCGAGTGAACGACGCGTTCGCCGAGAACAGCCACCGACGGAGCCAGTTCGAGATCGACTCGAGAATCATCGCCGAAAGAGCCGAGAGCCGAGATACCGGTACCAACGAACGAATCGTCAGCTTAGACGTACTCGAACCACTCGTCGTAGGCGTCGGTTCGGCGTTCGACGACGTCGAAGAAGCGCTGCTGGATGTCCTCGGTGACGGGGCCGCGGGAGCCCTCGCCGATGACGACGTTGTCGACCTTCCGGATGGGCGTCACCTCGGCGGCAGAGCCGGTGAAGAACAGTTCGTCGGCCGTGTTGAGTTCGCCGCGGGAGATCGAGACGTTGTCGTGGACAGTGTAGCCGAGATCCTCCGCGATCTCGATCACGGTGTCGCGGGTAATGCCGTCGAGGATCGACTCCGAGAGCCCGGGCGTGTAGATCTCGTCGTCGCGGACGAGGAAAATGTTCTCGCCGGGGCCTTCCGCGACGTTACCCTCCTTGTTCAGGACGATGGCCTCCGCGTACCCGTTCCGGCGGGCTTCCTCGCCCGCGAGCATGCTGTTGACGTAGAGCCCCGTCGTCTTCGCGTTCGTCGGTATCTGACTCGAGGCGTGCTTGCGCCATGTGGAGATCATCACGTCGATCCCGTCCTCAAGGGCCTCTTCGCCGAGATACGTCCCCCACGGCCAGGCGGCGATCGCCGTCTTCGTGGGGCAGTCTTTCGGGCTGACGCCGAGTGAGTTGTAGCCGTAGAACGAGATCGGGCGGATGTAACACGACTCGAGGTCCTGGCGCTGAATGAGTTCGACCGTTGCGTCGGTGAGTTCCTCCTTCGTGTAGCCGATGTCCATCTCGTACGGTTTCGCGGACTCGAACAGTCGGTCTAGGTGTTCCTCCCAGCGGAATATCGCGGGCCCCTCCTCGGTCTCGTAACAGCGTGCGCCTTCGAAGATGCCGGTGCCGTAGTGGAGTCCGTGTGTGAGCACGTGAATTTGTGCGTCGTCCCAGTCGACGAACTCGCCGTCCATCCAGATCGTGTCGACATCCATCTCATCGAATCCCATGCTCGAGAGTGTTGAACACCACCGTACTAAGTGTTCGCGATTTCCACGATGAGACACGACGATCGGACCGTCCGGCCGACGCCGCCGAGACGGACGGCATCAAACCATTATACTCGATACCAAGCCCAGTCGACTGATACTCTGCACATCGGATGGTTTCGGCGCTACCCATAGCACATGGAATCCCTTACCAGCATTTCTACTATTGAACCAGAACCCCGAATAAAGGTGGAACAGATACCACTCATATGAAGGTATTGCTCGATCGACGACGTTTCGTACAGGGTGTCGCTGGCAGTTCAGCGATCGCTCTGGCTGGTTGCCTGGGTGGCGACGATAGCGGCGACGACAATGGGAACGGCGACGAATCGAACGGAGATGAATCGAACGATGAGGAAAGCGAGGGATTCATTTACGCGTTCGCTCCGAACACGATCGCGATCATCGATCCAGCAGAGGGAGCAGTCGTCGACGAGATCACCGACGGGCTCGAGGACGAGGGCTGGGGCGATCCGCGGATCACGGCCGACTACAGCGAGATCTACGTCATTCGGGACTCACCCTCCCAGGTGCTCGTCATCGACACCGAAGCCCGCGAAATCGTCGACGAGGTCGACATCGGACCAGATCCGACGCACATGTACCACCCGAACGACGACGAGATGTGGGTCCACAGCGACGACGAAGGGACGTTCTACGTCATCGACACCGACTCCCACCACGTCACGGAGATCGTCGAGTCGGGCCTCGAGAACGAGGGCCACGGCAAACTGCTGTACCACGAGGACTTCGGTGAGATGGGGTACGCGACGAACGTCAACGACCCCGCGGCGCTGATCATCGACCTCGAGGCGTACGAACGGACGGACTACATCGAACTCGAGAACGAGGACGAGGGTACGCACTACAAGGCCTACGCGTCCGAGACGGGACTCGCCTACTTCGAACACGGCGACGAAACTGCCGTCGTCGACACCGAGACCGATGAGGTCGTCGATTACCTCGACTTCGCGGGCGGCATGTATCTCTCCCCCGACGAGGAGGTCCTTGGCGTTCTCGACGGCAACAGTATCCGGTTCCTCGACGCGACGAGCGACGAGAGCGAGGAATACGGCGCTGTCAACGTCGACGAGGGACCGGACGCCCTCCGCTATCACGAGGCCGACGACGGCACGCTCTACGCGTTTACCGCCCACACGCAGACCGATCAGGCGTCGATCATCGACGTCGACGCGCTCGAGATCGTCGAGACGGTCGACATCGGAGACATCATCCGCCCCGAGGGCGCGCCGTTCCTCCACCGCAGCGGCGTGGCCGGCGGCGGCTACTTCATCTCGCCCGCGGACGACGACGGCATCGTTGCGATCGTCGACATGGAGGCTCAGGAACTCGTCGATCACGTCGAGGTCGAGGAGGGCGTCGACACGGTGCAGTTCGTCGGCGACTCCGGCGGCGGATACTCCGGAAACCTCCGCTAACCGATGGACATAACATCGTCGATCGACGGCGGCGGTCCGCTCTCTCGGACATCGCTATTCGCGTCGGTGCTCGTCGCGCTCGTCGTGATGGCGCTCGCGATCGGACTCGTCGCGACCCCGGTCGCGGCCCACGCCTACCTGAGCGAGACCGACCCCGGTAACGGCGAACAGATCGACTCACTGCCCGATGAGGTGACGCTGTACTTCTCTGGGGATGGTGTCGTCAACGCAGATATCACCGTCGTGGATCCCGACGACGAGGTCGTCTCCGAAGAGTCCGAGATCGACTCCGACGACACGCAGGTCGTCGACGTCCCGATCGACGAAGACGCGACCGGCGATGAGGGGATGTACACCGTCGAGTGGGAGGTGCTCGCCGACGACGGCCACACCACCTCCGGCTCGTTCTTCTTCGCCGTCGGCGACGAACCGCTCGATCGCGACGCCGTCCTCGAGGCCTACGAGGAGAGCGAGGGCGATGAAGACGAGTCGATCCCGCCGTTCGAGGCGGGAGCGAAGGCGCTGTTGCTCGTCGGCGTCGCCGGCCTGATCGGAATTCCGGCGATCGCAACCGTCGCGGTCGGTCCGGCGTTCGCTCGAGCCGACGCGTCGCAACGAGAACGGATCGGCGGGCAACTCACCGCGCTCCTCGCCGGCGCTGCCGGACTCGCGGCTCTGGGCGCGCTCGCGCTCGGACTCGCTCGGAGCGCGGCAATGGGGCCGCTGTCGATCGAGACGATCACCCAGTTCACGGAGACGCCGCTCGGGCAGGCCTGGCTCGTGCAGGTCGCCCTCGCCGTCGGCGTCGCCGGGTTCGTCGCGGCGTTGGCTCGCGGGCGGCTCCCGCGGCGCGGAGCGCTCGCCGGAACGTTCGTCGGGGCGCTGGCCGTCGCGGGAACGATCGCGTGGACCAGTCACTCCGCGACCGCGATCGACCGACTGAACGGAGCGATCGTGGATTTCGTCCACATCGTCGGCGCCGGTCTCTGGGTCGGCGGGCTGGCCGTCCTCGCGTTCGTCGTCGTGCCGACGGTTCGAAACGCACACCCCGACGACCGCCCAGTCTTGCTCGCAGCCACGATTCGCCGGTTCTCGATCCTCGCGCTCGTCGGCGTCACGTTCGTCGTCGGGACGGGATTCGTCCTCGCGTCGTGGCACGTCCCGACCGCCAGCGGCCTCACGGACACGGTCTACGGCCTCGTCTTGGCTGCGAAACTGATCCTCGTCGTCGCCGGGCTTGCGCTCGGCGGCCTCACCCGGTACGTTCTTCTGGGCCGACTCGAGTCGGCCCCACCGACGGATGCGGTCGACGGTTCCCGACCGACGAGTACGGACGGCGGAAGCGACGGGAGTGGCCGGCAGTTGACGATCACGCGGATCGCTCGAGCCGTCCGGCTCGAGGTCACGCTGCTGGTCGTCGTTCTGTTGCTCTCGGGACTGCTCACGTCCGCGCCGACCGCCGCAGTCGCGGGCATGGACGGCGACGAACCGATCGAAGCGACCATCGAGTACGAGTACGACGATGGGGTCGTCGAAGTGACGGCGCTCCCGGTCGTCAACGAGTCGACTAACGAGTCGTTCGAGCTTCGAACGGACGAACCGATCGTCTTCGAGGTCGCCTTCCTCGAGAACGACTCTCCAGTCGACTCTGAACGGCCCGTTCGGTTGTTGGCGAGCGGCGGGGACGGGACGGAAATCGAAGTCGAACTCGAGGAGACCGACGACGGCACGTACGCGACGGTCCAGCCGCTTCCCGACGCGGGCGAGTGGGAACTTCGCGTCACCGGTGCACCCGGCGGATCCTACGTCAGCGAGTGGATCGACGCGACCGCGCTTCCCGCGGACGAGCACGCCGAACACGACGACGGTGCGGAGGAGCACGACCACGCAGACCACGACCACGGAGCGGACGGCCACGACCACGGACCGGACGACCACGATCACGGTGCAGACGACCACGATCACGGTGCAGACGACCACGATCACGGAGCGGACGGCCACGACCACGGACCGGACGGCCACGACGCTGCAGACGAGGCGTCACCGTTTCAAACGCTACTCGAGTTCGGTGCCGTCGCGACCGTGGTCGCCGGTTCGCTCGCGGTCGCCGTCGAAGGGCTCCAACGACGGAGTAGAAACGACTGATACGATCGGTTGTAACTGATTATCAGTTCAACCGCACGGTGGTTGGCGGTTGCTCCGGAAATGACTGACAACAGACCGGAGGAGTTGACAGCTCCGTTCACCTGGCTCGAGGGCCGACGTTCGACGCTTCGCCGATTCGAATCGTCGAGGACGTTCGAGCCGAATCGTCGAGGTCGACGCTGACGGCTCCGTCTGCCCCGATTACGACGTCCCCTCGAGCAACCCGTCGACGAGTCGGGTGAACCGATCGATGAGCCGGTCGGGAACCGTCGGCGTCACTTCCGAGAGCAGCGGCGCGGTCTGCTCCGGATTCGCGAGAGCGAGCGTGACATGATTACGCTCGTCGTAGGTCTTGTCGACGATATCACGTTCGACCAGGTGGTCGAGGTGGTACTCGAGCGTGCTCCGGGCAATCTCGAGGTCGTCGGCGACCGTTGCGGGTCGACACGACTCGTGTTCGATCAGATAGACGACGATTTCTCGGACTGTTTCGCGGCGAAACAGCGCCAGCGCACCGCGTTCCCACGCGTCGTACGCTGGTGGATAGTAGTGAGTCTGGCCGTAGCATTCCTCGCGGACGAGGTCGCCAGCGTCGATCAGTCGGCGGATGTGATACTGAATCTGTCCCGGCGCGTACGCCGACTCCCTGACGAGTTCGTTGAAGTGGATGCCGGCGTTCGCTCGGACGTGGGTCCTGATTTGATCTCGAGTGTCGCTCATGGGGAATCGATCTGTCTCTGTGTTCACCGCTCGTGTGACCGAGGGATGACTGCTATTACTGACTAACGCTGGGGACTTGATAACGGCTTTTGATCGTTCCCAACAGGTAAGAACCGGTCATATGACCCGTCTCGTCGATTCGAACGAATGCGTCAAAAGGGAGCCGACCGAAGCACATAGGTAGTTGTCATCCCGATGTACCATCGTGTAGATGGATCACACGAGTCCCTTCGACATCGCGTGGTTGGATCCCCAGCTGGCTCCAGTGTTACTCGCCGTGCTCGTCCTCGCGGTCCTCGGGACGACGATCCTCTTTTGCTGTGGCGTCGTCGCGTACTCGCGCCGGCGGTCGATGCGCTATCTGCTGATCACGGTCGTGCTCGGACTCCTCTCCCTGCGGTCGGTCGTCGGACTCGGAACGGCCTTCGGACTCGTCCCGATGACGATACACCACCTCGTCGAGCACGGTCTCGACTTTACGATCGCCGTGCTCATTCTGTATGCGGTGTATCGAAGCGGTCCGACGAACGGCACCGAAGCAGAAACTGAACGGACGCCGTCCGAACTGGACGGGGATTGATACTGTCTGCCGTATATCATTTCCAGCGGGGCCGCGAACTGTCCTGCAGTCTCACCGGTAACTCGTTACAGCAAACCGTAGAAGTCGGAGTTCGATCCGCAACTCGCCTAGCCGAGTCGCTCGAGGATCTCGCTGCCCTCGATGTACGTGAATCCGTGCCGATCCGCGTAGGCGCGGGCGTCGACGGGGGTCAGCGCCTCGCCAGTTTCGTCGTCCAACATCTCACAGACGACGACGGCGGGCGAGAGGTTTGCGGCCTCGGCGAGGGCCACGCCGAGTTCGGTGTGACCCTCGCGCTGGGCGACGAGGTCGGGCGCGGCCTTGAGCAAGTGGACGTGACCCGGAACACGGAACTCCTCGGCGAAATCGGTCTTGCCGGGTGTGCTGGCAGCCTCTCCCAGCGCCCGAATCGTCAGCGACCGATCGTTATCCGTGATACCGGTGTAGGTGTCGCGGTGGTTGACCGTCAGCGAGAACGACGAGCGCTCGTCGTAGCCGAGTTCGTGATCGCCGCTCGCGGGGTGGTCGACTTCGTCGGTGTAGAACGGGAGGTCGAACGCCTCGGCGAGGTCGTGGCCGAGGGCGACGCAGACGAGCCCGCCGGCGTCGTTTCGCAGGCGAGCGACGGCCTCCGGCGTGACGCTATCGGCGTGGTAGATCAGATCAGTCTCGCCCTCGCGATCCGCTGCGTCGTGGACGAGCACCGGTTCGCCGGCCCGAAGCGAGTCGAGTGCGTCTTCGACCGAGTCGGCCGCCGCCGTCGCACCGGTTCCGTTTTCCCCGCCGGCGTTCGATCGCGTTCCCGCGTGGTGGCCCGTCATCGGCGGTCACCCACGTAGACGGTGACGTGATCATCGTCCTCGAGACCGAGCGTTTCGCGCAGTTTCTCCGGTGCGATGACCTCGAGCTGGTCCTCGTCGTGGTGGGTTCGCTCGGGCGCGATGATGTGGGCGTCCTCGTAGCGGTTGCCCTCGGCGGTCTCGATCGTCGCTCGGTGACAGACCGCCGGGCCATAGGTGCGCTCGTCGTCCTCCCAGCCGTCGATCGGGACCGGCTCGAGCGAGGCGACGGCGCTGCGTCGGCGGACGCTGTCCTCGCGCAGGTCGACGTTCAGCGTGCCGGGGAACGGCTCGTAGCCGAGACGCTCCTCGAACTGTCGCATGTAGCCCGACAGGGAGATGTAGTGGCGGCCCTCGCCCATCCCGCTGGTCACGGTGCCGTCGAGTTCGATTTCCGAGTCCGTCTCGAAGATACGACGGTAGTCCTCGTACTCGGCGTGGAGCGCGCGCTCGCCATCGTCGGTGATCGCCACCCACTGGCCGTCGCTGACGGTATCGCGCTCGAGCAGGCTGGCGCTCTCGAGGCGCTGGAGCCGTCGCGAGGCGGTCTGGTTCGATGCATTCAGTCGATCCGCGAGGTGAGAACAAGAGATCTTGACGTCGCCCTCGAGGCCGCCCTCGAGTGCGAGCAGTTTGAGCACGGCGAGTTCGTCGTGCCCGACGGCAGACTCGGCTGACACTGACATACCGGAGGCTATGGGACAGCTACCTAAAAGCATACCGAATGTGGTATGCGTAACAAAACTGTGATGCAGTTGGCGAGCGTTTATCGTCGGTACCACACCGTTGGGGAGTCGAGGCAAAAAGCCACCGGTGGTTCTCGACGAACTGGCGCAGTACTCGACTAGTCGGGATTTAGGGGTCAGCCGAGGCTCGTCTCAGTCGCCGGTGACCGGGTCGCGCTCCCAGAACTCGCTTCCCTTCTTCAGTTTCGGCACCCAGGTGTCTTTGGTCTTCGAGAGCAAGGCGACGCGGGAGGCCGGCACGTCCTTCACTTCCGTGAACTCGGGCATGTACTCCCCGATTCGCTCGGTGAAGTCGACGACCTCCTCGTGGTCGGGCATCGCCGAGCGGTCGAGTCGGCCCCGCGAGTGGCCGACGTGCATGTACGCCTTCATCTCGATGAAGTCCGGATCGGCCTGCTGGTAGAAACCGGCATACCAGTCGGGGTGGTGCATGTTCTCGCCCTTGACGAGCGTCGTCCGGAGCACGGTCCGGGTTTCGTCTTTCTCGGCGAGGATGTCCATCGTCTCGAGGAGTTTCTCCCAGGCGTCGTCTTCCATCGCGCCGACGACCTCGTCGAAGGTGTGGCGTTCGGGGGCGTCGACGCTGACGTACAGTTGCGTGGGGTCACACTCCCGGAGGACCTCGGGTCGGGTGCCGTTGGAGACGAGGAAGGTCGTGATATCGCGGTCGTGGAACGCGTCGATGAGTTCCGGTAGGTAGGGGTAGAGCGACGGTTCGCCGTCCAGAGAAATCGCGACGTGGCGCGGCTCCATCGACTGCTCGAATACCTCGCGTGGCACCTCGTCGTTGCCGCCGAAGCCGGAGAGGAGTCGCTTTTGCAGTTTCAAGGAGGCGTCGACGACCGCCTCGGGGTCGTCCCACTCGACATCATCCATCTCGTAGGAGTGGCCCTGATGGTCGCGCCAGCAGAAGACGCAGCGCTCGTTACACCGAACCACCGGCGTCATCTGGATACAGCGGTGGGACTCGATCCCGTAGTAGATGTTCTTGTAGCACTTGCCCTCGCCGCGTAAGGCGTTGGCCGTCCAGCCGCAGGTCTGGGCCGCCGTGTGGTTCTCGCTGTGGTAGTCCGGACTCGAGACCTGCATCGGGCCGCCGTCCTCGTTGCCGTCCTCGTCGGCGTCGGCTCCGGTATCGACGCCCGTTTCGGCGGAGTTGCTCATGTTGCCCTCGCTTGAACGGGGGCGGACAAAAGGTGCGTGGTGTGGGTCGCCAGCAGAAACGGGAGATCTGGGCCGGTGGTGAGAGTCGCCGGCTACTCGAGAACGATCACCCCGGTCCGCGTTCCGAGAACGACGACGTCGTCGACGAGCGCGAGCGGATGCCCCGCAAAGGCACCATCGGTGTCGATCTCCCAGCGTATTTCGCCCGTCTCGATCTCGAGGGCGAACAGGTGCCCAGTCTCGGTCGCCGACTCACTGGGGTAGCTCCCGCCCGTGTAGATCATCCCGTCGGCGACGGCGGGTTGGCCGACCGGTTCGGGAACGGTCGTCTCCCAGTGGGGATCACCCGTTTCGAGGTCAAACGACGCGACGGTGCTTTCGTCAAGCGCGTTCGAATCGTTGTCGTAGCCGGTGGCGAGCAGGCGATTTCCGACCATCGCCGGAGTCGGTACGTACGGTTCGAACGGACGGCTCCAGATCGTGCCGCGACGCGAGAGAGAGCGAATCGGTGCCGAACCCGACCGGTACGGCCAACCGCCGAGCGCGATCGATCCGTCGACGACCGCCGGCTCCGAGGGGCGAACGCGCGATTCGTATCCGTCGAGGGGGATCGCCGACCGCGCTGTCGGTCGAGAGCCCCCTTCCGGTTCGAGCAGTCGGTGTGTCTCCGTGGTCGTCCAGTGAAGCGTGCCGTCAGCAAGTGCGAGCGTTCCGTACCGGTCCTCGCCGCCAACTGTCCATCGACGATCGCCAGTATCAGCGTGAAGCCCGTGCAGATCACCATCGGCCGTATAGTAGACCGTTCCCTCGACCTCGAGAAAGGTTCGCAAGAGATTGTTCTCTGCCAGTTCGTGGCGCCACACTACTTCTCCCGTCTCGGCGTCTCGGGCCACGAGCGCCTCGTCGTTGGCGACGTAACACCGGCCGTCGACCACGGCGATGTCGAGGACGGAGCCGCGGTCTCCGGCACTCCACCGTTCGTTCGGTTCGTCCCGCGGCGGGCGCGCCGTGGTGGAAACCAGATCGTTGGCGAATGAGCGACTCGAGCGAATCCACTCGCCGTCACCCGGTTCGTACGACGCATCGACGCGGCGGTCAGCCGGTGACGTATCGTCGGACTCGCCGGTAGAAAGCAGATCCGTACACCCGGCGACGCCGCCCGCTGCGGCGATGGCAACCAGTGCTCGACGGCGCGTGGCGGGCATACGCTTGTCGACACAAGGGGGAGAAATAGGATTTGCGTTGTCATGTTTTCGGGACGAGAACCCATCTGGACAGTCCGACCTCCCGATCGATCCAACCTCCTCTCGAAAAACGCGACTCGTCCCGATCCGTTACTCGAGCAGTTCGCCCGGTTCCGCGGGTTCGTCGTCCCCGCGGGTCACCTCGCGCTCGAAGGCGTAGAGGACGATTCCGGTGTTGGCAGTCATGATGACGCCGGTCATCGGCGCGGCGTCGACGAACAGGTAGAGGCCGATGCCGAGTGCGAAGGGGACCGCCGCAACCGCCCCCCACAGCAGCGGCTTCGAGACGTCGATTCTCGAGGCGTCGAAGTAGACCGCGATGAACAGCGCAGGTGTCACCACGAGACCGAGGACGACGGCGAGAGCGGTCGCGAGCATACTCGAGTGTTCGTCGGGCGGAAGAAAAACGTTCTGAGTGCGCGAGGCCGGTCCATCGCGGAAGCATTCGATTCGGCTGTCGAAAATTCGGTTCAGACGTCGGAAACTTCGTCGGTGGAGCCGTTATTCCGTTGGTCGAACTCGCTCAAGTACCGCCAGCGTCCCGTCGGCGTGGCGTTCCTCGAGCACCTCGTCGGCCGCGGCCTTCGCCGTTTCGTCGGCGTTCGCCACGGCGAAACTCCGGCCGACGGCCTGGAAGGTCGAGACATCGTTGACCGAGTCGCCCACCGCGACGGTGTCCGCGAGATCGAAGCCGACATGCTCGGCGATCGTCTCGAGGCCGTCGCCCTTGTTCGGCGTCGTGTCCTTGACGTGGTAGGCGTAGCCAGTGTCGACTACCTCGAGGCCGCGTTCGGCGGCGATCTCTCGAAGAGGGCCGATCGGCTGTTCTAAATCGATCGCGATCTCGGTCTCTCGCCAGCGGTTGACGGTGTTTTCGGCTCCCCAGCCGGTGTCATACCCCGCGGCGCGGTACTCCTCGAGGACGGCCTGGGCGGCCGCCCGATCGGCGGTGAAAAAGACGTCGTCGCCGGTGTAGACGACGCCGCCGTTCTCGGCGACGACGAGTTCCGGAATCCCGATAAAGTGACAGAGAGCAACGGGATAGGGGAACGCTTTCCCGGTCGCAATCACGACGGGAGCCTCCCAGTCGCGGAGCGGGTCGAAAACGCGTGGATCGATACCCCAGCGGTCGGGACGGGTAAGCGTGCCGTCGATATCGAGGGCGAGTGGCGGATCGGCGGTCATAGCTGGCAGTTGGCGAGTGCGAATAAAGATGCTGTGACCGACGGCGACCGGATTTCCGTCAGCGTCCGCTCCCCGCTTGGTCAGCGCAGGTGCGCTCGTCGACGGGCCGTCTCGCGCTCGGCGCTCAAACGGTCTGCTGTAACGATTTACCGGTGCAATCACCAGACGGTCGCGATTGTACTGGCGATGAGTTACAGCTGACCGTTCAGTAGTCCGGTCCGAACCGGTTGATCGCGACCGTCACCGCGAGAAACGTGACTGCCGTGAGGACACCACCGAGGACGGCCGCGACGACTCGAGCCTCCAGCCCTCCGTCGGCGACGAAAAACAGGACGGGAATCATAATCGCGAGAACGAGGAGGAGATTTCGCCCGTCTCGTCTCGCGATCTCGAGCTGGCTAAACATATGATTCAAAGGGTATTACTCCCGTAAATCAGTTGTGTTCGGTTCAGCACGCTGCGGAACCAGCAGCGACAATGGCCGAGTTCGAACCGTAGCGAGCCCGCACGCCCGACCGAAGCGAAGCCAGCCGATCGGTCAAGCGCGAGGGAACGCCCTCGAGAACACGACGTAGGAGACGGCCAGTCCGATCCCGCCCGCCACCAGTCCCGTGGTCGACTCCCCGTTGACGACTGTCACGGCGGCCGCCGCAACCGAACCGAATATCAGGGCGCCGCCGGCCGCACCGTGGTGAAACTGTACGGCCCCCTGATCCGCGACGAGCGGTTCGCGTTCGTCGGGAGGGCGGGAGATGGTGACCCGATAGGGGATGACGAATCGTACCCCGATACCCATGGCCGCCGCGACGACCGCACTGAATTCGACGCTGGTCGTGAGCAACACTGTCACGAAAAAGAATCCGAAGGTGAGAGCCATCGCGATCCACTTGCTCCACTGATCCGCCCGTTGCATTCGTTCGGTAAACTCCAGTTCGGACGGAGACTGTGATTCGGACTCGGACATGTGCCAGAGAAAGAGAGGCTATCCACATAATTGTTCTCGACTGCACGAAGCGTATCGATCAGCCGATCGATTTGCGCCTCGAGAGCGGGTCTTCCGATAAAGTCGCTTGCAATACACCCCCAAGCTCTAATGCGGTGGTGCTGGTAGAGACCGGCCCAGGTGTTCGCTTGGGGTCGAATCATGTACACCGATATCCTCTTTCCGACCGATGGGAGCAGTGGCGCTAGCGCGGCGATCGAGCACGCCAGGGACCTGGCGGAGCGGTACGATGCGACCGTCCATGTACTGCACGTCGTCAACTCCTCCTACGTCGGCTATACGGGCGACGGCGACGCCGAACGGTCGCCGTCCGGAATGCTCGGCGGACGCTCCGACGAGACGCGGTCCGGAATGCTCGGCGGCGATTCTGACGAAACCCGGTCCGGGATGCTCGGTGGCGATCACGAAGACCTTCGGGACGAGATTCGGGAACGAGCGATCGAAATCGTCGAGGAGGTGGAAGGCCAGTTCGACGGCGTCGAGACGGAAGGGATTATCCACGTCGGCGACCCCTATCAGGTCATCCTCGCGTACGCCGACCACGCGGATATCGACCTCGTCGTCATGGGGACCCACGGCAGACGGGGCGTCGACCGGTACCTGCTCGGGAGCGTGGCGGAGAAGGTCGTCCGAATGTCGGACGTTCCCGTCGTCACGGTGCGAGACAACGCCGAACCGCCGAAGAGCGAAGGGGCCACGTAACGGGATCTGTTTCGAGGCGTCGTCGGCCGTCAAAAAATAACTGACAGGACCGATTGCGTCTGCGACCACCGACTCGAGATCGCGTGTGCGAAAACCCGAAAAATGAGCCGCCGGTGTGTGGCGGTGTCGCTATCAGAAGCCGAACGTCGGCCAGATAGACGCGTCGAAGACGCCGACTGCGACCAGTACGGTCGCGAGCAGCCCTGAGGCTGCGATACCGAACGCCGGCGGATCGACGTGCGTCTTGCCGTGTGCGTAGAACACACGGTTACAGACCTCGCCCATGAGTGCCCCGAAGACGCCGAATCCGAGCGCGAACAGCATCACGACCGGCTCGCTCATCCCGGCCGAGAGCGCGCCGAACGCACCGACGGAACCGGGCAACGTGATGTGGTGGGTCACCGGGAAGTTGTCGACACCACAGTTGAGGAACACCAGACTGGCCGCACTGATACCGAACACCAGGACGGGGCTCTCCGTGACGAGGTAGACGAAGCCACCGATGAGACCGCCGATGATCCCGATCGACGCGACGCCGCTCCACTTGTACTGCCACGGCAGCCAGATCCCGGGCGCGTTCTCCTCGTTGCGCTCGGCGGGACCCATGTCGAAGAGGTTGTCCCCGTAGACTTCGCCGATGATGTCGTAGCCGAAGACAACGCGGTGGACGAGCGCGGAGACGAACACTATCAGCGCGATGTTGTCGGTCCCGAACCCGACGTAGTTGAGCAGTTCGGTGGCTGCAAACCCGAAGATGCCGAAAATCGCCCCGACAGCCAGCACGTCGATACGGTGTGTGCCGAGCGCACTGGCGATATCTTTTCCGTCATCGAGTTCCGGATAGCCCTGCTTTGCCGCGTACGCTGCTGCAGCCGCACCGCCGGCGAAGGCGATATGTGGACCGAAGATCGGTCCGAAGCCGATCGCTCCGGTGATCTCGTCCCCGGCCCCGGCGAAGGCTGCCGCCTCACCGGCGATGACCATGAAACCGGTAAAGACGAACGCCGGCAGGGCACCGATCGCCGCACCGAAGGCCCCGCCGGCCAGAGCGGCCATCCAGAACACCGGATCGCCCAACGCGGTCTCGAGTACCATCTATTCGCCTCCTCCGTCGCGCGCCCAGTCGAGCGATCGGTCGACCGCGGTCTGCCAGCGGGCGTACTGCTCGTCGGCCTGGTCGCTGTCCATCTTCGGATCGAACTCGCGGTCGATCTGCCAGTTGTCGCGCAGGCTGTCGACGTCGTCCCAGTAGCCGACGGCCAGCCCGGCTGCGTACGCCGAGCCGAGTGCCGTCGTCTCGTCGACGACCGGGCGGACGATCTCCGAGCCGATGATGTCGGACTGGAGCTGACAGAGGTAGTTGTTCTTGACCGCGCCCCCGTCGACCTTCAGACTCGTCATGTCGATACCCGAGTCGGCCTCCATCGCCTCGGCGACGTCGCGCGTCTGGTAGGCGATCGACTCGAGGGTCGCTCGGACGATGTGTTCTTTCCGCGTGCCGCGAGTCATCCCGACGATGGTCCCGCGTGCGCGCTGGTCCCAGTGGGGAGCGCCGAGTCCCGTAAACGCGGGGACGACGTACACACCGTCTGTCGAGTCGACGCTCCGGGCGAGTTCCGCCGTCTCCGCCGGATCGTCGATCAGCGTCAGATCCTCGAGCCACTCGATCGCCGCGCCGGTGATGAAGATCGATCCTTCGAGGGCGTACTGGACATCCTCGCCGGACTTCTGGAATCCGATCGTCGTCAATAGCCCGTGGTCGCTCTCGACGGCCTCGTTGCCGGTGTTCATCAGGAAAAACGAGCCCGTCCCGTAGGTGTTCTTCGCGTCGCCGGCGTCGAAACAGGTCTGGCCGAACAGGGCCGCCTGCTGGTCACCGAGCGCACCCGCGACGGGGATTTCAGACTCGAGGAAGCCCTCCGGATCGGTCGTGCCGTAGGTCTCGTCGTCGCTCGAGGGACGAACCTCCGGCAGCATCGCTTCGGGTACGTTGAACTCCTCGAGGAGTTCCTCGTCCCATTCGAGGTCGTGGATGTTGTATAACATCGTGCGCGAGGCGTTCGTGACCTCGGTGATGTGGTTGCCCGTGAGGTTGTAGATGAGCCACGTGTCGATCGTTCCGAACAGAACCTCGCCCTTCTCGGCTCGGTCCTGGATATCCTCGGGCCGCGAGCGCTCGAGTTTGATCGGGTCGGCGTTGTCGAGCAGCCACTCCGCCTTCGTCGCGGAGAAGTAGGCGTCGGCCTCGAGGCCGGTTTTCTCGCGGATGGTGCCGACCAGCCCGTCGTCCTCGAGTTCTTCGACGCGGTCGGTCGTTCGACGGTCCTGCCAGACGATGGCGTTGTGGACCGGCCGTCCGGAGTCAGCGTCCCACAGCAGCGTCGTTTCCCGCTGGTTGGTCACGCCGATGGCCTCGAGCTGGTCGGGACTGATTCCCGCCTGCCCGAGCGCCTGCATGATGACGCTCTTTGTGTTCTCCCAGATCTCCATCGGGTCGTGTTCGACCCACCCGGGTTCCGGATAAATCTGTTCGTGTTTTTCGTATGCGTTCGCGACGACCTGCCCACCGTGATCGAACACGATGAAGCGCGTCCCAGTCGTCCCTTGATCTACCGCACCGACGTAGGTATTGTCTGTCACTAGTAGTCACCCCTTGTGCTGTCCACGCGAGTTTACTGGTGGTCGCGTGATACTGGTAAACAATATCCACTATCATCATAAATGTTACTGCAAACATAATATTGTATACATAATATTATCATCAGCCCCCGATTCGTTGTTCGTACAAGACACAACACCCCAGCAATAAGCGGCTAAATGCGGTTTCTACTCATGAGATCGTCGTACTCCATGATAACATTCATCAATCACTGACAGTTGTTATGGGCGTTGGCCGACCGCCGATAAAATAAAGAGTAGGCAGATCTAGGTACGAACGAAGGGATGGCAGACCACACCGAGGTTCTCGTTCTCGGGGGCGGATCGACGGGCTGTGGTATCGCCAGGGATCTGGCGATGCGCGGGCTCGACGTCACCCTCGTCGAACGAGGAAACCTCACAGACGGGACGACTGGCCGCATGCACGGTCTCTTACACAGCGGCGGCCGATACGCCGTGTCGGATCAGGCCAGTGCGACCGAGTGTATCGAAGAGAACGAAATCCTCCGGGATATCGCAGGCCACTGCGTCGAGATGACTGGCGGCCTGTTCGTCCAGCGCCCGGAGGACTCAGACGAGTACTTCCGGGAGAAACTCGAGGGCTGTCGTGACTGCGGAATTCCCGCGCGCGTCCTCTCGGGTCGGGAAGCCCGCGAAGTCGAACCCTATCTCGCGAAAGACGTTGCGCGCGCGATCGAGGTCCCCGACGGGGCGGTCGATCCGTTCCGACTTTGTGTCGCGAACGCGCTCGACGCGGAGAATCACGGCGCACGCGTCGAGACTCACGCCGAAGTAGTGGACCTCCTGCGTGACGGCGACGACATCTACGGCGTCGAGGTGCGCCACGAGTCGGGACCCGGCAAACGGACGCACAACGCTGCCGGAACGACCGAGGAGATCACCGCCGAGTACGTCGTCAACGCGACGGGCGCGTGGGCGGGCCAGATCGGCGCGATGGCCGACCTCGAGGTCGAGGTTCGCCCCTCCAAGGGCGTCATGACGATCATGAACGTCCGACAGGTCGATACCGTGATCAACCGCTGCAAGCCGAAGGGTGACGCCGACATCATCGTCCCGCACGAAACGACGGCGATCCTCGGCACGACGGACGAGGAGGTGTCGGATCCGGACGACTACCCCGAGGAGCGGTGGGAGGTCGACCAGATGATCGACACCCTCTCGGAGCTCGTCCCGATCCTCGAGGAAGCGAGAACGATCCGCTCGTTCTGGGGCGTTCGACCGCTGTACGAACCGCCGGGAACCGGCACGCAGGACCCGACGGATATCACGCGGGACTTCTTCCTGCTCGACCACGACGACCGCGACGGCGTCTCGGGGATGTCCAGTATCGTCGGCGGGAAGTTCACGACCTACCGGGCGATGGCCGAGGAGATCTCGAACCACGTCTGCGACAAATTAGGCGTAAACGCCTCCTGTGCGACGGCCGACGAGCCGTTGCCTGGGAGTGAGAACATCGAGACGCTCGAGGCCGGCATGGACGATTTCGGTCTCCGCTCGCCGGTCGCCCGCCGGAGCAAACAGCGGTTGGGAAGCCGAGCCGCGGACGTCCTGGGCACGGACGAGGCGAACCCCGTCATCTGCCAGTGTGAGGGCGTGACGCGCGCGGAAGTCCAGGACGCGATCTGCCAGTCGGGATCGGACCTGAACGCGGTCCGCATCCGAACCCGGGCCTCGATGGGCAACTGTCAAGGGGGCTTTTGCTGTGCGAACATGGCCAACGAGCTCCACCCCGAGTACGACGAGGCGACGGTCCGCGCGTCGCTCGACGAACTCTTTCAGGAGCGCTGGAAGGGCGAGCGACACGCCCTCTGGGGCGAACAGCTCTCGCAGGCGATGCTCAACTACGCCCTGCACGCGACGACGATGAACCGGGACCGGGATCCGGCGAACGAAGACGACCCGGACGCACTCGAGTACGAGGCCTTCGACAGCGGCCGGCCGACGGCGGAGATGCGCACTGACGGCGGCCGCGGAGGGCCTCGGGAGCGAGGCAGTGGCCGAGGTGACCGCTGAGATGGCGATCGAAGACGACGTACTCGTCATCGGTGGCGGACTCGCCGGCGCAACCGCCGCGCTCGCGGCCGCAGAACGGGACGTCCGGGTCCGACTCGTCACGTACAAACAGAGCACGTTGCGCCACGCGAGCGGCTTGATCGACATCCTGGGCTACACGCCCGACGGCGAGGGACCGCTCGTCGATCCCTACGAGGCGCTCGAGACCCTCCCCGAGGGCCACCCTTACGAGCGCGTCGGCAGCGAGGCCGTCCGCGAGGCGCTCACCTTCTTCGACGAGATTGCGGGCGACGCGTACGCAGGATCACACACGGACGCGAACGCGCTCGTCCCAACCCACGGCGGCACGGTCAAGCCGACCGCGCGGTACCCCCTTTCGACGGCCGACGGACTGGCGAGCGACGCTCGAGACACCTTGCTCGTCGGCTTCGAGACGTTAACGGACTTCGAAGCACCGCTGGCCGCCGAGCATCTCGCAGCTGCCGGCGCGCCCTTTGCGGCCCGCGGCGTCACCGTCTCGTTCCCCGGCATCGCTCGGGACGACGCGAAGGTGACCCGGTACGCCCACCTGCTCGATCACGACGAGACGGTGGCGACCGGCTCCGACGAAACGGGCGCGCGAAACGCGCTCGCGACGACGGTTCGAGACCACCTCGAGGACGAGTCTCGCGTCGGCTTCCCCGCGATTTTGGGCGACGAGCACGCGGACGAGGTGCGAGCCGACCTCGCGGACGCCCTCGGGGTCGACGTCTTCGAGGTCCCGATGGGACCGCCGAGCCTGCCGGGGATGCGACTCGAGGATCTGCTGTACGACGCACTCGAGGACGCGGGCGTCCGAACGGCGTCGGGCGTACCGGTGATCGGATACGAAACCGAGGACGAGGACGGCGACGACGCTCGTATCGACCACGTCGTCGTCGACCGCCACGGGGCTGAGATCCCCTATCGCGCCGACCAGTATGTCCTCGCGACCGGCGGGCTGGTCGGGAAGGGCGTCCGATCCGAGCGCGAGCGAGTGTTCGAACCGCTTTTCGACTGCCACGTTCCCCACGCCGAGGACCGCTACGACTGGTTCGTCGACGACGTCTTCGGGGAGCAGCCGTACGCTCGCTTCGGGCTCCCAGCCGACCGCGAGCTCCGGCCGCTCGACGGAAACGAGGATCCGGAGTTCTCGAACCTGCGAGCGGCCGGCGCCGTGCTGGGCGGGTACGACTTCGCGGCCGAGAAGTCCGGTGCCGGCGTCTCGCTCGCGACGGGCTACGTCGCCGGGACGCGGGCCGGAACGGAGGCGGAACAATGAGCGTGACCGACTCGAGACCGGCGTTTCGACCGCGCGACTCGAGCGATCGTTTCGACAGCGACCGACAGACAGTGGTGATCTCGATTTCATGAGCGACGCAGAACGACCAACCGACGACCACGTACCGGGCGACGACGAGTTCGAGCCGATCCAGGTGTTCCCCGAGGCCGAAGACATGGACCTCCGGCCGGACGCGGACAACTGCTACAAGTGCTCGACCTGCGACACTAACTGTCCCGTCGCTGAGGTCGACGACGAGTTCCCCGGCCCGAAGTTCCAGGGACCCGAGCAGTGGCGGCTCAAACGGCAGGACGACCACGACATCGACGACTCGGTGATGAAGTGTTCGAACTGCATGCGCTGTGACAGCGCCTGCCCCTCCGAGGTCCCGCTCTCGCAGATGCACAACACGGCGCGCGGGGAGTACGTCGAGGAGAACATGGACAAACTCTCCCGCGAGTACATCCGAAACCGAATCCTCGCGAACTATCGCCGTCTCGCCCCGATCGCGGCGACGTTCCCGCGGACGGCGAACTTCGTGATGGGGCTCTCCGTGACGAAGTGGCTGGGCGAGAAGACGCTGGGCATTACAGGCGAGCGGGAGTTCCCCGAGTTCGCCACGGAAACGTTCCGAAAGTGGTGGACGAAACGCGGCGGCGCAAAAGTCGAAAACCCAGACAAGCGCATCGCCTACTTCCACGGCTGCTACTCGAACTACAACACCCCCGAAGTCGGGAAGGCGTTGGTCCGGGTCTACGAGCACTTCGGCTACGAGGTCATGGTCCCCGATCAGTCCTGTTCGGGGACCCCGATGTTCGCCAACGGCATGTTAGACGATGCCCGCCGGGCCGCCGAGACGAACGTCAGCGAACTCGGGGCCGCACTCGAGGACGGCGCCGATATCATCGCCTCCTGTAGCTCCTGTTCGATGTCGTTGCGCCAGGAGTACCCCGAACTGTTCGACTTCGAGGGAACGGAAGACGTTGCCGAAAACACCTGGGACGCCATCGAGTATCTCCGAGTTCACGAGGATCTCGAGACCGAACTCGAGGGAACCTCCGTCGAGGGCGAGGACTTCGCCTATCACGCACCGTGTCATTCACGTAACCAGGGCCTCGATGGCCAGACGATAGAAGTGGTAGACGCAATCGACGGCATCGACGCACACGACGTCGGCGACTCCTGTTCGGGGATCTCCGGCACCTACGGCTGGAAGGCAGAGAACTACGAGACGTCGATGAAGATCGGCGAAGAGATGTTCGACCACATGGAGGAGGCAGAAGCCGAGACCGGGCTCACGGAGTGTCCGACCTGCTCGATGCAGATGGGCCACGGCACCGGCTACGAGATCAAGCACACGCTCGAGGTGCTCGAGTCGGCCCTCCTCGGAACGGCACCCGAATCGGCCCAGGGAACACGGGAGACATAGGGATGGATCTGGAGGAACGCATCGCTCGGCGGCGATCAGCGAGACAGGGACGATCGGTCGTCGTCGAGCGAACCGACCTCAGCCCGGTCGTCCACCGGTCGGACCCGGTAGGCCGTGGCCCCGTTCTGGAACAGCTGCTGGACGTGCTCGAGCCGGTGTTCGACGGCGAGTTACCGTCGCCGATCGCGGTGGTCGGCCCGGCGGGATCGGGAACCTCGGCTATCGTCACCGCGCTGTTCGACGCGCTGAACGAACGGCTCAGCGAGTCGACGCGAGCGATCGGCACGACGACGCGTGCGGGCAGCACCGAACCGGTGACGTGGTTCGTCTACGTCGACGGGCGACGCGTCGAGAGCGCCTTCGCCTTCTACCGGGCAGTCCTGTCGGTGATTTCGACGGAACCGGTTCCCGAGAGCGGCGTCGGCACCGACGAGTTGCGCGAACGGCTTGGGGACCGAGTCGCCCGACCGGACCGCCGCGCAGTCGTCGCGATCGATCACCACGACGAACCCGAGACGCTCTCCTACGACCGCGTTTGCGAACTGCTCGAACCGCTGTCCGACAGCGTGTCGACCGTCGCCGTCGGCCAGCGCGTCCCCGACGACTGGTCGGACGATAATCCCACCGTCCCCGTGCCGGCGTACCGCCACCACGAACTCGTCGACGTGATCACCGATCGCGCATCGACGGGACTCGCGGCCGGCGTACTCGACCACGAACCTATTCGTGAGGTGGCGATGTGGGCCGACGGCAACGCCCACGATGCGCTCGCGGCGCTGTTCGGGGCAGCCGTCCTCGCGACCGAGGACGGCAGCGAACGAATCGAGACCGACCACCTCGAGACCGCTCGAGCCGACGTCCCCGACGACGGCGTTCACCTGGATCGCGTGCTCGCACTGTCGGAAACCCGCCAACGAGTCCTACTGGACCTCGTCGCCGTCGACTCGGCCGACCGTCCCATCCGCGAGGTCGCGGCGGAGATCGCCGACCGATCCTCGCTGACCACGGGGACGGTCAAACGGTTCCTCTACGAACTCGCGGATCGAGGCGTCATCAAACGGGTTCCCCTCCCTGCAAACGGGAGCGGACGGCGCCCCAGTTCCGTCGTCCCGCGATTTCCGACGATCGCGTTTCGGGCGCTGGGTCCGGTGAGAGACGACGATGACGTCGACGAGAGCGTGGCGAGCGAGTCCGGAGACGAAACGCGCTGACGAGTGTATCGAGGACTCGAGATCGTCGGTGTCCCGATCGCCGATCGAGACGCACTCGTATCGATCGAGGGGAGTTCCGGACTGGGCGTCTAACTTTTTTACTCGCGCAGACTTCTGTACCGATCCAGTAGCTTCGGCTGGACGATGCCACGGCTCTCGGGAACTGGCTGCAGCGAAAATCACTCGAGTATCTCCGAACGGACCGTCGTCAGCGGGGCGAGAGGCGACTACTCGTCTTCAGTCTCAGCGCCATCCTCGTCTCCCGCAGCTTCGTCTTCATCACCGTTTCCGTCGTCGGCACCCTCTTCATCGTCGTCGCCGTTTTCGTCGTCGTCACCCTCGTCCGGATCCTCGAGTTCGACCTGCTCGAGGTCGACGGTGACGGTGTCGCCCTGGACCACTGCGGTCTCGGCGACCTCGGTCTGTCCGGCAAAGCCGTCCTCGCCCGGTTCGCCGATAGTCACGTTGTACTCGCCGTCGATCGCTTCGACGCTACTGTCCGTGTAGCCGTCGTCGACGCCGAGTTCGTCGTTGGTGGCGTACGGGACGGTCAGTTCGAAGGTGCCGTCGTCCGCGACGTCGGCCGTCTGTTCGTAGGTGAACGTTCGGCCGGGTTCGGTCTCGAGTTCGATCTCGGCCGTCACCGTCGCGTTGTCCGCGAGTACGTTCTCCTCGTCGTCGACCTCTCCGGTGATCGTCGCTCCCTCAACGCGCTCGTAGGTCTTGACCGTCGAGAGGAGGTCAGCCTCCCACATCGGGATGCCGAGCGACTGATCGACCATGTTGTTCTCGCGCGTCTGCGCTAAGCTCGCGGCGATCTGTTCCGTCTGTTCGCTCCAGCCGGTCTCGAGTTCGTTGCCCCCCTCACTGGCGGCGACGAGGTCGTTGTACTCCGAGATCGACATCGAGTAGTGGGGACTGAGTCGATCGCCGGTCTGCATCGACCCGACGAACGCGTAGTCGTCGTTCTCGTGGACCAGCCGGTAGTGTTCCATCCCGTCCGCATCGTCGTGATACAGCGAGGCCATCGTGGTGTCGTAGTAGTTCTCGTTCGGCGCCGGGAGGTTCTGCCCTTCGCCACCGACGTCGTATTCGCTCGTCTCGTAGTAGTGATTGTAGTCGGGACCGCTCCACTGGGTGATGGCGCTGAACTTCGCGCCGGCCATCTGGTGATCGACCATCACGTACCGCATCTCCTCGTGGGTCGCGTCTTCGGCCATGGTCTCGAGTTCCGCGTTCGAGTGGTCCTCAGGCGATTCGCCCGCGGCGATCGCGTCGAGGATCAACTCGGCGCGTTCCTCGGAGTCGGCGGTCAGGTACGCCGAGGACGAACGGGCGTTCTGCTGGAACGGGTTCGAATGGGGGATCCGCTCGGCCTGGGTCGTTATCAGGTGGCCGTAGTCCCACCACGACATCACGCCGTAGGTCCCTTCGGGGTAGTCGTAATCACCACCGTCTGGATACTCGTACGTGCCGAAGTAGTCGAGTTGGTCTGCGTGCTCCGCGTCACCCCAGTTGCCGGGTTCGGGGGTGTTGTTGGCCATCCAGTGGTTCGCCTCCTCCCAGGTCATCGCTTCGTCGGACGGCCCGACGTGTGCGCCGCGCTCCCACGTCGAGTTGCCGGCCGCCATCGGCGGCAACAGCGGGGCGAACAGCAGCAAGACGACCATGATGAGGACGATAACCTGGTAGGTTTCGATTCCCCGAAGCGTGTCGACGCCGCCTCTGATATCGAGATCGAAGATGCGGATTACGTCGGCAACAAAGACGGCGTTGACGACGGCGACCGCGAGCACGAGGTAGTAGGCGAACCGGATCTGTGTCGCGGCCATGCTCGTCAGGAACAGCGCCCAGACGACAATCAACGTGTACTCGGTGCGGTACTCGCGCCCGAGGAACGGCCGGGCGATCAGGAGTGCCAGTCCCGCGAGCATGGTGTAGAACGCCGCGCCGAACTCGTTGAAGACGTGGCTGGTGAAGTCGGCTGGTTGGCGGGCTTCGGAGATGGTTTGATCAGTAGCACCGCCACCGAACGGCAGAACACGACGTGATGCGTTGTCAACGATAGTCGAGAATAGATCGGGCAGGATGAGCCACATCACAGCGAACGCGACAGCGATGAGACCCGCAATTGCTCCCGGATAATAACGGCGATCGAGCTCGTATGCGTTCCACTGTCGGGCGAGCCACGCCATAAACACACACCCACCGGCGACGAGTGCGGCACTGACCGGTTGGAGGTAACCGAAACTCGTTGTACTCGTTCCGGGTTCCTCGATTAATAACGTCGCACCGATTGCAGTTACTCCGAGACTGATTGCGCCTACAAACGCGATGTGATCGGGTGAAACGTTGCGAACGTAGTCGAGACACAGCTGAACGGTGAAGAAAATTGCTAATATCCCGATCAGCACGACGGCTGGAGGCCACACCCAGATATAGAGGGTTAGTGCGACGCCAGCGAGAACGCTGTATAGCGTGGGCTCTCGAAGTCCATCCCAATCTCTGTCGGCGACGAGTTCGTAAATCGGCTGCTCGCGTTCGGCGACTCGCAGCGCGAGCATCATCGCGAGGACAGCGAACGCCATGAACAGGACCTCGGCGACGTGATGTTGAAGCTGACCCGCAGTCGTTCGCGAGAAGAACTGTCCGGGTGCGAGTGCGAGTAGGAGTATCGAGACGATACCGCCGACCGTTCCGCCCAGTCGACGACCGATGAAGAACACCGGAACGGCCACGAGCGCGGCCATCGCTGGAACAGTTAGCAGGGAAACGAGATACAGGGTTTCAGTCGATGGATCACCGAGTCCGACGATCATCGCAATCGTGACGATGATCTGGTCGAACAGCGTCCCGAACTGGCCGACGTATCGACCAGTTGGGAAGCCGGTGAATATCTCGAACGGCATCGTGTTCGGGTAGTTCTCCGAAGTCCACTCGACCGTTCGCCAGTGATACCACGAGTCGACGGCCGCTAGTGCGGGTGTCCCGTCGTCAGTGATAAAATTCTCGTAGGACTGAGCCCGTGCCCAGAACATAAACAGCATCACGGCCCCGATAACGGGGATGTGATACCAATCGGTCCACGTCTCGAGGAAAGATGGTGACGTTTCGCTCTCCCCCTCGACGTGTTCGGTATCTGTACTCATTAGGTTCCACCAGACACAAGTCAAGAATAAGCCTTGCCATCTACGGCCCGGGTTTTGATATCCAGGGTCGTAACGGCCACGTAGGGCTGAATTTCGTCAATAGTGAACGGAGACTGAATACGGTGAACCTGTGAGTCAGCCGAAGGAAAAGGCTTATTCGCCGTTCACGGCAATCGAATCCCGATGAAGGTCTCCGTCGTCATCTGCACCTACGCGATGGAACGCTACGACGTGTTCTCCGAGTGTGTCGACAGCGTTCTCGAGCAAACGTACGATCCGCTCGAGGTTGTCATCGTCGTCGACGGGAACGAGCCCGTCTTCGAACGCGTCTGCGACGATTACGGAGACCTCGAGGACGTCGTATTGCACTGCAACGACGAGAATCAGGGGATCTCGTACAGTCGGACTCGAGGAGCCGAGATCGCGACCGGAGATGTCGTGGCGTTCATCGACGACGACGCCGTGGCTGAGCCTGATTGGGTGGCCGAACTGGCTCGAGTGTACGAGGAAAGCGACTCGATCGCCGTCGGCGGCCACGCGAAGCCTGACTGGGTGACGAAAAAACCGGACTTTTTCCCCGAGGAGTTCTACTGGCTGGTCGGCTGCGATGAACGTGGAATGGGCGAACATATGGAAGAGTTGCGGAATACGTACGGCTCGAATATCTCGTTTCGTCGAGATGTCTTCCTGAACGTCGGCGGCTACGACGAGAATACTGGTCGAAAGGGTGATCGGCACATTCAGGCCCACGAAGCGCCCGTCTGTATTCGAATGGCCAACAAGTACGGCAAAGGTGTGATTTATAATACTGATGCAGTGGTGAACCACAAGCTGTTCGACTACCGTGGGGACTTCCAGTGGTTGGTTTTTCGGTCGTTCTGGCAGGGCTACTCGAAACGAATTATGGATCTCTTGTTGCCAGAGGCCTCGGGGGACAAGAACGACTATTTGAAGCGGCTCATGCTCGAGTTCGTTCCGGAGCGGCTGAAAAATCTGATCCGGCAGCCCTCACTACCGAAGGCAAAGCAATTCATGACGATTTTCATATTTACCGCTGCAGTTGGGCTCGGTTATCTGTACGGATTAGCCGACGTCGATAGTTCGGAGTTGATTTCCGATTGTGAGGTTTCGGCCACAGACTAGACAGTTGAGTTTGACAGTATCATTCCGAGGTGTCAAAAGCAAGAATCGGTCTGATTTGATCCAACATTTAGACCAGAGTATATGATAGAGGATTTATTAAAACCTCCGGATGAACAGAATAGAGTAGGCCGTCCATCGGTTGTAAATTATGGTTCTTTAACTATTTAATTGGAGAGTGTTGTCAAACGAAGGGTATAACCGATTGTCGTGTGAATTATACTGACGACTAAATGACTACCAGTGGTAGGCTTCACGTGTTGCATCTTGTGACGGCGAGGGAGGTCTTTTTCGATCAACAGATCGAGACCCTCGAAAACAAGGGTGTTGGCTGTACAGTTTGTGTCGTCCCAGGAGCAGAGCAGATAGATGGGGACATGGGTTCGCGACGTGGTTTGAAAGAATATCTGCAGTATTTTCCGAAGGTTCGCCGAGAGTTGCGTCGTGGAGAGTATGACCTCATACACGCGAACTATGGCCTGACTGCTCCTTATGCTCTGACACAGTTTCAAATGCCAGTAGTGCTGACATTATGGGGATCAGATGTCGTTGGGTTTGATGGCCTGGTAACGAAAGCTTGTGTTCGTCAAACAGATGCTGTAACAGTTCGAAGCCAAGAGATGAAGGAACTGCTAGGTTACGAAGAAGCAAATATTATTCCGAGTGGAGTTGATTTAGAGCGATTCTACCCAATCAATCGAAAGACGGCTAGAGAACGAATTGGGTGGGAGACCGATGGAACGCATGTACTGTTTCCGTACTCACCGGAATATGAACGAAAAAATTATCCATTAGCCGAACAGGTAGTAGAAAAATCCCAATCGGAGTTAGATACAAAAGTAAAATTACATACAATATCTAATGTCCCTCACAAGGAAGTTATCTATTATATTAACGCAGCCGACGCACTAGTCTTAACGTCTAAGCATGAGGGGTCTCCTAACACGGTAAAGGAGGCGATGGCGTGTAATGTCCCCGTAGTTTCAACCCCAGTAGGAGATGTGAAAGAGAGGCTTCATAAGGTCACATTTTCTGGTGTCGGCAGTGACGTGTCTGAACTTGCACAAATACTAACGAAGGTTCTAAGGGAAAAGCAACGATCAAACGGGCGTGAAATAGTTCGTGATGTGAGTTGGGATCGAATTGGTGATCTCATTATAGAAATCTATAACCACACCCTTTGTAATAGTTGAGTGCTACTTTCATGAGTGCAAATATATCTAAACTCCAAGAATCGTTTCAAGAACACGGGTTTATCCATCTAATACGGCGTTCTATAGAACATATCTTAGTACAAACACCGTATGTAGAAGGGATTTATTGGCAGTATTCTCCAAAATATTATCAGTGGTTTCTCTCCCCAGATATACTACAAACTAATATACCGATCAATCTATTCGAACTAAGAACTGTCAATCCAGAAGATATTAATAGGTTTTCAGACATTCCTGGAGATGCAGTCAATCGTATTTTTGATATTGGAAATATTCGTGATGGGGAATGGGATCAAAGTTTCAAAAATAGGAGCAGAACGCTATTTACAGACAAGTGTATACAAAATACGGTCTTATATAAATCTATGAAAGACCGTTATAGGAACAATACCCCTTGGGAAAACACAGAACTAGTGCGCACATTATTAAATGATGTTTCAGAAGACAATCCAAAATGGCACGGATCCAAAAATAAGGAAGATGTATTGAAACGGTGTGAGGAAATCGACAGGATATATGAGATGATAGAACAAATTGGATATCAGAAACAAATCAGTCTAGTTCGCAAGGAGGAAAAAAAAGCTTTCAAAAGCTCAGGATTATTAAATGCGTTGATGAATGAGATCGTAGTGGATATTGGTCGAAGCGGAAAGCTACTATTGGTAGATGGTCGGCACCGCCTCTCAATCGCAAAAATACTTGGATTGGAAGAGATTCCAGTCCTTGTCCTTGTCCGTCACAAGCAGTGGGTAGATAAATTAGTACACCATCATAGAGGTATTAAAACCTTAGATCATCCCGATGCAAAATGTATTCCTACAAGCGATACATCTCAGTGAACAGTGACCAATTTCCACCAAACGATTAGCGAATTCCGTGAAGCCATTTCGAAAAAATATCGACGTGATGGTGTTATCGGACTAACACGTGCCAGTATCGCCTCTCCGCTTTATACCATTGGAACACCCATCACATATCCTATTGTTGAACATCTCTGTGATAACCAATTCAAAATTCTAACACGCGAAAAATTACATGATATGACGATATTATCGACAAGTTATAAATTTGGTACTTCAGAGAATCTTCAGGTTAGGGAACCTATTGGGATTAAAACGCCACCCAAAGAACTACAACAGGTGTGTGGTACCCGCTCACTGGGACAGCCCTTTGTTACCCAATTCAAGAACGCTTCTTTAATTGGTCCAACGGCTCTTGGAGTAACAAGTTCTTCGAATATTATCCTCGAAACTTGCATATCTCGCCGAGATATTCTTGAGCGGGATCTCGTTAAACATCCTTCTACAATTTTGCGAATGTACGCTCATCAGAAACGATCAAGAGCGGATGGAACAACAGATTTTGATACAGTCTGTTCACTAGTTAATTTGTATGATGGATACTATCATTGGATCCAGAACTCGCTCACGAGATTAGAGGGTGTTGAACGGTATGCCAACAGAACAGGGACTCAACCGACATTGGTAATTCGAAATGATCCGCCTTCATGGGTCGTAGAATCTCTCAATTTGCTTGGATACACTGAAGACCAATGGATTGAGTGGGATCGGAACTACGCGACTGTTGATCAGTTGATTGTCCCCTCAATGCGTCGACGAGAATCGCTTCAGACTTACAGAGAACATCAACGCTCAGACGATTTAACATACAAGGATGCTTCTGCTAACGCGTATTCTTGGCTCCGTGATCAAGCAATAAGAAACCTCGATTGTGATCGATCGTTCTCATCCAAAGTGCTAATTTCGCGTGAAGATGCTCACGGACGTCGAATACAAAACAAAGACGCAGTACTGCAATTGCTAGAACCACTTGGATTTCAGGAGCTAGTGTTGTCTGAACTGTCATTCCAAGAACAAGTAAAATCATTCTCTGGAGCTGAGATTATAATTTCACCTCATGGTGCAGGCCTAATAAACACAATATTCGCCCCTGATAATTGCAAAGTTATTGAGCTCTTTCCAGAATGGGTCAAGCCGACATTCTTCATACTTTCTAACACCTTGGGACATCAATACGGATATATTGAGTGTGATCAAACCCGAAGAGACCTTATAGTTGACATAGATGAATTAAACAGAATGCTCGAAAATATGGATATTATTTAGAGAATTGACCACTGTGTCGAATAAGCTAGGATGATCTCTCTTGGCGTACTACATTTCTTAGTGCAGTTCTATTTCGGATTATAGAACAGACTTGGAAAAGGATCATGATGAATATTAGTGCAATCATCAATTAGTAGATGTGATTGAATATATTGTATGATATGCATATATCTGATTGATAGTCACCATGAATTATATTCCTAACTTATTAATGTAGGCAAAATTCAGTTCGGATAAGGACACGGAACAGAAAATGAAGTATCTCCTTCGCAAGATACATTTCTATCTAAAAGAACCACCTACCCAATGCGCTTGGGCCAAACATCCATTATATATCTTGTCTCAAAATTCGCTGCCTCAGCGCTTGGCTTCGTCGCTACTATATATTTCACTCGCACACTTGGAGAAGAGATTTACGGCTTCTACGTGCTGACGCTCGCGCTCGTCTCCTGGCTTGGGATCATCAAGAGCGTCGGCTTCGGACAGGCGATCGTCAAGCGAATGAGCGAGGACGAAGAGCCGAATGCATATCTCGCTGCCGGAGCGACTGTTAAGGCCGTTCTCACGGCTCTCGTCGCGTTCGGCGTTCTGGTTTTTCACGATCAGGTAAACGCTTATGTCGGACGACCCGTCGCCGAATTTGTCGTCCTGCTGTTGATCGTCTCGATCTTCAGTGAACTGGTCAGTTCTGCACTTAAAGGGAGCCACCGCGTCCACGTCTACGCCCCGCTCAGCACGGTAAAAGAGGGTGCTCGAAGTATTGCGATGATCGGTCTCGTCGTCCTCGGCTTGGAGCTCACCGGTATGCTGGTCGGTCACGCCGTCGGAACCGCGGTGATCGCCGTAATCGGGATCTGGATTGTGCGACCGACGATTGTGTTCCCCAAATGGCGCCACGTAACCCGACTTTTTGACTTCGCAAAGTTTTCTTGGCTCGGAAACATGCGGAATAAAACGTTCAACGACATGGACATTATCGTACTCGGGGTGTTCGTGCCGGCGGGTCTCACCGGTGTCTACGCGGTCGCTTACACCCTCGCAAAGTTCCTCGATCTCTTCGGCAGTGCGATCCAAACGACCCTCTTTCCCGAGTTGAGCAAGCGATCCGTCTCCGGAGACACCGATATGGTTCGCACGCTCACCAATGACGCACTCTCCTACGCCGGACTGTTCCTCATTCCCGGAATCGTCGGTGCAGTGATTCTCGGTGATCGCCTAATGCTCGTCTACGGCGATGGCTTCGAAATCGGTGCTCAGGTACTCCCTATTCTGCTGGTGGGTATCCTCGCATACACCTACAACAAGCAACTCCTCAATACTCTCAACGCGATTGACCGCCCTGATCTGGCGTTCCGTGCCAATGCGGTCTTCATCGGGTCGAACCTCGTACTCAACGTTACTCTTATCTACAGCATTGGGTGGCTTGGTGCTGCGATTGCCACGGCAAGTTCCGCCGGTGTCGGTCTCGCCTTCGGGTACTACTACGCTCGCCAGCACGTCGGGTTTCGGATCCCGGTCAGTGAAATCGCAAAACAGTGTAGTGCCGCGTTGTTCATGGGAGTCGTTGTCTACGCCGCTCGAGCGCTCGGCGAACCCCGTTCGATCGCCGACTACAACGAAGTGTTCGTCGTCCTCCTCGTCGGACTCGGCGCGGTCGTCTACTTCCTCGTCCTACTCTCTATCTCGAGCGCATTCCGAACAACCGTCATAAATAATCTTCCGTTCGACGTGCCGTATATCCTCGATAGATGAGGGATCGCTCACAAAGTATATGTCGCCTCATCAGAACCATTGCAGACATGCAAGCAGTCGTCTTAGCAGCCGGAAAGGGCACCCGCCTCGAGCCCCTCACCGACGACAAGCCCAAGGCGCTCGTCGAGGTCGACGAAAAGCCACTGGTCGAGGACGTCTTCGACAACCTCCTCGAGATCGGTGTCACCGAACTGGTCGTCGTCGTGGGCCACATGAAAGAACAGATTATCGAACGCTACGGCGACGAGTACGAGGGCGCCCCCATCACCTACGCTCACCAGCGTGAACAGCTCGGGCTCGCACATGCCATCCTCCAGGCGGAGCCCCACATCGACGACGACTTCGTCCTCATGCTGGGCGACAACGTCTTCCGCGGGAACCTCGGGGACGTGATCAACCGCCAGCGAGAGGACCGCGCGGATGCCGCGTTCCTCGTCGAGGAAGTCCCATACGAGGAGGCCTCGCGGTACGGCGTCCTCGACACCAACGAGTACGGTGAGATCGTCGAGGTCGTCGAGAAACCCGACGAACCGCCGTCGAATCTCGTCATGACCGGCTTCTACACGTTCACCCCCGCCATTTTCCACGCCTGTCATCTCGTCCAGCCGTCCGATCGCGGCGAGTACGAACTCCCGGACGCGATTGACCTACTGATCCAGTCCGGCCGCACCATCGATGCGATCCGGATGGACGGCTGGAGAATCGACGTTGGGTATCCGGACGATCGAGAGACCGCAGAGGAACGAATCCAGAATCAGCCGGAAGCGGCCCCCGGCCAGTAGGTCGGTTCGATCTGAGAGACTCCGAAACGCACTAACGAATCCCGACCGTTCGAGCGGGTATGAACGTCCTCGTAACGGGTGGTGCAGGGTTCATCGGCTCCCACATCTCCGAGGGACTCCTCGAGTCGAGCCACGACGTAGTTGCGCTCGACATTCTCGATCCGTACTACGATCTCGGAATCAAAGAGCGAAACATCGAGCGGTGTCGCGAACTCGGGGGTGAGCGCTACGAGTTTATCGAGGGATCCATCACGGACGAGGAGCTGGTCCGCGAGGTCGTCGCGGGTCACGATATCGAGTTCGTCTACCACCAGGCGGCACAGGCGGGTGTCCGTACCAGCGTCGAGAACCCTAAGAAGCCACACGAGATCAACACGACCGGGCTCTTGAACCTCCTGCTCGCGGCTGACGATCACGGCGTCGAGCGGGTCGTCAACGCATCGTCCTCGTCCGTCTACGGGGCGGTCGAGTACCTTCCGTACGACGAGGACCACCAGAACGTCCCGCAGAGTCCCTACGGCGTGACGAAACTCACGGCCGAACACTACTGTCGGGTCTGGGATGAGGTCTACGACCTCCCGACGGTCAGTCTTCGGTACTTCACCGTCTACGGCCCCCGAATGCGACCGAACATGGCGATAACGAACTTCACTTCGCGCTGTCTGAACGGCGAACCACCCGTGATCTACGGCGACGGCCAGCAGACCCGCGATTTCACCTACATCGACGATATCGTCGAAGCGAACCTCGCACTCCTCGAGACCGACGCGGCCGACGGAGCGGTCATGAACGTCGGCTCGACGGGAACTATTACGATCGAAGAACTCGCCGAGTACATCGTCGAAGAAACCGGTGCTGACGTCGGGCTCGAGTATTCCGACCCCAAAGAAGCCGACGCGCGCCATACGCACGCCGACGTATCGAAAGCCCGAGAACTGATCGACTACGAACCGTCGAGAGATATCCGCGAGGGGGTCTCGCAGTTCGTCGATTGGTACCGGGAGAACCGCGACTGGTACGAGCCGCTCGTCCTGAATTCCTAATTACGGCTCGAGAGCGATCCACCGACAGAAACTCGAGTTCCCTCACCAGGGTTCGTTCTTCAGCCCGAGTTTGTAGGCAATCATGTTCGTCGTCACGTGCAGAATCGGCGTCAGCACCACCACGACGGCGATGACCTCCCACGTGAACACATCGAAGAACCACTCGCTCGAAAGCAGCGCGGTCAAGGGCAGCGAGACCACGACGAAGTCCAACTGGTCGAGTCCGGGGAACATCGCACCGCGTTGACGACCCGTCCGCCGTTTCAAGAACGAAGCAAGAATATCACCGAGCATCGCTCCCGCCGCGAGACCGAGCGCGGCGAGCGGTTCGAACGCGGGAACATCGAAACCGGTCGCCGATTGCACGTCGCCGGCGAAGAGGCTCAGAAATCCCGCGAGCGCGAGCCCGGCGACGACCCCGGCGGCGGTGCCGCGCCAGGTCTTGCCGTCGCCCAGCATACGCTTATCGCCCCACGTTCGACCGCCGTCGATCGGCCGTCCGCCGCCGGCCAGCACCGCGGCGTTGTTGGGCACGTATGCGGGTAACATCGCCCAGAATGCGATCACGATCGTCTCGAGTAGTGCCATAGCCGCGGCAACGAACCCCCGTGTCTTAATCGCCGGTGGTTCGGTGCGAAGAGCCGACGACTGCCAACTTCGAGTACTAACCGGCGCTCGATACCGCCTCGAGTCGTCACCCCACGTCGCTGTACCCGGTAATTCGGCCGTTCGAGCACCTATCCAATCTGTAAACAGTATCTGTATCTGCAATACACGAAAAACTTTTAGCACTCCTGATCGATCCTCCTCGTAGAGACCCTGTTATCATGCCACGAGATGTCTTCGACGAGGCGGAGTACGAACGCCGGGTCGATCGAGCCAAAGAGCGATTGCACGAGGCGGACCTCGACGCGATCGTCGTCTCCGATCCGGCCAACATGAACTATCTGACGGGGTACGACGGTTGGTCGTTCTACGTCCACCAGGCCGTCGTAGTGACGGCCGAGCGGGACGAACCCGTCTGGGTCGGCCGCGAGATGGACGCAGGCGGCGCGCGAGCAACGACCCACCTCTCCGAGGAGAGCATCCTGTCCTACAGCGACGATCACGTCCACTCGCCGTACGATCTTCACCCGATGGACTACATCGCGGGCGTCCTCGAGGATCTCGAGGTCGCGGACGGCCGGATCGGTCTCGAGATGGACGCCGCTTACTTCACCGCGAAGTCCTACACTCGCCTCCAGCAGAACCTCCCTGACGCCGAGTTCGAGGACGCGACCTTACTGGTCGGCTGGGTTCGAATCAAGAAGTCCGAGGCGGAACTCGAGTACATGCGCCAGGCTGCCCGCATCTCGGAGAACGCGATGCAGGCCGGTATCGACGCGATCGGCGACGGCGTGCCGGAGTACGAGGCCGCAGCCGCGATCTACGAGCAACTGATCCGCGGAACCGACGAGTACGGCGGCGATTACCCCTCGATCGTCCCGCTGATGCCGTCGGGCGACCACACGGACACGCCCCACCTGACCTGGACCGACCGCCCATTCGAGGACGGCGACCCGGTCATCATCGAACTCTCGGGCTGTCGCCACCGCTATCACTCCCCGCTGGCGCGGACGACGTTCGTCGGCGACCCGCCCGAGGAACTCGAGGAGACCGCCGATATCGTCGTCGAAGGTATCGAAGCTGCACTCGATGCCGTCGAACCGGGCGTCACCTGCGAGTCCGTCGAGAAAGCCTGGCGGGATACCATCGCCCAGTACGGTCTCGAGAAGGAGGACCGCATCGGCTACTCGATGGGACTTGGCTACCCGCCAGATTGGGGCGAGCACACCGCGAGCATCCGACCCGGCGACGAGACCGTCCTCGAGGAGAACATGACCTTCCACATGATCCCTGGCATCTGGACCGAAGCAGTCGGCATGGAGATCAGCGAAACGTTCCACGTCACGAGCAGCGGTGCAGAGACGCTGGCCGACTTCCCTCGAAAGCTGTTTACGGCGTAACCCCCGATTCACGTCTATACCCAACTCACAATGTCTACGACACCGACTCAAGAAGAAGCCGAACCCGAAACGGAGTACGACTCAGCGCTCGTCACCGCTCGACGCCAACTCGAGCGTGCGGCGACCCACGTCGACGTCGACGAGGGCGTCATCGAGCGGCTGAAACACCCGACGAAGGTCCAGCAGGTATCGGTCCCGCTCGAGCGCGACGACGGCGAGGTCGAGGTTTTCACGGGTTACCGCGCCCAGCACGACGACGTGCGCGGGCCGTACAAGGGCGGCCTGCGCTACCATCCCGAGGTCACCGCCGAGGAGTGTACCGGACTCTCGATGTGGATGACCTGGAAGTGTGCCGTGATGGATCTCCCCTTCGGCGGCGGAAAAGGCGGCATTGCCATCGATCCTAAATCGCTCTCCGCGGACGAGACCGAACGGCTCACGCGCCGCTTTGCCGAGGAACTGCGCGACGTCGTCGGCCCAACGAAGGACGTTCCGGCGCCCGACATGGGCACCGACGCTCAAACGATGGCGTGGTTCATGGACGCCTACTCGATGCAACAGGGCGAGACCATCCCCGGCGTCGTCACCGGCAAGCCGCCCGTCATCGGCGGCTCCTACGGGCGCGAGGAAGCCCCGGGTCGCTCGACCGCGATCGCCGCCCGTGAAGCGATTCAGTACGAGGGCAACGAGGTCTCCGAGACGACCGTCGCCGTCCAGGGCTTCGGCAGCGTCGGTGCGAACGCCGCACGCCTGCTCGAGGACTGGGGCGCGACGGTCGTCGCCGTCTCGGACGTCAACGGCGCGCTCTACGATCCCGACGGACTCGCAACGCACGAGATTCCGACCCACGACGAGGAGGCCGAGGCCGTCCTCGAGCAAGAGGCTCCGCAAACGATTTCCAACGAGGATGTCCTTGAACTCGATGTCGACGTGCTGATCCCGGCCGCCGTCGGGAACGTTATCACCGCCGACAACGCGGACGCCATCGAGGCCGATATCGTCGTCGAAGGTGCGAACGGGCCCACCACGTTCGCCGCCGATACGATTCTCGATGAGCGCGACGTGACGGTTATCCCCGACATCCTCGCCAACGCCGGCGGCGTCACGGTGAGTTACTTCGAGTGGCTCCAGGACATCAACCGTCGTCAGTGGACGCTGGAGGAAGTCAACGAGGAACTCGAGGAGAAGATGCTCTCCGCCTGGGACGACGTCCGCGAGGAGGTCGAGGCGAAGGACCTTACCTGGCGCGATGCGGCTTACGTCGTCGCGCTATCGCGCATCGCCGAGGCGAAGGCGACGCGCGGGCTCTGGCCGTAGCGGGCGGTAGTCGTACTCTCGGTTTTCACACGGCGAATACGCTGACTCTCAATAACGTTTTCCGACCGGTCAGTCGTCGTAGCGACCGATCTCGACGAGGTTTCCGTCGGGATCTCGGAAGTACACCGACGTAATCGGTCCGACCGCGCCCGTGCGCTCGACCGGCCCCATCACGATCTCGATGTCCAGTTCGCGAAGTTGGCGTTCGACGTCCTCGATGGGCGTCTCGGTCACCAGACAGAAATCGCCCCCGCCGGGCGTTGGTTCTCTCGCAACGATGTCAACGTCGTTGTCGATCGGGTGAAGGTTGATCTTCTGCTCGCCGAAGCGCAGCGCCTTTCGATCGTCGTCGAAGGTCACGACCTCCACCCCCAGTTGCTCGTAGAATTCGCAGGTCGCATCAACGTCCTCGACGGTGAGGACGAAGTGATCGATGCCGGTGAGGTTCATCGCTGCTTCCCTCGCGTCGCTGGGTGGCGTTCCATGAACTCCCCTTCATGATCCCTCGAAAAATAACCCGCTGGCCGGCGACCGCGCCGACCGACGGACGTCAGCAGCGCCGTTACGCCGACAGCGCCGCGGCCACCTTCTCGATCGGATGCGGTGGATCCTCACAGCCGTCGTACTCCGAGAGCTGCGACCGACAAGAGGCACCCGGTGCCACGACCGTCTCGCCGTCGCTCGCTTCGACCTGATCGAAGAGGACGTCGCCGATTTTCCGGCTCAGCGAGTAGTGTTCGGCCTCGTAGCCGAAGGAGCCGGCCATGCCACAGCAACCCGAGTCCAGCGCGTCGACCTCGTAGCCGACGGTCTCGAGCACCGTCGCCGCGTGGCCGTCTTTCTTCGTCGCCTTCTGGTGGCAGTGGCCGTGGTAGGTCAGCCGTTCCCCGAGTTCGCCGTTCCCAGTCGGCAGTCCGCCGGCCAGATCGAACTGATCGAGGTACTCGAGTACGCCGTAGGTGTTCGCCGCGACCCGTTCCACATCCGGTCCGGAGAGCAGGTCCAGGTAGTCCGACTGGAACATCACGGCGTCGGAGGGTTCGACGAGCACGACCTCCCAGCCGTCCTCGAGTTCGGGCCCGAGCGCGTCGACGTTCGTCCGGGCGCGCTCCCGCGAAAGGTCGAGAAAGCCCTTCGAGTGCGCCGGCCGTCCCGTCGAGGCGACGCCCTCGGGAATCCGGACGTGGACGCCCGCGGTCTCGAGCACCTGTACCGTCGCCTTCCCGGCCCGCGGGTGGTTGTAGTTCGTATAGGTGTCGGGGAACAACAGCACCTTCCGGTCGGCCTCGGCTTCCGAAATCTTCGGGCCGCGCTTTGCAAACCAGTCCTCGAAGCTCTCGCTCGCGAATTTCGGCAGGTCACGCTCCCGTGCGATCCCGACCGTTTTCTCCGCGATAGTTCCGGAACCTGGCAGGGAGGCTGCCCAGTTCGAGAGCGGCGCGAACGCGGAGCCGACGGCGTTCAGCCGGTCGACGTTCGCAAAGAGCTTGTCGCGGAGGCTCGAGCCGTTTTCCTGGTGGTTTGCGTGCTCCACTTCGGCCTTGAGTTTGGCCATATCGACCTCGCTCGGGCAGTCCCGCGCACAGCCCTTGCAGCCGATACAGAGGTCCATGATTTCGGCGAGGAACTCCTCGTCGGTGGCGTCGGTCTCGAGTTCCCCGTTCATCGCGCTGCGGAGCATGTTCGCCCGGCCGCGGGTGCTCAGGCTCTCCTCTTCGGCCGCGCGGAAGGTCGGACACATCACGCCGCCGGTCGTCTCCTGATCGCCGCGACAGCCGCCACAGCCGTGACAGAGTTCGGCCATGCCCTGGAACCCGTTCTCGTTCTCCCAGTTCAGGTCCGGCTCGAATCCCGCCGCAAATTCGTAGTCGGGATCGAACCGAAGCTGTTCGGTCATACTGTGGTCGCCGCAGACGTTCCCAGGGTTCAACAGCCAGTCTGGATCGAAGACCGTCTTTAGCTCCCGAAACAGCTCCCAGACGTCGTCGCCGTACAGTTTGTGATTCCACTGCGTTCTGGCGCGACCGTCGCCGTGCTCGCCCGAGACGCTACCGCCGTACCGGACGACGAGGTCCGTCACGTCGTCCGAGATCGATTCGAACTCCTCGAGGCCCGCCTCTGTCTTCGTATCGACCAGCGGTCGCATGTGCATACAGCCCGGCCCGGCGTGGGCGTAGAAGCTGGCGAACGTGTCGTACTCCGCTAACACCTCCTGAAAGTCCGCGACGTAGTCTGCGAGGTTCTCCGTCGGGACGGCCGTGTCCTCGATGAAGGAGATGTGTTTGGCGTCCGAGGTTCGCGAGAGCAGGATCGGCGCCGCGCTCTTGCGAAGCTTCCAGAGTTCGGCGATGCCTTCCGGATCGTGAGCCTCGAGGGCGTCGAACGCGCGGACGGGGTCGCTCACGTCTCCGCCACCTGCGCCAGTCACGTTCCCCTCGGCGTCCGCGTCTTCCGCATCGGCCGTTGGATCCGGCACGTCCGCGTCCGGCAGCCGATCGGCCAGCAGCTCCGCGACCTGTTCGCGGCCGTGATCGTCGTCGTCGGCGTAGAACTCGACGAGCAGCGCCGTCTCGGTCCCGGCGGGCAGTCGGTCGACGAGGTCGGCGAACTCCTCCGTTCTCGAGGCGAGGTCGATCAGCACGTCGTCGATCGCCTCGATCGCCGCCGGGTCGTGATTTTTCACGATGGTGTCGACGTCGGCCATCGCCTCGAGCAGGTCGTGATACGTCAAGAGCGCGACGGACGTGGTTTCCGGCACTGGCTCGAGGGAGACACAGGCTTCCGTCACGACGCCGAGGGTCCCCTCGCTGCCGGCGAAGACCCGCGCGAGGTTGATGGTTGCCTCGGGGTCGGGAGCGGCGTCGTCGATCACCGCTGTATCCTCGGAATTCTCGTCGAACGCCTCGGGCGTCCCGTAGGCTTCCGCGACCAACCGATCGAGGTTGTAGCCCGAGACGTTACGCTTCAGTTGTGGGAACACCTCGCTGATCGCGTCGGCCTCCTCGTCGATGACGCACCGGAGGGCTTCGTAGATTCGCTCGAGGAGTTCTCCGTCCGGGTCCGCTGTCTCGCGAAGCTCCCGGACCGTCACCTCGCCGAAGCGCTCGACGGAGCCGTCGGCGAGGACGACCTCGCAGGCCTCGACGTAGGCGTCGGTCTTGCCGTACTGCAGCGAGTGTGCGCCCGTCGAATTGTTCCCGATAGCGCCGCCGATCGTACTGCGATTTCCGGCGGCCGGGTCCGGCGCGAACTTCAGCTCGTGGGGTGCGAGTTCGTCGTTGAGGTCGGCCAGCACCGCGCCGGCCTCGACGCTCGCCCGCTGGCGGTCGGGATCGACCGCGAGCACGTCCCCCATGTGCGTCGTGAAATCGAGGACGACGGCTTCGTTGACCGCCTGCCCGGCGAGGCTGGTGCCGCCGCCGCGCGGGAGCACCGGGATCCCGTTGTCCGCACAGTATTCGACGACGTTCGCGACATCGGCCGTCGTGCGCGGGAGTACGACCCCGATCGGGGTCATCTCGTAGGCGCTCGCGTCGGTCGCGTACAGTTGTCGGGAGTAGTCGTCGAACCGGACCTCGCCGTCGATTCGCTCCTGCAGGGCGGAGACGAGTTCGGGCCGATCGACGTCGCCGCCGACGTAGTCGTAGGCGGCTCGGGCGTCCGCCGCTGGATCACCCTCGCGCGGATCGTCCGGCGGCCCCAGATGGGTCTCGTCCGAGGTCGACGTCTGGTCGCTATGGTCGGTCGTCGAGGGCGAATCGTCGGTCGCGGACGGCGGATTATCGGTAGCCATCGGTCTCGTCAGTTCGACTCCGGCCGGTAGACGACGTTCTCGAGTTCCTCACTGTCCCCCGCCTCGAGCGCGCTCACATTGTGCGCGACGATGTCGGCCAGCCGATCCCAGTGTTTCGGCGTGTGACCGCCCGTGTGAGGTGTGATGAGGCAGTTCTCGAGATCCCAGAGTTCGTGATCGTTCGGCAACGGCTCGGGCTCGGTAACGTCGAGCGCCGCGCCGCGAATCCCGCTGAACTGCAGCGCCGAGACGAGCGCGTCGGTGTCGATGATGCCGCCCCGGGCCGCGTTAACGATAACTGCATTCGGCGGGAGCGTCGCCAGCGCGTCCTCGTCGACGAGATTGCGCGTCAGGTCGTTCAGTGGACAGGCGAGGACGACGTACTCGCTTCGCGAGAATGCCTCGTGAATGTCCGCCTCCTCGAAGCTCAGGACCTCGTCGGTTGGGCCGCCCTTCTCGGGCGTATAGCGGATGCCGATCGTCTCAACGTCGAAGCCCTCGAGTCGCTGAACGATCTCCTGACCAATCGAGCCGAGGCCGACGATCGTGACCGTGCTGTCGGTAAACTCGTGGGACTGGAAGTGACGCCACTCGCCGTTTTGCTTGCGCCGCCAGCCCTCGTGGAGGTTTCGGGCGAAGACGAGCATGTTCGCGATCGACTGCTCGGCGATTCCGGGGGCGTGAATCCCGCCAGCGTTCGTCACGGCGACCCCGTGCTCGGCCAGTGCGTCCATCGGGACGTGATCCGTGCCGGCGAACGTACACGCGAACAGTTCGAGTCGGTCGGCGGCCTCGAGGAGGTCTTCCTCGATCGTAATACCGGTTACGACCCGAGCCTGCGGGACGAGTTCGCGCTCCTCTTCGGGCGTTCGCGCGAGCGCGACGGTGTGGTCGGGGAGCCGTTCGCGAAGCGTCTCGGCGTACGATTCCATCGACAGCCCTTCCGTTCCCTCTCGTAGAACGACGACGTCTGGATTCGTGCTCATAGTGGTGAATGTGTGCGCTACCGCGGTGATCGCCGCTGCAACGCAGCTATACTCTACGGTTGTCATCGTCTCTCTTATCCTTTTTGTGTAGTCGGCGTCAACACTCATTGTGTATAATTAAGTCACTGGGGCGCGTCAGTGACTGGCATGAACGAGCCGATACGGGACCGCCTCGTTTCCCTCCGCCGCAGTTTGCACCGCCACCCCGAACCGGCGTGGCGCGAGTTCTACACGACCGCACGGATCGTCGAGGAGATTCGAGCCATCGGCGTCGACGAGTTGGCCGTCGGCCCGGACGCCTACGATCCAGCGGACCGAATGGCCGTCCCCGAGGATTACCGGTTCGCGTCGTGGGACGAACGGGCGCGAGAGCGCGGTGCCGACCCCGACCTGCTCGACCGGATGGCCGGCGGAAACACCGGCGCCGTCGCCGTCATCGATCGCGGCGAGGGCCCTGCCATCGGGCTGCGGGTCGACATCGACGCGCTGTTCATCGAGGAGTCCGACGAGACGGGACACGATCCGGCCGACGAGGGCTTTCGCTCGGAGATCGACGGCGCGATGCACGCCTGCGGCCACGACGTCCACATGACCTGGGGGTTAGCCGTCCTCGAGGCCATCAAAGAGAGCGATTTTTCCGGCCGCCTGGTCGTCTTCTTCCAGCCCGCAGAGGAGACCAGCGGCGGCGGCTGTCCGATGGCGAAGAGCGATTTTGCCGCCGATCTCGACTACCTCCTTGCGGCCCACGTCGGACTCGACCACCCGACGGGGGAAGTGATAGCCGGAATCGAGAAACCCCTCGCGATGGCCCACATCGACGCGACCATCCACGGCACCTCCGCACACGCGGGGAAGGCACCAAACGAGGGCGACAACGCGATGCACGCGATGGGGACCGCGATCGTCAACGCCTACGGTATCCCCCGCCACGCCGACGGAATGACCCGGGTAAACATCGGCTACGCCGAGGCCGGCTCCGCGAGCAACGTCATCGCCGAGGAGGCCCATATGGAAACCGAAGCCCGCGGCGAGACCACCGAGCTAATGGAGTACATGACCGACGAACTCGAGCGAACGGTCAAATCGGCCGCGACGATGCACGGCTGTCGGGCCGACGTCGAGGTGGTCAGCAAATCGCCGCGAGCCGACAGCGACCCCGAACTACAGGCCCTCGTCAGCGAGGTCGCAAACGGCGTCCGCGGGATCGATCGCGTCGTTCCCGCCGCCGATTTCGGTGCCAGCGAGGACGCGACCTTCCTCATGGAGCGCGTCCAGCGCGACGGCGGACTCGCGACCTACCTGATCGTCGGCACCGATCATCCGACGAGCCATCACACGCCGACGTTCGACGTGGACGAGGACAGCCTCGAGCACGGCGTCGACGTGTTGGTCGAGACGATCCGGGAACTGGAGCACCAGCATCCGGTTCCCCATGTCGACGGTCCAGCGTCCGTCGACGAGCGAGCGGACGCGGAGGGCGGTGGATGAACCGGGAGCGCGAGACGGAGTCCGCGCTCGTCAGCCTCGAGGACGTCGAAAACGCGCGCGACCGGATCGACGACGTGGTTCATCGGACGCCGCTGGACACCTCGAGCACGTTCGCCGAACTGAGCGGTGCCGCGTCGGTCGGGCTCAAACTCGAGAACGTCCAGCGGACGGGCTCGTTCAAGATCCGCGGCGCGTACAACACGATGGCCCAGCTATCCGACGAGGAGCGCGAGGTGGGCGTCATCTCCTCGAGCGCGGGCAACCACGCCCAGGGCGTCGCGCTGGCCGGCCAACTGCTCGATATCGAGACGACGATCGTGGTGCCCGAGGTCACGCCCGCCGCGAAGATCGAGGCGACGCGCGGCTACGGTGCCGAGGTCGTCGTCGAGGGCGACATCTACGAGCGGTCCTACGAGTACGCCTTAGAGCGCGCCGACGGGACCGGCGAGACGTTCGTCCACCCCTTCGACGATCCGGCGGTCATCGCCGGCCAGGGGACGATCGGGCTCGAGTTGCTCGAGCAGTATTCGGAGCTCGATACCGTTCTCGTGGCGATCGGCGGCGGCGGACTGATCTCGGGTATCGGGACGGTGCTCAAGGCCCACGATCCGGACACTCGGGTTATCGGGGTCCAGCCCGAAGGCGCGTATCACGCGAAACCGTCGCTCGAGGCCGACGAGATCCGCGAACTCGAGGACGTCGACACCGTCGCGGAGGGCATCGCGGACACGCGACTGCTCGAGGCCACCTTCCTGAACGCCCGCGAGGTCGTCGACGACGTGGTGAGCGTCAGCGACCGCGAAATTGCGACCGCCGTAACGCTGCTGGCCGAGCGCGCAAAGACGGTAGTAGAGAGCGCCGGGGCCGCGCCGCTGGCGGCCGCGCTGTCGGATTCGGTCGATCTGAATCTCGAGGGTCATCACGTTGGCGTCGTCATTTCGGGAGGTAACGTCAATCTCACCGAGCACGCCGAACTGACCCGAACCGGACTCCACGAACTCGAACGCTACGCCGACGCGAGGCTGGCCGTCGCGGGGTGGCCGTCGACTGTCGGTGCGGTGGTCGAGACCGTCGAGTCCGAGGGGGCCGAGTTGGATGTCCTCGAGCGTGCGCGTCGAGGCCCCGTCGACGAACCGAATCGGGTTCCCGTGACCATCGGACTCGAGGGGAGCGGCCGGGAGCATCTCGAGGGGGTGTTCGAGGCACTGGACGGACTCGATGGGATTTCCGTCCTCGAGCGCTCGCTCGAGTAATCGCTCCGAGCACACTGGTGGCGCGCTGAACCGCGATGAACGGCAGTGAGTCGCGGTTCGAATACCGCGAGGTCATCACGAACGGAGTGAATGATGGCTCGGAAGGCGCGAAGCGTCTTCCGGTGGATGAGTGAGGGAGCGAAGCGACCGAGCGAATCGGCTGGGGAGGGTGTGGAAACCCTAGGTGCCACGATTTGAGAGCTGTTGGCCATAACTCACAAAGCGAGGTGGGCTGCTCACACTGGCGACTAGGGATTCCACATCCTCCCCAACCGACTCGCTCACTCACACCGTTCGTTCGCTCGTCCCTCGCGCAGTTTCGGACCGCGGTTCACTCGACTCACGGTTCCCGCTGGTCACCGTTCGCTTTTCGAGGCGCTCCCGATGGTTGCGCCTCGCTTTCGTTCACCGCGGTCCAGCGCGCGCCACCACACGTAGGTAACGTGGCACTGGAGGGATGTCGAACCCAAAGCTCGAGGCGAAAAAACGAAATCCGATTACGCGGCTTTCACGCTCGCACCGGCCGCCTCGATCGCCTCGACGAAAATCCCGATTCCGAGTTCGATCTCGCGCTCGCTCGAGTCCAGCGGCGGGAGGAGTCGAATCGTCTTCTTTCCGCAGCCGAGCGTCAACAACCCACGCTTTAGCGACTCTTTGACCACGGCGGCGCGCCGTTCGGGCGTATCGAAGGTGACCGCGAGCATCAGGCCCTTGCCACGGACGTCCTGGACGTGGTCGGGCGAGTCGTCGCGCAGCAGTTCCTTGGCCTGCTCCCCGCGCTGGGTTGCGTTGTCGAGCAGATCGTGTTCCTGGATGGCCTCGAGGGTGAACGTCCCCATCATCGATCCCAGGAGATCGCCGCCGCCGAACGTCGACCCCAGCCGGTTCTTTTCGCTGGGGAAGATCTCGGAGCGCGAAATGGTCGCGCCGACGCGAAGCGCCTTCGCGGCGGAGATGACGTCGGGATCGATGGGGTAGTGATCCGAAGCCCAGATTTTGCCGGTGCGGCCGACGCCGGACTGGATCTCGTCGACGACCAGCGGGATGTCGTACTCGTCCGTGACGTCTGCGACCTCCTGCATGAACGCCTCGCTGGGGAAGCGGTAGCCGCCGACACCCTGGATGGGCTCGAGGGTAAGGAAGGCGATTTCGTCGGGGTTGATGTGCCCGCCCTCGGGCGACAGGGAGTTTCGAAGCTGCGAGCCGGCACCCGTAAAGAAGCCGCAGTCGCAGGTGCTCGCGTCACAGCCCCGATCGGCACAGAACGGGATCGTCTCGATCCCGTCGATCTGTGGGTAGTGGCGCGTGTAGACCTCCTTCGATTTCGTGATCGAGAGCGTGCCGAAGGTGCGACCGTGGAAGCTCCCCGAAAACGCAACGCCGTACTTCGACGGCGCACGGTAGTCGCTAGTGATCTTCATCGCGTTCTCCATCGCCTCCGCGCCGGAGTTCGAGAGAAAGACCGTGTCCATATCGTACTGGCTCGAGACCTCGACGAGTTTGTCCATGAGGTGACTCGAGCCCGGTACGTCGGACTCCTCGGGGGTCGGGCCGGCACCGAAGTACATGTCCTGGCCGGCGATCTTCATCGGCTCGACGAGGTCGAACTCCCGAAGCTTGTCGGTAAGCTTCGGATTGTTGTAGCCGAGGGGTGCCGCGCCAATGTGGCACGTAAAGTCGAGCAACACGTTGCCGTCGACGTCGGTCACGAACGGGCCGTCGGCTTCCCGGGTCACGTCCCAGACGAACTCGTGGGAGTACTCGCTCGGTGCCGCGTTCGCGCCGTGGAACTCGACCCACTCCTGGGCGTTGGGGCCGGGGAAGGCGTCCACGTTCGGTTCCGCTGTGTCCCTATCCATACACAGATAATGTGTACGTCGTACATTAAATGTTGTTATAGATGAGCACGATAGTCGCCAACGGAGACGCCCCATCGGGGCAGCAACGACACCCCCTCGACGTTCTACGTGACTGTTCGGAGTGTAACGCACAAAAACGAAATTCGCAGACGAGTCAGTCGTCGTCGCTAGGTTCGGCGGCCGCCGACGGCTCGTCGTCGGACTGGCCTCGAGCCGAGCCGAAGATGACCGTCTTGTCCTGAAGCAACACGCGACCGCGCTTGCCGCTGAAGTCCTTGACTAGACAGAGCAGGGCGAGGAAACAGACGATCGCGAACGGCGCGCCCGTGATGACGACTGCGTCCTGCAGGGCGCCGGCACCGCCCTCACCGCCGAGGATCATGAGGATCGCGGCGGTCAGACCGAGGACGACTCCCCAGAAGAGGCGGTTGATGGTCGACGGAGACGCTTTACCGCCGGTGGTCATCATCGAGACGGCGAGTGTCGAGGAGTCCGCCGAGGTGACGAAGAACGTCGTCACGATGACCATGAAGCCGAGTATCAGGAATGAACCGATCGGTATCGAGACCCCGGCAATCGAGAGCGAGAGCGAATCGAACAAGATGAACCCGGCGACCTCCGGTCCGACGTCACCCGCGATCACTTCACCGAAGTCGGCGACGCCGGTGTGCTGTGCCCACACCGCAGTACCGCCGACGAACGTGAACCACGGGATGGTTGCCGCTGACGTCGCGACGATCCCGGTAAACGCGACCTCGCGGACGGTTCGGCCCTTCGAGATGCGGGCGATGAACAGCCCCGCGAACGGAGACCACGAGAGCGCCCAGGCCCAGTAGAAAACGGTCCAAGCCTCGACCCAGCCGGTGGCACCCTCCTCTCCGGCACCGGTGTAGAGGCTCATCGACACGAAGTCGCTGATCATCCCACCCAAGGCCTGCGAACCGAGTAACAGGAGGAACATCGTCGGCCCCACAATAAACGTCACGACCATGATCACAGCGAACAGCCCCATGTTGAAGTTCGACAGTCGCCGGATCCCCCTGTCGACCCCGAGCACCATCGAGATCGTAAACAGGATCGTCATGGTCGTCACCACGATCAGGATGCCGGCGTCGCCCATGTCGATCCCCCACTGGTAGTCCAGTCCACTGATGAACTGGCTACCGATGAACCCCAGCGAGGTTGCGACCCCACCGATCGTCGCGAAGACGGCGAGGATGTCGATCACCTTGGCGGCCGGGCCGTCGAGGTTTTCTTTCCCGAGAATCGGCGTAAGCGCCGAGGACACCCGCAGCGGAACGTTATCGTAGTTGTACGCGAAGTAGCCGATCGCGATTCCCATAATGGTAAACACTGCGAGCTGTGGCAGGGCCCAGTGGAACAGCGTTTGCTGGATCGCGTACGACATTGCTGCACCGGATTCGGCTTCGACGCCGAACAGCGGGTTCGGATCGGCGTAGTAGAACAGCCCCTCCGTCGGTCCCCAGAACACGACACCCGCGGCGAATCCGGCCGAGTATAGCATCGTGAAAAACGAGAAGAAGCTGTACTCGGGGTCCTCGTCCCCCATTTTGATCTTCCCCCACGGGCCGACGATCAGGAACAACAGGAAGAGGACGATCAGGAAGACGATCACCAGCAGCGCCCAGTTCAGGTAGCCGACCATCTCCCCCTGGACGGTCTGGATTCCATTTGCGACGAAGTTCCGATCGATGAAGAACGCGACGATCACGCCGACCGTCAGCAGCGCACCGAACGCGAAGACGATCGGATCGAGCTCGTCGAAGAACCGATCGATCGCCCCCTTCTCGGCGTCGCTCACGGTTCAACACCCCCGCTACTCGAGCAACCGGTTACCGTTTGCACACACCGTCCCCGTGTTGCATCTACCATGCTTCGCGATAGCATACCGGACCAATTGTCAGTCTCTCGCATAAATATTTCCTTTTTGTATCTAACATACACAGATTACGTTTATCGGATGCGTCGGTTACGGAGATATTCAACGATGCGATATATCGACCGGTCGTTTTATTATTTCCATATTAACCCACAATTGTAATGCGCTACCCGAGGCTACGCGAAAGTTGTAACTAGATATCTACTGGAAGCACGCGTTCGTATGAACGTTCTGAGTACAAACCGAACCACATACTATAGTCATCACAGACAACAGGAGTGAGCCGGACGGAGGACAGAAACGAGCTCGAACGGACGGCGTCGTGCTCGAGCCAGCAACCGAGTTACGACGGAAAGTCACAAAAGGCGAAGCCGGAACCGAAACGTCATCTCGACGTCTTCGGCTCGAGTCGACGTCACGCCGTCACTCGACGGTCAGTTCGTGAGTTCCTCGAGTTTTCGCTCGCGCTCTGCGGCGCTCTCGCTGACCTGACTGGTGTACTCGTCGACGCGGTCCTTGATCTCCTCGCGGGCCGACTCGGGCGAGAACTCGTCGGACATAGTCAACAGGCGCACGAACGCGCGGAGTTCCTCGTCGGTAAGCTGGGCGAACTCCTCGTTCTCGAGTTTTGCGACGACTTCGTCGACGTCGATCTGGCCCACCGGTTCAACGTTGAACTCGACGTTGACCATCCGGTAGTTCGAGCCTGCGAGACGCTGTTCGGCCTGGCCGACGCCCTCCGAGAGCATGTCCTTGAAGGGGGTGTGATACCCGATCGTCCCGAGGTGCAGAAAGGCGAGCATATCGGTGATCCCCTGCGTGTAGGCGTCGCGTTCGTCGTCGTCGGGATCGAAGACAGTCTTTCGGTCCCGCTCTTCCATGTACTCGAACAGAATGCTGAAATCGAGAACCGCGTTTCGGACGCGGCGGCGAATCCGGTTGCGCTTCTGTTTCTTCGAGTGATCAGTGTAATCCGTCTTTCGCCCGAGGAGGAAGTCGCGATCGGAGGGCGTAAGAATTCCGCGCGGTCGGTCGGCATCGGCTGCCGTCTCCAGAGACGCCGGCACGTCATCCTGACTCATACAGGGTACACGGGCATCCCGCGAATTAATGTTTCTGATTCGATAGACATGTGTTTTGAAACACATGTGGCGACGCGGCGTTCGTACCGAGAACGACGGACGCCGGCGAGCGGGATCAGGGTCGTCGACGGGCGCACTCGAGGACGGTGTCGGTCAACACCGAGACGCCGATCCCGAGGCTCTCCTCGTCGATGTCGAAGGTGGGCGTCTGGTGGTTGGTCGGGTGGTCCGTGCCGACGAGGACGTACGAGGCCAGTCCGCCGGACTCCTGGACGCGTTCCATGAGGTAGGTCGCGTCCTCGCTTGCGCCGAGTTCGGCGGTCTCGATGACCTCGTAGACGCCGGTGGTCCGTCGCGCGACCTCGCCGACCAGATCCCGCAGCGCGGGGTCGCTGTCGACGCTCGGCGACTCGCTGATCATCCGCGGGGTCACGTCGCAGTCGTGCATCTCCGCGGCGGCGTAGCAGACGCGCTCGAGTTCCGTCCGCGTGTACTCCATCAGCGCCGTCGTCTCCCCGCGGACCTCACCCTCGATGGTGATCTCCTCGGCGATGACGTTGCTCGCGGTGCCGCCCTCGATGCAGCCGAAATTCACGCGGGTCATCCCCTCGGCGTGGCGCGGAATCGCGTAGGCGTTCTGAATCGCGGTCGCAACCGCCTGCATTGCGTTGGCACCCTCGTTGGGGGCTTTCCCCGCGTGTGCGCTCGCACCCTCGAACGTCACCGTAATATGGGCCATCGCGAGCGGCTTCTCGACGCCGGCGACGACGGACCCCGTCGGGTGATCGAGCCCCAAATGGATGGCGAGCAGGTAATCGACGTCGTCGAGATAGCCCCCTTCGGCCATCGCCTTGCCGCCGCCCGAAATCTCCTCGGCGGGCTGGAAGAACACCGTAAACGTCCCCGTAAACTCGCTCGCCGCGACCGCCTCGAGCGTGCCGAGTGCCATCGCGACGTGGGCGTCGTGACCACAGGCGTGCATGTAACCGTCGTGCTCCGAGCGAAAGCTCTCGTCTGCGGGCCGGTGACCGGGTTCGTCTGACTCGCTGATCGCCGTGGCGTCCATGTCGACCCGCAAGCCGACCGACGGCCCCTCGCCGCGCTCGAGGACGGCCACGACGCCGGTGTGTCCGTCGGCCGTCCGCTCCAGTACGTCCTCGCGAACGCCGGCCTCGCGGGCGCGCTCGAGCCAGGGTTCGATCTCCGCCTCGTCGGGGACGGCCATTCGGGCGTCGCTCGCGAGGCAGTCGCGGCCGATCGCGATCTCGTCGACGCCGATCCGCTCGAGTTCCTCGACGATCCGGCCGGTCGTCCGGAACTCCCGCCAGCCGGGTTCGGGGTAGCGGTGGAGCTCCCGCCGGAGGTCGGTCAACCTGTTTCGCACGTCGTAGGCCATTCTTGCCGGTTGTAGGCGGGGGAGCTACTTAACCGTGGTCGAAACGACGTTTACCGCTCCACCGTGCGGTCTGCAGGAGCTGCGTCGAGTATCGGTGCTGGACGTACCCCTTCGGACCGGCCCCACAAATAGGTCCGTTCAGTAAGCGTATCGAACAGCAGATCGGGGTTCGACGCGAACTACCCGAGGTACGCGATGGCGTCTAGCTCGACGCGAACGTCTTCCGGGAGCCGCGAGACCTCCACGCAGACTCGAGCCGGTGGCTCTTCGCCGAACATCGCGCCATAGGCCTCGTTGACCGCGTCGTAGTCCTCGAGATCGGTCAGGTAGACCGTGACCTTGACGACATCCTCGAGACCGTCACCGCCGACCTCGTCGACGACAGCCGCGATGTTCTCGAGGACGCGCTCGGTCTGCTCTCGAATATCGCCATCGACAACCTCGTCGGTCTCCGGATCGACGGGGCCGTAGCCGGAGACGTACAGCGTGTCGCCGGCCTGGACGCCCTGGGAGTAGGGGTTGTCGTTGCTCGGTGCGCCGTCGGTTTCGATGGGATCCGTATCGGACATAGAAACGCTCGAAATGGGGTGTGGAACTGCGGTGAGTTGCGGTCGGTCGTTACGCGTCGGTCACGTGATCGATGGCCTCGACGACCACGTCGAGTGCGGTCTCGGCGAGGTCGTGGGTGAGCACGAGCGGCGGGACGAATCGAACGACGTTGCCGTGTCGGCCGGCCGTCCAGATCAGGACCCCGTGCTCGAAGCAGTACTGCTGGATCGCATCGACGGCGTCGTCATCGGGTGCGCCGTCGGCGTCGACGAACTCAGCACCGATGAAGAGACCCTTACCACGGACGTCGACGAGGCGGTCGTTCCCGTCGGCCGCTTCCTGTAGTCGACCGCGAATGTACTCGCCCAGTTCGCGGGCGTGTGCGAGCAGGTCGTGGTCCTGGATGTACTCGATGGCGCGGGTCCCGGCCCGCATGCCGACGACGTGGCCGCGGTAGGTTCCGGCGTGGTCGCCCGGCCCCCACGTGTCGAGTTCTTCCTTGTACATCGTCGCGGAAAGCGGGAAGCCGACGCCTCCCAGTGCTTTCGCAGTGGTCATAATGTCGGGCGTGACGCCGTGCCAGTCGCTGGCCCACCACTCGCCCGTCCGACCGAGGCCGCTCTGAATCTCGTCGAACATCAGGGGGATATCGTTGTCGTCGGCGAGATCGCGCAGCCCCTGTAAGAATCCCTCCGGCGGCACGATGATTCCGCCCTCGCCCTGAATTGGCTCGACGAAAATCCCGGCGGGGTTCGCGAGGCCGCCGTACGGATCCTCGAGGACCTGCTGGACCTCCTCGAGCGCGCGGGCACAGGAGTAAGAGCCACAGCACTCCGAGGCCGGCCGGGAGCAGATCGATTCCGCGTCGCCGACCTCGTTGTCGGCGAACGTCGAGGGGTAGGGGACGTGAGTAACTTCGGGGAGCATCGGCGTGTACGCCTCCTTGAATTTCTTGTTCGAGGTGAGGCTCATCGCGCCCGGCGTCGCCCCGTGGTAGGAGCCCCGGAACGCGATGAGGCCGTCACCGCCCGTGTTGTACTTGGCGAGTTTGATCGACGCCTCGACCGCATCGCTGCCGGTCGGACCGCCGAAAACGACTCGGTTGTTGTCCTTCAGGCCTGCCGGGGCGATCTCGTTGAGCTTCTCGATCAACTCGAGTCGCGCTTCCGTCGGGAAATCGACGGTATGGACGAACTTGTCGGCCTGCTCGTGGACGGCCTCCAAGACATAGGGGTTCGAGTGACCGACGTTGAGTACGCCGATCCCGGCGAACATGTCGATGTAGGTATTGCCGTCGGCGTCGCGAACCGTCGCACCTTTCCCTTCCTCGAAGGCGATCGGAATGTCGTTGGGATAGGCGACCGCGCTGCTGTCGATCTCCTGTTGTTTCTCGAGCAGTGCTCGCGTGTTCGGTCCGGGAACGGAGTCGACGTTCGGTGCGTCATCGAAGTGGATGTCGTCAATCGGCGGTCCTGCCGTCATACGTGACCTCAGGTGAAACAGATATTAATATCTTATCCACAGTATCCATACAGAGCATATACAGATTTTGAATACACATGGGGAACGGGATCGCGTCGAACGTCGTTTCGGAGGCGACGGGACCGACAGACGCCACCCTTCCCGCTTGCGGTAGGTGTGTTCCCGAACTACAGAGCGAAAGCGACTGTCGCAGTTACGCGACCTGAAGTCGTGCTCGAGCCGTTTTGCAGGGCCGCGTCGTGTGTCCATTCGCGATGGGAATACACAACACTACCGGTACCGCGGCACGGATTCGACCGACGTCGTTCGGCGGGCTGTTCATCGTCTGTGCGAGCGCCATCGTGAGCGCTCTGTCGTACGGCACCCTCGCTGAGACGGTACGTATCCGCTTTACCGTCGACACCCACTACCGGTACGGTCCCAAGCACGCATCGACGCTGGCAGTGCTCGTGGCCTTTCCGATCGCCTTGCTCGGACTGTACGTAGGCTTCCGCTGGCTCGGTCGAACCCTCGCGGGAGTCGACGAGTCGGCTGAACTCCGGCTCCTCCTCGATGCCACCACGCTGGCCGTCTTCGCCGCAGTGCTGGTCGCGCAGTGTCTGATCGTCGCACTCAATCTCTGGCTGTAGCGTCGGCCGGGAGCGATCCGCCACGGCCAATGCGAACGGACCGTTCCGCACACAAACTCCCTTAGGACTGGCAATCCAACTAGAGAACATGATTCCACCGATCGCGAACCGCTTCGTTGCCGGAGAGTCCCCCGCACAGGCGCTCGATCACGTCCGGCAACTCAACGGCCGCAACGTCCGGGCGATCGTCAACCTGCTGGGCGAACACTACGACGAACGCCCGCCCGTGCGATCCGACGCCGCGGAGTACCGCGCGCTGGCCGGCGACATCGCGAACTCGAATCTAGAGGCCGCGATCTCGATCAAACCCTCCCAGCTCGGACTCGACCTCGGCGAGGACGTCTTCCGCGAGGAACTCGAGGACGTCGTCGCCGCGGCGGCCGACCACGGCGTCTTCGTCTGGATCGACATGGAGGACCACACGACGACCGACGTGACGCTCAACGCGTTCGAAGACCTCGCTCGCGAGTACGGCAGCGACGACGAGTACCGGGTCGGCGTCTGCGTGCAGGCGAACCTGAAACGGACTCGGGCGGATGTCGAACGGCTCGCAGACGTCCCCGGAAAGGTCCGGTTCGTCAAAGGAGCGTACGACGAACCCGACAAGATCTCGTACTCGAGTTCGGCGCGAGTCAACCACGAGTACGAGGCGCTGCTCGAGTACGCGTTCGAACACTACGACCGCGGAATCGCGGTCGGCAGCCACGATCCGGCGATGATAGAGCGCGCGATCGAACTCCACGAAGAACACGGCACCGAGTTCGAGATTCAGATGCTCATGGGCGTTCGAGACGACGCCCAGTACGAACTCGCCGCGGAGTATCCGGTCTACCAGTACATCCCCTACGGCGACCGGTGGAAGTCGTACATGTATCGTCGCCTCACCGAACGGAAGGAAAACGTCTGGTTCGCCCTGCGGGCGATCCTCGGACGCTAAAGGGAAGGGCTCATAATCCCCTAGTGTGAGTTGGTGTACATGGCTTCGTGGAAGCGAGATTTCGCGAGCGGGCTCATCGTCCTCGGCCCGATTCTCGTCACCCTCTACGTTATCTACTGGCTCTACGGGCTCGTCGCGGGGCTCACTCCCGGCCTCATCCTCGAGGCAGAGGCCCTCGAGCCGCTGATCCCGGGCGACGGGGGGCAGGCCCAGCAGACTCGCGAACAGCTCGCACAGTTTCTCCGCGTCATCGTCGCACTGACCGTCTTTACCATTCTCACCTTCTCCGTCGGTTACCTCATGCGAACGACCGTCGGCGGCCTCGTCGAACGCGTCGTCGATAACGTCGCGAACCGCGTCCCCGTCATGCGAGTCGTCTACAACGCCTCGAAGATGGCCGCCGAAACGGCCTTCGGCGAGCAAGATTCCCTCCAGAAACCCGTCAAACTCGAGACCTGGAACGGCCTTCGGATGACGGCGTTCAAGACCGGAAAAATCACCGAAGACGGGCGAGAAGTGCTGTTCCTCCCGACCTCGCCGAACATCACCACCGGGTTCGTCATCGAGGTCGAATCCGACCGGATCACCGAACTCGACGAGGACGTCGAGGACGCCCTCACCCGCGTGCTGAGCGCCGGGTTCGGCGACGCGAACCGGAATCGCGGGATGGAAGCCGGCGTCTCGATCGACGTCGTCGACGAGGCGAAAGCCGGCTCGCTCGAGAACTCGAAGAAGGGGCCCGGTGACGGTGCGACGGCGGAGAACAATGACGACTGACGGCGACTGACGCCGACACTAACCTCGCGGCTGTCGATCGCGATACACTTATCAGTTGGGCGGCTATCATCTCTCAGTATCGATGTTTCCGGTAGCCTCCACCGAATCGATATTCAGCGGCGACATGAACCCGCTTACGCGCGCCTATCGAGACGTCGTTATCTACGACGAGGCCGCCGCCGATGCCGAGCCACTCTACGAAGGACCGATCGTCGTTCACGGGAACGGCTGGCTCGAACTCGAGGGCGGTCGACTCCTCTCGCCGAGTGCGGTCCACCACATCGACATCTACGACGATATCGACGAGAGTGGAGAGCAAAACGCCGACGAGCAGAACACTGACGAGGACGCCGGCGACGGCTATCGGACCGGCCGATTCAGTCCTCGCTGACGTTCAGTGGTTGCCAGTAGTCGGTGATGTGATTTCGGTATCGAAAACTCGCTGTGGAAATACGACAGCCGGTTCCGCAACTGCAAATGCCAATGTACCGCAGGTCAACCTGCCGGATAGGATAGATACTCTCTGCCGTGCAGGAGACAGGGCGTAAATCGGACATAGTTATTATCAGGAGAGATTAAAGCTGAAACCATGGTCGTCTATCGATGTCTGGAATGCGATACAGCCGTAACTCGGTCGATAACCAAATTCACTGACGAGACGTTACTCTCCGAGAAGAAAAGCCCGATGCAGCTGGCAGAATTGGGCGCTGGTGAGCCGGATTACGTCTCGGAAGGACGCTATCTGGAGAGCCCTGATGATAGTCCCATTCCGGGGGCAGACGGCTGGCCCCTGCTAAATCCGGAGGACATGGTCGAAACGACACTAGATCTGGAGGTCTACCGTGGCTGTTGTGGCCCCGATGGAGGGCGGGGACCCAATACGGATTGTCGAAATGGTCACAAGGTTGGCATCGAGCGGGGTGACTGCTGGACGGTCCACTGCGTCGCTCTTGACCCCGAAGCAGTCTATCAAGAATGAGTCTGAAAGTACCTTGAGAGCCCGATAGACGCCCAGATCTCTTCATGACCTGTCTCTTGTACGGAGTTCCGGCCAGTTGTGGATAGATCACAGTCCGCTGCGTTAGATTGTTTCTCTGTACTACTGCGAATTGCACGGGTACTCCGGAATACCGAAACCGCACTCTCCTCGAATCGAGTTTCGCAGCGCAGCGAACCGTAGCCGGATGTCGAGCGCCTCGCAACCGTCGCTACACGCCCTGACTCATCAGGTGACTGCGCAGCACGTCCCCCTCTTTGTTCCCCGAGGCGGTGTTAACGATGACGACCGTTTCGCTTCCGTCGAACTCGCCGCGCTCGGCGAGTTCCCAGACCCCGCTTGCGGCCGCGGCCGGACTCGGTGCCATCTCGAGGCCCTCGTGCTGGGCCACCTGCACCGCGGCCTCGAGGATGTCCCGATCCTCGGTCGCAACCGCACCGCCGTCGGTCTCGGCCAGCGCCTCGAGCACCCGCGCACTCGCCGGCGGATCGGCGATCTCGATTTCGCCGCAAATCGTATCCGGCGTTTCGACCGGCTCGTGCTCGTCGTGGCCGTTCTCGAACGCGTCGACGATGGGCGCACAGCCGTCGGCTTGGGCGGCGTACAGTCCGGGGAGGTCGTCGACCAGTCCGAGCTCTCGGAGCTCCGTCGCGGCCTTATACGCGCCGATGAGACCGACGCCGACGCCGGTCGGATAGGCCACGATATCGGGGACCTCCCACTCGAGTCCCTCCACGATTTCGTACAGCGTCGTTTTGGCCCCTTCGTGGCGGTACGGCATGACGAACGACTGCACCGAGTACCAGTCGTCGTTTTCGGCCAGCCCCTCCTCGAACGCGCCGACGGCGTCGTCATACCGGCCGCCGACGACGTTCATGTCGCCGCCGTGGACGTTGATCATCGCCTTGTTCGAGAAACTCGAGCGCGAGGGGACGTAGGAGTGTGACTCGAGTCCGGCTCGCCCTGCGTACGCGGCGGCAGCCTGTCCGCCGTTGCCCGTCGTCGCGAGGGCGACGTCGCTCGCGCCGTGCTGGCTGGCGGCCGTCAGGGCGACCGACAGGCCGCGATCGGTCGTCGATCCGGTTGGATTCCGGCCCTCATCCTTGATGAGGAGCCGGTCGATACCCAGTTCGTCGGCCAGGTCGGGACAGTCGACCAGCGCCGTCGCGCCCTCGTTCGTCGTCACCGCGGACTCACGCGTAAACGGGAGTAGTTCCTCGTAGCGCCACAGCGAGTCGAACGGCCGAGCGGCGAGCGTCTCCCGATCGAGATCGATCGCGTCGTAGTCGTAGGTCGGGTCGAGAAAGCCGTCGCAGTCGGGACAGCGGTGGGATACGTCGGCCGGGTCGTAGCTCCCCCCGCAGTCGACACACTCGAGGCCGGCAAAGGCGTCCGTCGTCTCCATAGATGACTGTTCGCAGGCCGGAACTAATGGTTGTCCATCGCCGCCTCGGTTCGCCTCGCTATCATCAACAAACGAGCGGCTAAACATTACGGGCAGTTACGGCGCCCCCGTTGGAACTCAAGCGGGCGACGTCCGCCTCGGCTCGAGGTCGGAGACGCCGAGGTGAGCGACCACCTCCGAAACGACAGGGGGGAGATGCCGGAGCGACGGATCGATCGCCGGATCGAACGCGGTCTCTCCGACGATCACGGCGACGACCTTCCCCTCGCTTCCGGCCGCTGCGATCTCGAACCGGAACCGGCGGTCCCGTTCGTCGATCGTGTGGACCCAGATTTTCGAGAGCCCGGTGGCGTTTTGCCACTTTTTGACGTCAACGACGACGAGTTCGCCGGCCGGCGACACGCACCTCGAGTCACACGACGGACACCGACCCGGGTGCGGTTTCGATCCCAGATAGCCGTACTCGTATCCGCAGTCGAAACACCGAAGCCGCGTCGTCCCGGTGTTCGTTCCGCCTGTCATGCGTATCTGGCTCTCGAAGCCGGTTCTGCCGGGGCCGGCCTGCTGACGACACTGTTCGATCGGCCGTTCGACCGCGTTCGACGGGGTGAGTTCCGTTCGCTCATCGACCCAATCAGCCGAGGCTCCCCTCCATCTCGAGTTCGATGAGACGGTTGAGTTCGACCGCGTACTCGATCGGCAGTTCCTCCGTGATCGGCTCGATGAAGCCGGCGACGATCATCTTCTTGGCGTCGTCGTCGTCCAGTCCGCGCGACTGGAGGTAGAAGATGTCCTCGTCGCCGATCTTGCCGACGGTGGCCTCGTGGGCAACGTCGACTTTCGACTCCTCGATCTCCATGTACGGCATGGTGTCCGAGGTCGATTCGTTGTCGAACATCAGCGCGTCACACTCGACGGCCGTCGAGGAGTTCTCCGCGCCGTCGGCGATGTGGACGAGGCCGCGGTAGTTGGTGCGCCCGCCGTCCTTGGAGATCGACTTGGACTCGATCGTCGAGCTGGTGTCGGGCGCGTTGTGGTAGACCTTCGCGCCGGTGTCGATGTCCTGGCCCTCGCCCGCGAAGGCGATGGTGATGTGGGTGTCCGTCGAGCCGCGACCCTTCAGGATCGTACACGGATAGAGCATG